>JBAZGO010000001.1:0-353203 GCA_041652995.1 Prolixibacteraceae bacterium
AAAACTGAATCAAACCTTCGATTTTATATTCGATGCAGTGGGCAAAAGCACATTTCGAAAATGCAAGCCGCTGCTCAAAAAGAAGGGAATCTATATTTCTACCGAACTTGGGCCCGGCGGTCAAAACCCTTTTCTGGCGTTGATTACTCCGTTGCTTGGCGGGAGAAAACTATTATTTCCGATCCCAACCATCAGTAAACAAGATGTGATTTTTTTAAAGGAACTTCATAAAGCCGGCCAATATAAACCGGTGATTGACAGAAAATATACCTTGGAACAAATTCCGGAGGCAACCAGATATGTTGAAACCGGACAGAAAACCGGGAATGTGGTAATAACTGTCGAATCTCACAGGTAGTTGTGAAAACTTGATTAAATTGGCCGCACATAATTTAAATGCCAAAAAACATGGCTGAAATCGTATATCTCAATGGGAACCTGATTCCTAAAAATGAAGCTTTTATCTCTCCGGAAGACCGAGGTTTTAATTTTGCTGACGGAGTTTATGAAGTAATTAAATATTACCGCGGAAAACCTTTCAGATACAGCGATCACATAGAAAGGTTACAAAGAAGTTTGCACGAAGTGCAGATAAATTTCTTTGGATGTGAACACCTGGAACCGGTATTTCAGGAATTGCTTGAAAAGAACGGACTGGAAGATAGCGACGCAGGCGTTTACTTGCAGATTTCGCGCGGAAGTCATACACGTATACACCGATTTCCTGAAGATATTGAACCAACCGTTTATGCGACTGCTTTTCCATTCGCTTCGAAACCTGATGAATTAAAGAACGGTGTGAGAGTAGTGACCACCGAAGATATTCGCTGGCTGCGTTGCGACATCAAATCGATTTCGCTGCTTCCCAATGTAATGGCAGCTCAAAAAGCCTATGAGAATGGCGCTGCCGAAACTATTTTTATCCGAAATGGAATTGTCACCGAAGGCTCGCACTCCAGTTTTATGGCTGTAAAAAACGGCGTAGTTTTCACACATCCCGATTCGAACCTGATATTGCCAGGCATCACCAGGAAAGTAGTTCTGGAAATTTGCCGGGAGAATAATATCAACATTGTTGAAGAAGGAATTCTTGCCTCTGAACTGGCCGGCATGGACGAAATGATGATTGTTGGCACCGGAAGCGAAATTACTCCGGTTGTAAAATTCGACGAATTCAATGTAAAAGATGGCAAACCAGGATCCGTCACACGTTTTATTCAGGAAATATTTTTTGAGCTGACACGTTCACTTTAACGAAAAGCGCGCATTGTTCGGCAACTAATAAAGGCGCGAAATTGTAGATAATTGACGGCGATTTCCTGAAATTTCAGGAAGTGACAGGCATGTAAAACTCTTTTATAATTAGTTATGCACGAAATAAAAGCACATTCGGTTAAACTTCTGGAAGCCTGGTCGGAGCCAAATCTGAATAAAATTGCACAAAACCTGATTTTGCTCTACAAGGAAAAGCAGTTTGAAAAGCTGAACGTGATTTCGGAGTTAATCGCGGAATGGGTGGAAATTAAAATTGAAGCCGACGGAAAAGGCTTTGCGAAAATTATTTCGCTGTATCATCCCGATCGGGGCGCATCATACCGCAGCCAGATTGAACTTGCCGCAGCCGACGGAGATACTGCTTTGCTTTCGAAGTTCGAACACATTTTTGTGATTCAGGATATTGAGGAAATTGCCGCCAACATTGAGAGTTACGAAGACATCGATTACCATCCTGAATATGAATGGGACGTAACTGGTTCAGGGTTCAGTTATTTCCAGGAAAGCGACAAAAAGACACACAAAAAACAGCAGAAAACCCGTAAAGGAGGTTACACGGTTTATGAAGCCGTGCAAATCAGGCAATTTGGCGATACAGCTACCGGATTTCCGGTTTATTACCTCGAAGAATTGGACGAACTGGAGCTTTCGGAATGCGAAATTGATGATTTGGATGGATTGGAATACTGCATTCATACAGTGACTCTTGATTTGTCGTTTAACCGGATTTACGATCTTGCGAATTTGGCCGGTTTGACCAGCATTCAGGAACTAAACCTTTCGAACAACCAGATTGGGTATATTGATGCGCTCGTTTTTTTACCCTGCTTAAAAAGTGTTGATCTGTCGTACAATTCCATCGATGATATTTCGTCGTTATTCGAAATCGAAACGCTTGAATTTGCCGATCTGACAGGAAATAAAATACCGCTTTCGCAAATTGAAGAACTCAGGAAAATCGGCGTCACCGTTGAGTTTTAGTCTCTGTTTTTCAGGAAACTTGCGTGATTTCTGTCAATCCATTTAGCTTTCTCCAGTGATAAATCAGAATAAATACGACCACGAGTGCTGAAGCAATATCAGAAATAGGCATGGATAACCAGATTCCTTTGAGCCCGAGATAATTTGGGAGAATAAAAATCAGCGGAATAAGTATTATGACCTGACGAAGCAAAGTTAAAAACACCGCGATTTTGGCGTTACCTACCGACTGAAAGAAATTACCAACGACAACCTGAAACCCGATGAATGGCAAAGCCATCAGGCCAAGACGCAAACCCTGCCTGCCAATGCCAAGCAATCCGGCATCCGAAGAATTGAACAATTTCACAATGCTTTCAGGAAATGTTTCGACCATGATAAATGCAAAAACTGCAATTCCGGTCGCCGCAATCATGGCAATTCGCAATGTTTCTTTGACTCGCCCGAAAGATTTAGCGCCGTAATTAAAACTGATAATTGGTTGTGACGCCATATTTATCGCTACAATGGCCATCACAATCATGGTTGATATACTGTTTACAATACCCATAGCGCCTACTGCCAGATCGCCTCCGAATGCAATAAGTTTGGTATTGAGCAAACCCTGAACAAAACTATTTGCAATTTGCATAAAAAATGGCGCCATACCGATAGCTACTATTCCTAGCAGAATTTTCCGGTCGAAAATAATATTTTCCCGCTTCAGTTTGACCACTGCTTTCGAACTCCGGAAATGTGCAATCACCCAGATCGTCAGTACAATCATGGAAATAACAGTGGCATAAGCCGCGCCTTTTACGCCCATTCCGAAGCCAAAAATAAAAACCGGATCGAGAACCAGATTTGTTCCTGCGCTGATAATCATGGAAAACATAGCGGTGCGGGCGTTTCCTTCGGATCGGATAATGTTGTTGAGCGAAAATCCGACGACCTGAAAAACAGTTCCGGCCAGAATAATATTCAGGTAATCGTTGGCGTAAGTAATGGTTTCGGGAGTGGCGCCAAACGAACGCAGCAGCGGCCCTTTGATGGAAAAACCAATGATCGTGATGACAACCGAAACAAGAATCATGAGCAAAAAACTACTGCCCAGGATTTTTTCGGCGCTTTTCAAGTCTCGCTTGCCCATGTTTATCGAAATCAGAACGCCTGATCCAATGCCAATTAGCATACCAAAGCCCATAACAATCAACATTATCGGGAAAATAGCCGAGATTCCGCTCAATGCCAGCGAACCCACGCCTTGCCCGATAAAAATACGGTCGACAATATTATAAAGTGCATTTACAAACACGCCGATAAAAGCAGGAATAAAATATTTGAGCATCAGCCGCGAAATGTCAAGTTCGGCAAGTTCCTTGGTATTCTTATTCATCAATCGTTTTTTTCGACTGCAAAGTTAAAATTTAGGAAGGTAAACCGAATTAATTCTGAATTTTTCGGGCACGGCAGAACCGGATGTTAACTTAATATGAATATCCGGATTTATGCCTAAAATCAAAGAGAAGCTTTGCCCCTGTCTGTATACAAAGGGAAGTTTTTCATTTGAGGTAAAGTAACGGATACTCATATAACTTAATTTACAATTTCTATGGCACAACCAATCCTTTAAAAAGGTCATCTTAAATTCAAATTATTATTTTTGCAGAATATTCAGAAAAAAAATACGAGATGACCGGTGAGAATTCACAAAACGAGTACAAAAATATTCTGAGAGGACTTGAATCAACTGATTCGCTCAAAGTTATTGAAACTCTTGAGGAACTAAGGGTTTCCGGAAGAGTTTCCGATATTCCGGTGTTGATCGAATTGCTGCATCTGACACAGGATCCGGAAGTTAAAAAGAAGATTGCCGGTTTGTTTGCCAACCTGAAGGAAAGCGATTCCATTCCGCTGATTATTGAAGCCATTCAGAATCAGAAATACGCTCCCGAACTAAAAGAGCTGATATCGAGCTGCTGGGAAAACGGGCTTGATTACAGTAATTATTTGTCGCTTTTTGTTGAGTTGCTCATTGACAACGAATTCCTGATTGCCTTCGAGGCTTACACGGTCATTATGAATATGACGGCGCAAATTGATCAGCGAAAGATTGATGTTGAAATTGATCTTCTGGAGAAAGCCATTCAGAGCGCTCCGGAAGACAAAAAAGTATTGATGCTTGATGTGATTGACTTTTTGCCTTCCATCGGATTTTAAGAGAAATTCAAAAAAAATGTAAAAATAAGAAAGGCCGTCAAGAATTCGCTTGACGGCCTTTCTTATGTCGAAAATCTACATTCCGGAAAAATATTTCATAAACTGAGCCCGCTCGTACATCATCGGGTCAGGAATGTTTTTGTACGACAAACGGCCACGGAAATCGTCGATGGTTTTGAAATTCCATTTTTTCATAAAAGCTGTTAAATCGCTGAGCATCCCGGCAATAATTTGTGAACCGTTAATGTAAACCGTAGAGCAAACCTGCGTGACGCGTGCGCCAGCCAAAAGTTCTTTAATAACGGCTTCTCCATCGTGAATACCAGTTCCGGCAGCAATTTCAACTTTGGGCAATTGCGACGAAATCAGTCCGATCCAGCGCAACGACCGCCGAATGTCGGCTGGCGAGCTAAATATTTCGGACGATGTAAGTTCGAGTTTGGCAATGTTGATGTCGGGCTCGTAATACCGGTTGAAAAGTACCAGCGCATCGGCGCCGTTGGCCACCAGTTTGTCGGCCATTTGTATCAGGTTGGTGTAGTAAAATCCAATTTTTACTGAAACCGGAATTCGCACATTCTTTTTTACTTCAGAAACGATGTTCAGGTAAAGCTGCTCAATTTCCTCGGCCGATTTATGGCGATTAGTCGGAACAAAAAATAAGTTTAGTTCCAATGCATCTGCTCCGGCGTTTTCAAAATCCTTGGCAAAAATGGTCCATTCCGAAGCCGACATGCAATTGATACTGGCAATAATCGGAATTTCGGTCTCCTTTTTGGCTTCGCTCAATAAATTCAGGTGATGCGTAATTGAATTATTCCGGGTGTAATTCCAGATGTAATCTTCAGCTTCAGGATATTGGTTTTGCGGATCGCGATTGATCAGATGATTCACCTCGTTGTTAATTTGTTCTTCGAAAATCGATTTCAGGACTACCGCTCCGGCTCCCGCATTTTCGAGATCTTTAATTTTTTCAACCGAGTTTGTGAGGCCTGAACTGGCCACGATTAAGGGATTTCGAAGCTTTAATCCCATGTATCTGGTTTCTAAATTAGCCATATTCTTCGTTGTTAATTTGGTTTTAATGAAATCACTGTTTCGGACGTTGGCTTTTCTTTTCAGGTAAAATTTCGTATTTCAGCGATTCGAATTATAAAAGAACAAACCTATATTTTTTTTGCCAATTACAAAGTTCCGAAAAATCATAATTGGGTCGAATAGTTTCGTTCACCAAAAATGGTACTTCCAATTCTCACCATCGTGCTTCCCTGTTCAACGGCTATCCAATAATCGCCCGACATGCCCATCGAAATCTCTTTAAATTCAGGCTTTCCGGCGAAATAACCCTGTTTTAATTTTCCGAAACAGGCTTTCAGGTATGCAAATTCTTTCCTGATTTGGGTTTCGTTGTCGGTGTAAGTTGCCATGCCCATCACTCCTGAAATGGTAACGTTTTCGAGCGCTTTAAATTCTTCGGAATTCAGGATTTCTTCAGCTTCATGAAGTGAAAGACCGAATTTGGTTTCCTCTTCAGCGATGTGAAACTGAAGCAAGCAGGGAATGTTCCGGTCAATTTTTTTTGCTTCGGAATTTATGGTTTTCAGGAGTTTAAATGAGTCGACGCCATGAATGAGGTGCACAAATGGAACAATGTATTTCACCTTGTTGGTTTGCATGTGCCCGATAAAATGCCACTCAATATCTTTTGGCAATGCTTCGTATTTCCACAGCATTTCCTGAACCTTATTTTCACCAAAGGCACGTTGCCCGGTCTGGTAAGCTTCCATCAGGAATTCGGCAGGTTTGGTTTTCGAAACAGCGACCAGGTGCACCGTTTCGGGCAAATTCGATTGAATTAGTTTTATATTTTCGGCTATGCTCATCAGTCAAAAATAACACACAAAAACCAGATTGTTGATCATTTTTTCAAGCAATTTTCAGAATTTATGAAACGAAAAAATCAGGTTTGGCAAAACTCGTTCAAAGTCAGTAACTCTTTTATTTATCTTTGACGCCTGCGATGAACGAAAAACAGAAACATACAGTAGAGCTGATGAATGAATTGGGAGCAAAAGGCAAGTCTTTTGCCTTTCTCATCGATTTCGATTTTGAAAAACCGTTGCTGTTTGAACCCGACGACCAGTCGCTGCACTGGCAAACTCCTGAAAAGTCGAATATTCGGCAGACGATTCCGGCGCCGGAAAAACAAATTTCATGGATCACGCTTCCGGTTAGTTTTGAAGAATATCGAACAGCATTCAATAAAGTTCAGGAATACATTCATGCCGGCGATACCTATTTGCTAAACCTGACGATGCCAACCCTGGTTGAAACCAATCTTTCGCCGGAAGAAATTTTTCATCGCAGTGTGGCTCCGTATAAAATCTGGCTCAAAAACCAGTTCGTGTGTTTTTCTCCTGAAATATTTGTCAGGATTAACGATGGGATTATTTCGTCGTACCCGATGAAAGGAACCATTGATGCCGGAATTGAACATGCTGAGCAGATTTTAAGGTCAGATGAAAAAGAAGTGGCCGAACATCATACCATTGTCGATTTAATTCGAAACGATTTAAGCATGGTTGCCGATGATGTTAAAGTCGACAGGTTTATGTACATCGACCGGATTAAAACCAACCGCGGCGATTTGTTGCAAATGAGTTCACAAATTTCGGGTAAATTACCAGCCAATTACACGCAAAATATCGGAAGTATTCTGGCCAAGATGTTGCCTGCCGGATCAATATGCGGTGCGCCAAAATTAAAAACCCTTGAGATTATCAGGAATATTGAAACACACCAGCGAGGTTATTACACAGGCATTTTTGGTGTTTTCGACGGAAAGAATCTCGATAGCTGTGTTTTAATCAGGTATCTGGAACAAAAAGGCGACAAATTGATTTTTAAAAGTGGTGGCGGAATCACCTTTTTAAGCGATTGCCAAACAGAGTATAACGAAGTAATTCAGAAAGTTTATGTGCCAGTTAGTTGAATCATTAAAGCTGAAAGATGGAATAATTTCACATATCGAATATCACCAGAGCCGCCTGAACCGCTCAATGGCCGAGTTGTATCCTGAAGCGTCAAAACCCAATCTGGCCGGGGCAATTGTTATTCCTGAAGATTGCAAAAGCGGCTTGTTTAAAGTTCGGGTATTGTATCGAAATCAAATCGAAAAAGTTGAAATTGAGCCGTACGTTTTTCGAAAAATTCAAAGCCTGAAAGTGGTGCACCACGAAAGTGTGGATTACCATTTAAAATATACCGACCGGCAAATTCTTCAGGAATTGTTTGCACAACGTGGAGATTGTGATGATGTCATCATTGTAAAAGATGGTTTTGTCAGCGATTCGTTTGCCGCGAATCTCCTCTTTTTCGACGGCACGAAATGGTTTACACCAACAACGCCCTTACTCAAGGGAACCAAACGACAATTTCTGCTCGATCAGGGAATTATTTCAGAAAAGGAAATCAGGGAAGAAGATATCCGGAGTTTTCAGAAAGTTGGTTTGGTAAATGCACTGGTCGATTTTGAGGAAATGCCTGTAATTCCTATTGATAAGATTGTTTTTTAATCCTGTCCGTCAGTTAAAACTGACGGACAGGATATGGCTCAATCATTGTAAATTTTGCTATCCTTTGCCGTTGGCTTAACCCAAAGGACATAGAAAACATCTTCAAACAAAAATCTCCAGCCCGTCGTACGACAAAAAAACATTCTCCGGAAGTTCTTTTTGCACCTCATCGTAAAATCCCATTTGGTGCGAAAGATGTGTCAGGTAGGCTTTCCCAGGCTTAACATCAGCAATTAAATCAAGCGCCTGTGTCAAACTGTAATGCGAAATGTGATCTTCTTTTCGCAAGGCATTTACAACCAGAATTTCCAGTCCGCGGATTTTATCGATCTCAGGTGTTTCCAAACGGTTCACATCGGTGACATAAGCAATTTTTCCAATTCGGAATCCAAAAACCGGCAATTTATAATGAAAACCGCGAATGGGGATAATTTCAAGGTCTCCAATACTGAATGGTTTATTCTCGATCAGGTGCAAATGCATTTGTGGAATTCCGGGGTAACGGTAAGTCGCAAAAACATAATCGAAAATGCGGCGAATGGCAATTTGCACGCGTTCCTCAGCATAAATGTCGGTGGCTTGTTTTTGCACCCAGTTAAATGCCCGAATATCATCGAGCCCGAAAATATGATCGACATGCTCATGCGTCAGCAAAATGCCGTTCAAGTGTCTCACCTGGTGCGTCAGCATTTGCTGGCGAAAATCCGGGCCCGCATCAATTACCAGGCACTGACCATCCGCTTCAATCATCACCGAGGCCCGCAGCCGTTTGTCTTTCGGATTATCCGACAAGCACACGGAGCATTGACATGCCACGACCGGCACGCCCTGCGAAGTTCCTGTTCCTAAAAAAGTGAGTTTCACAATTCTGTAATTTGGTATACAAAAGTAAGGATTGAAGTCTGCCTGCCGAAGGTTTTTAACTATTTTTGAAGAAATTTTAATCATGGCTAAACTTTATATGATCCCGACAACCTTGGGCGACACCAGCATTGAACGGGTTTTACCGCCCGATTTAACCGGGTTAATTTCATTAGTTCAGGTGTTTATTGTCGAAAATATCCGCACAGCCCGAAGGTTCCTGAAAAAAGTAAATCCGGCCATTGTTATCGACGATCTCACCTTTTTTGAACTGAACCAGCACACCGATCAAAAAGAAATCAGCCGATTCCTGGAACCCAACAAAGCCGGACGGGATATTGGGATTATCTCAGAGGCTGGCTGTCCCGGAGTTGCCGATCCCGGCGCTGAAGTTGTTAAACTCGCGCATACTAAAAATATTCAGGTTGTGCCGCTGGTTGGCCCGTCATCCATTCTGCTTGCCCTGATGGCTTCAGGAATGAGCGGCCAGAATTTTGCATTTAACGGGTATTTACCCATCAAAAATCCGGAGAAAGCACAGCAAATAAAAATGCTCGAAAAACGGATGCAAACCGAATCCCAAACCCAGATTTTTATTGAAGCGCCATACCGAAACCTTCAGCTTTTAAATGATTTGTTGAGCGTTTGTGAGCCGCAAACGATGCTTTGTGTAGCAGCCGACATAACTTTGGATACCGAATTTATTCTAAGCAAACCCGTTTCATACTGGAAAACGCACATTCCGGAGATACAAAAACGACCCGCTATTTTTATGATCGGAAAGGTCTGAAATCATTGCAGAAGATTACGAATCCCTATTGGTCAGTTATAAGGAAATGGTAAAAAAATAAAATTCAGATTTTAAAAAATCGTTGTGCAAATCAACGCTCAGGATATTTAATTGTTAAAAATTGAAAGGTTCAGTAATAGATTTTCACCGAATCGGGTATTTTACTATCAGATTTATTTTGGAAGTTCAAATTAATTTCTACATTTGCCCTCATTATTAGCAAACATCAATGAAAAATATCAGTATTATATCTCTAGTCATTGTCAGCGTGGTGGTCGTCCTTCGTGCTGAATGAGAATGGTATAATATGAAGTTAACGAACTTGTAAGCCATTCTCCGATAAAAGAATGGCTTTTTTAATGAATAAAATTTCAGAAATGGAAACTGCATATATTCTATTGGTCCTCGTAGTCGTCGTCATTCTACTTGTTTAGAAGGAAGGCCGGATAGAATATGCATTAAATTGATATTTGAGCCTTTCTCTTCAGAATGAGAAAGGTTTTTTTTTAAAAGAAAAAATAATTTCAGACAAAAAGGTATGCAAAATCGATTAAGATCAGCCACTACGACCGAGGGGCGCCGTATGGCAGGGGCAAGAAGCCTTTGGCGGGCTAACGGTATGAAAGAAGAACATTTTGGAAGACCGGTGATTGCCATTGTCAATTCATTTACACAGTTTGTGCCGGGACATGCACATCTTCACGATATCGGTCAATATATTAAAAGCATCATCGAAAAAGAAGGTTGCTTTGCTGCAGAATTCAATACCATTGCTGTAGACGACGGAATTGCCATGGGGCACGATGGCATGCTGTATTCGTTGCCGTCGCGCGATGTGATTGCCGACAGCGTTGAATACATGGTCAATGCACATCAGGCAGATGCCATGGTTTGCATTTCGAACTGCGATAAAATTACCCCCGGAATGATGATGGCTGCCATGCGATTGAATATTCCAGCCATTTTTGTTTCAGGTGGGCCAATGGAAGCCGGTGAAGTGGATGGCAAAATGTACGATTTGGTTGATGCGATGGTTATGGCTGCCGATCATTCGGTTTCGGATAGCATGGTTGCCAAAGTTGAACAAAACGCTTGTCCAACCTGTGGATCATGTTCCGGAATGTTTACCGCCAACTCGATGAACTGTCTGGCCGAAGCGCTTGGTTTGGCTTTACCGGGCAACGGAACGATTGTGGCCACACATGCCAACCGCAAAAGATTATTCGACGAAGCAGCGACCCGTATTGTTGAAATGACCTGGGACTATTATAAAAATGGCAACGAAAAAGTTTTGCCCCGAAGCATTGCCACCAAAGCTGCTTTCGAAAATGCGATGAAACTCGACATCGCCATGGGCGGTTCTACCAATACGGTTTTGCACATTCTGGCCATTGCGTATGAAGGCGGAGTTAATTTTACCATGAAAGATATTGACGAATTATCACGGGTAACTCCAAATCTTTGTAAGGTGGCGCCAAGTGGAAGTTACCACATTCAGGACGTAAACCGTGCCGGTGGTATTTTGGGTATTTTGGCTGAACTCGATCGTGCCGGAATGATGGAAACCACTACTGTTCGGGCTGATGGAAATACCCTCGCGGAAGCTCTTGCCAAATACGATTTAATGGCACCAACTGTTGTCGAAGATGCTTTGCGCAGATACAAATCGGCGCCCGGAGGCGGACGTAATCTGGTGATGGGTTCTCAGGAAAGTTATTACAAGGAATTGGATACCGACCGTGCTGACGGTTGCATCCGCGATTACGAACATGCCTACAACAAAGACGGCGGTCTGGCTGTTCTCTACGGCAATATTGCCTTAGACGGATGTATTGTAAAAACAGCCGGTGTCGATCCTTCAGTGTATCATTTTAAAGGAACAGCCAGGGTATTCCAATCGCAGGACGATGCCTGCAACGGAATTCTTGGCGACAAAGTGCAGGCCGGCGACGTCGTAGTTATTAAGTACGAAGGCCCGAAAGGCGGACCCGGAATGCAGGAAATGCTTTACCCCACTTCATACATCAAATCGATGAAACTCGGGAAAGCTTGTGCGCTAATTACCGATGGCCGATTTTCAGGAGGAACATCAGGTTTGTCTATTGGCCACATTTCTCCTGAAGCAGCTTCTGGCGGGGCAATTGCTCTGATTGAAGATGGAGATTTGATTGAAATTGATATTCCGGATCGCAAAATAAATGTGCTGATCAGCGAAGAGGAACTGGAATTGCGCAGGCAAAAAGAACTTAGCAAAGGCAAGGAGGCATTTAAGCCCGTTGGTCGCAAGCGCCAGGTGAGCAAAGCACTGAAAGCTTATGCCAGCATGGTTTCGTCGGCTGACCGCGGAGCAATCCGGCTGATTGACTAATTTACTATTTACAATTTCGTGGGCACATCGCTTTTAAAAATAGTAAATGGTAAATCGTCTAATAGTAAATAAAAAGGAATACTAAAAAAGAAAATAACTAAACAAAAAGAATATGGCAACACAGCGTATAAGCGGCTCAGAAGCTGTAATATTATCCCTTCTTGAAGAAGGCGTTGATACCATTTTTGGGTATCCGGGCGGAGCGATAATGCCCATTTACGATGCATTGTACGATTACGATCAGAAAGTTACCCATTACCTCACACGGCACGAACAGGGCGCCATTCATGCCGCCGAAGGATATGCCAAAGTGACCGGCAGGGCAGGTGTATGTTTCGCTACTTCAGGTCCGGGAGCAACCAACCTGATCACTGGTCTGGCCGATGCAATGATCGACTCAATTCCTGTAGTTTGTATCACTGGCCAGGTGGCTTCACCCCTACTCGGAACCGATGCTTTTCAGGAATCAGACGTGGTGGGGATTACCATGCCGGTAACCAAATGGAACTTTCAGGTTACCTCGGCCGACGAAATTCCTGAAGCCATTGCCAAAGCATTTCACATTGCCAACACCGGACGTCCGGGCCCTGTTTTGCTCGATATTGCCAAGGACGCTCAATTTGCAATGCTCGATTTTGAATATAAAAAATGTACCAAAATCAGAAGTTATTTGCCTGAATATCCTGTTGATCCGTTTCAGGTAAAGGCTGCTGCTGATATTATTAATCAGGCAAAAAAACCAATTGTATTGTTTGGTCATGGCGTAATGATTGCACATGCTGAAGCCGAACTGAAAGAATTTATTGAGAAGACCGGAATTCCAGCAGCGTGGACGTTGCTTGGACTTTCTGCACTTCCATCTGATCATCCGCTTAATGTTGGAATGCTTGGAATGCATGGAAATTATGGCCCGAACATTAAAACCAATGAAGCTGATGTGGTTATTTCAATCGGAATGCGTTTCGATGACCGTGTAACCGGTAAAGTTGCTGCTTATGCCCGTCAGGCCAAAATTGTACACCTCGAAATTGATCCGGCCGAAATTGATAAAATCATTAAGGTTGATGCGCCGGTTTTAGGAAATGCAAAAAAATCGCTTCGGATGTTGATTGATAATGTAAATCCGAATTCTTATAAAGCCTGGGTTCAGGAATTCCGTGATTGTGATGCAATTGAATACGATAAAGTAATTAGTAAAGATATTTATCCGACGCAAAGCGGATTAACCATGGGCGAGGTAGTTCGCATTGCTTCAGAAAAAACAAACCACGATGCCATCTTGGTGACCGATGTTGGTCAGCAGCAAATGGTTGCTTCGCGCTATTTTAAATTCACACAACCCAGAAGCAATGTAACTTCCGGGGGACTTGGAACAATGGGTTATGCTTTACCCGCTGCTATGGGAGCTAAAATCGGACAGCCCGACCGTGTGGTATTTGCTATGGCTGGCGATGGCGGTTTCCAAATGACCATACAGGAATTGGGAACCATTGCCCAATACAACCTGGATATTAAAATCATCGTTTTGAATAACAATTTCCTTGGAATGGTTCGCCAGTGGCAACAGTTGTTTTTCGAAAAAAGGTATTCGTTTACTGAAATGAAAAATCCTGATTTCGTTGGAATTGCGAAAGCGTATGGTTTAGCCTCTCAAAAAGTAACTTCGCGCGATCAGCTTGAAGGTGCAGTTCAGGAAATGCTCGATCACAAAGGACCGTATGTGCTTGAAGTAGTGGTTGAGAAGGAAGACAATGTTTTCCCGATGATTCCTACCGGCGCTTCAATTTCAGATATTCTTCTGGAATCTTAAACCAGTTCAGGCTTTCACGTTCAAGAATTTTAAAACATAAAAAAATTTCCAATGAAACAAGAATATATAATCACCGTTTTTTCCGAAAACCACATCGGTTTGCTCGGTCGTTTAACCATCATTTTTACACGCCGGAAAATTAATATCGACAGTTTAACTGTTTCTGAATCGGCTATTTCAGGAGTATTTAAATTCACAATCGTAATTAACGAAACAGCCGACCGTGTTGCACGGGTTATTGGTCAGCTCGAAAAAGTTGTGGATGTGTTGAAAGTATTTGCCAACACCAACGACGAAATGATTTACCAGGAAATTGCACTTTACAAAGTTTCCACCGAATTTTTGTTCGACTCCGATAAGGTTGAAAAGATTGTCCGTAATTCGGGAGCCCGGATTCTGGAAATTACACGTGAATATGTGGCAATCGAAAAGACAGGTCATTCGCACGAAACACAGCGTCTTTTCGAAGAACTTAGTCCTTATGGCGTTAGTCAGTTCATACGCTCCGGAAGGGTAGCTATTACGCGCAGTACCATCGAAAAACTTTCGGAATTCCTGAAAGAACGCGATGCCATGCTGGAGCAGGTCGATTAATAAAAGCTTGACTATTAGATAATTTACTATTTACTATTTGGTCCCCAATCGAAGAGGATAAATGGTAAATAGTAAATTTGTTAATTGTCAATAAAAGAGCATTTTCTCCACATAAATATCCTGAAAATTAGGGTTTCCTTCGAGGTTAATGTGGCGGGTTTTTCCCAAAATTTCCTGAATGACTTCAGGATTTGAAAATAGGAACATTTTTGCGCCGATCAGTGCCGTATTTCCCATTTTATGAATTTTTTCCTCCGGAAGTTCGATCATACCGGTTTCTGCCACATGACTGATATTGATGTAATTTCCGAAACCTCCGGCAATGTAAGTTTCTTGAATATCGGAAAGTTGTAAGTTTAATTCTGACGTCAGAATAGTCAGTCCGGCCGCAATGGCAGCCTTGGCCAGTTGAAATTCGTTGATGTCTTTTTGCATCAGTTTCACTTTCCCTTTCAACTGAATTTCAGGTTCTCCGGAATTAATTTCACCGAACATCCCGATCAAATCCAGTTTCCGGAGAATAGCCACCGCGTCAATCAGGGCGCTACCGCAAATTCCTTTGGGTGTGGCATTGCCAATTACACTGGCTGCAATTCTGCCATCATCCAACGTTAACGACGAAATTGCCCCGGTAACTGCCCGCATGCCCATCGAAATGTTGGCGCCTTCGAAGGCTGGTCCGGCTGCCGTTGAGGCGCAAACGACCTGATTTTTGTTACCCACCACAATTTCTCCGTTGGTTCCCAAATCAATGAGCGCCGTGTATTTCTCCTTTCGGTGTATTCCGGTTGCGGCAATTCCGGCTAAAATATCGCTGCCCACAAAACTTCCGATTGACGGGAAAAACATAATTTCTCCGGAAACTTTAAAATTCCAATTTAGTTCTTCAGGAACAAAGGTTTTCGCGCCCAAATCGTTGGTGTGAAAAGGATACATCGAAAGTGGACGAACATCGCTGCCACTAAAAATTAACTGCATGGTCGTATTTCCAACCAGCGAAACTTTTTGTAAATCAACCGGATGTTTTTCGAGCATCAGTGCAATCATATTCCCAATGGCTTTACGGATTAAGCGAGTCATTTCGTCAGCATTTCCATCCAGACAAGCCTGAATCCGGGAGATGAGGTCGGCGCCAAATTTCACCTGCGGATTTAGCATCGTTTCAACGGCAATTACTTTGGCCGAAGTCAAATCAACAAGCTGAGCCACCAAAGTAGTTGTGCCAAGATCAATTGCCACCCCATATCCATTCTGCGGAACAAATTCAAATTCGCTTTCGTCGGCCAGAATCAGGTGATTAAACTGTTCGATTTCAAGTGTAATGTCGCTCGTGCAAAAGCTGAAACAAGCCAGTCGCCAATCGTTCGAAAGACCGAGGCGATCTAATTTTTGACGATGATTTTCCGGAGTTCCGATCTCACCTTCCAATAGCCTGACTTTGCATTTTCCGCAGGTTCCTTTGCCACCGCACGGAAATTCAATCCCGAATTCGTGCAGTACATCAATCAAAGGAGTATTGTGGTTCACCTGAATTTCTTTTCCAAGGGGCAGTAACCGGAGAATGTGTTTTTCCATGCGGGAATATTGATATTTTGCCAAAATTAATAAAATAGCCGTGCGGCAGATTCCGGAAATGGTTCAAAATATAACTGATCAGGTTTAATCGTTAAATTTTACTAACGGGTTAAAAAACAGAGTTGGATCATCGAAAATCGGAACGAATCTTGCAGTAGAGTTCAGGAATTTTAAAATATAATGGGCCATGAAAAGATTAATCGTATTACTCGGATTTGTCCTTTCTGCCAATATGCTTTTTGCGCAGAGAGTTGACGAAAATAGTTTGACAAAGAAAGAAAAACGAAATGCCGAAACTGAAAAACAATATCAGATTACCAAAAGCATGCTTGAAAACCGTGATTTTGTTTTGCAGACCGATTTTTTGCAGGATAGGTATGGAAACCGGTTTTTTGTGAGTTCAAATATCAATTTTGTTGCTGTTGATTCCGCTGAAGCAGTTATTCAGATTGGGTCGAATTACCGGCTCGGTCCAAACGGAGTTGGCGGTGTTACGGCTAAAGGGCAAATAACCAAATGGAAATTGACTTCGAACAACAAAAATAAAACCTTTGGGTTAAGCATCAATGTAATGACTCCAATTGGCATTTACGATCTGTATTTTTCCATTGGCGCGTCGGGTGGAGGAACAGCAACGTTAACTGGTCTTAGCTCCGGAAGGTTGACTTTTGACGGCAATTTGGTTCCTTGGGAGGATTCGTCGGTTTATGTGGGTCAGCATTTGTAACAATTCGATTTTAAGGAAGATATTCTGTGGAGTTAATTGTGTTTTTTGGATTGTTTTCTGTTTTGACTCACCTCATAGTTTCGGTGACACTCAATTCCGATTTTAAGGTTAAAAGCGGAAAAGTCAGCGATCACCGGGCGTGGGGTGGGTATTTTTTAGTTGTCTCCAGAACCTCATTGATTGGTGATTAATCATTTACCGATTTTCTTCTGAAATTTCAAGCTGATGCAATTCTACAGTACATTGAGTTATGGATTAACCAATTTGTTTGTACTTTCGTAAGCTATCCAAAATTTAGTTCAGTTCATGAAGCAGCTTGCCGAACAATTGCCGGTTTACAGCCTACATAATTTCAGTTCGCCTGAGCGGAAAAGTCAGCAATTTCAGGTTGAAATATTTGATGCCAACCGACATTTCAGTGTGAAATATCCGCACCGGCACGACTTTTTTGAAGTGTTGTACTTGCTGAAAGGTTCGGGCTACCATGTGATTGACGGCAATAAATACGAGATAACACCGCCGTGTGTTTTTTTCATGTCGCCCGGTCAGGCGCACAAACTGGAATTGTCGCACGACATTGAGGGCTATATTTTTATCTTCACTGCCGAATTTTACCTGCTCAACCGAAGCAATCAGAACAGCCTGATCGAATTTCCGTTTTTCTACACCATTCACCAGGATAATCCGCCTTTGCTGCTCGAAAACCAGAGCGACATCCGGTTTCTCGAAACATTGTTCAGGCAAAGTATTGCTGAAATTAAGCAAAGCAGCGAATATATTCCTGAAATGCTCCGTTCTGTTCTGGGCTTAATCCTGACAACCTGCGCTGCCCGGTACCAGGTAAGCGAAAATATGTTGAATAAAGGGAAAGGGCAAATTTTGGTCAAACGATTTTTTCATCTGATTGAAGAAAATAATCAGAAAAATCTTTCGCTGAAAGACTATGCCAACATGCTTGGCGTTACGGCCAATCACCTGACCCAAACGGTAAAAATGCTGACCGGCAAAACCTCATCTCAGATTATAAAGGCAAAACAATTGCTTGAAATAAAGCGTTTGCTGGTACACACCAATCTGAATGTTTCGGAGATTGCCAATCAACTTCACTTCGATGACCAGTCGTATTTTACCAAATTCTTTAAACGTGAAACCGGAATTACGCCAATGCAATATCGAACGGATACTTTAAGCTGAACGTAAAACTACCAAATTTAAGAATTTTGTAACTTATTGAAATTTAGCAAATATTCAAAAATGCATTATTCCGGATAAATATTAATCCATGAAAATTACCTAAAATACATGTTTTTTTGCGCTGCTTTTTACTGAAATATATCTTGCTTTGTACAATCAGAAAATTGTTCATATTTATAAACACAATAAAATCGGAAACAAAATGGCAAATTATTTTAACACCTTACCGCTGCGGCTTCAGTTGGAACAACTGGGAACCTGCGAATTTATGGACAGTTCAGAATTTGCTGACGGCGTTAAAAAGCTGGAAGGCAAAAAAATCGTCATCGTTGGTTGCGGCGCCCAGGGGTTGCACCAGGGGTTGAATATGCGCGACTCGGGTTTGGACATTTCGTACACCCTTCGCGCCGAAGCTATTAAAGAACAGAGGCAATCGTATAAAAATGCTACCGGAAACGGCTTCAAAGTTGGAACGTATGAAGAGATGATCCCGGCCGCCGACCTGGTCATCAACCTGACTCCGGATAAACAACATACCAGTGTAATTACTGCTGTTATGCCTTTAATCAAAAAAGGAGCGACACTTTCGTATTCTCACGGTTTTAATATCGTGGAAGAGGGGATGCAAATCCGGAAAGACATCACTGTCATCATGGTGGCCCCAAAATCACCTGGGTCCGAAGTTCGCGAAGAATACAAACGCGGGTTTGGTGTGCCGACTTTAATTGCAGTTCATCCCGAAAACGACCCGAACGGCGACGGTTTCGAAATTGCAAAAGCTTATGCTGTGGCCACCGGTGCCCACAAAGCTGGCGTACTTCGCTCTTCGTTTGTTGCCGAAGTAAAATCGGATTTAATGGGCGAGCAAACCATTTTGTGTGGCTTGTTGCAAACCGGTTCGATCTTGTCGTTCAACAAAATGGTTGAAAAAGGAATTGACGCCGGATACGCTTCAAAACTGGTTCAATACGGTTGGGAAGTGATTACCGAAGCATTGAAACATGGCGGAATCACCAACATGATGGATCGTTTGTCGAATCCTGCAAAAATCAAGGCTTTCGAACTTTCCGAAGAACTGAAAAAAATTATGCGCCCGCTGTTTTGGAAACACATGGACGACATCATGTCGGGTGATTTCTCGAAAACCATGATGGAGGACTGGGCTAACGACGATAAAAACCTGTTGACCTGGAGAGCAGAAACGGGTGAAACCGCCTTTGAAAAAACACCTGCCGGAAGCATGGAAATCAGTGAGCAGGAATATTTCGACAATGGCGTGCTGATGATTGCTTTCGTAAAATCAGGCGTTGAACTGGCTTTCGAAACCATGACCGAGGCCGGGATCAAAGAAGAATCGGCTTATTACGAATCGTTGCACGAGGTTCCGCTGATTGCCAACACTATTGCACGCAAAAAACTGTTTGAAATGAACCGCGTAATTTCTGATACTGCCGAATATGGATGCTATTTGTTCGATCATGCCTGCAAACCGCTGCTTACCGGTTTTATGACCAAAATCGACACTGATGTGATCGGAAAACCTTACGCAGCCGGTAAAGGTAACGGCGTTGACAACAAGCAACTCATCGGTGTGAATGAAATCATTCGTTTCCACCCGGTTGAAATTATTGGCTACGAGTTGCGCGAAGAAATGACCGCTATGAAAAGCATCGTGTAAGCAATAAGTAAATCCCCCTTGAATTTTTTCGAAGCCTCGTTGAAAAACGGGGCTTTTTTCGTTGTTGGAACCACATAGGCATATAGTTCACATCGTATAAAAGAAAAGAATGACTCTTTTGTCGATTTTAATCTTGTCAAGATTATGCGTCAAAACAAATATTGAAATATGGATATCCGGTTGAATGCCTAATTGTTCCGACAGATGGGGCTTTGCCCCAAACCCTAATTACTTTTTTGTCTGAACACAAAAAAGTAATCAAAAAAAGTCAAGGCTGCCTCCGCATCGCTCGAAGCAAAACTTTTCATTTGAGATAAAGTAACTGATACTCATTTATACGAATCAAGGGTTGAAATAAAAATTGGGTCTAATGCCGAAGGCATGATAGGATTATAGCAAATTAGGCTGAAAAGAGCTAAAAATGCCGAAGGCATGACAGAATTATGTCACCACTTCGTGGTTTTGGAGCATTTATTTTACCATTCTCTACAATCATTTCAACCCTTCAGGTTTCAAAATCCAACTCTTAATTCGCATTCATTTATTGAAATAATTAATCTATTGAGTTCGATGTGCCTATGTGGTAACTATTTCACATTTTTTCGCAATTCAATCAACGCTTCTTCAATTTTCCGGATGGCTTCGGTTTGACTGCATGAAAAATTATTCAGCATA
The DNA here is from genome assembly GCA_041652995.1 of Prolixibacteraceae bacterium. Lineage (GTDB taxonomy): Bacteria > Bacteroidota > Bacteroidia > Bacteroidales > Prolixibacteraceae > Aquipluma. Next base: position 20,303 of record JBAZGO010000001.1, read on the forward strand.
AAGGTAAATGAAAGTTGCCTTCCGGAGATAGTTGTTAAATAACCGGCATAACAACGCACGCGCGTCATCGAACCACTTTTGGCATGCAGGCAATTGTTCGGAAAGTCGGCACTTTTAAAAACACTGAGCGTTCCATTTCCAGGACTCGCCAGCGATTCGAAAAATTCTTCGGAGTATTTACTCTTGGTTTTCATGTAATTCAAAATATACGCTAACTGACTTGCGGTTATGGCATTGAAGCGCGACAGTCCGCTTCCGTCGGCCATGAAAAATCCGTCAGTATCCATTCCTTTTTCTTTCCAGAACTGGCTGATAAATTTGCAGCCGTTTTTGGTTGTCCCTAGTCCGTATTCCAGAAAAGCAATGTGTTTGAGCAGATGTTCGGCAAACAGGTTCACACTTTCGTGATTGGTTATTTTAATAATTTCCTTCAAAGTTGGTGATTGGCTGACGAAAAGTATTTTTTCTGAAGGTTTTGCCTTTTCAAAACTGGTTTCTCCTGAAATGGTAATTCCTTTTGCAATAAGTTTTTTCCTGAATTCGCTGGCTAAAAGTGCTGCCGGGTTTGGAACCGATGCCTTAACAACAAAGTTGGATTTGTTTTTCGGAATCGTTCCGCGAATAATCCGTTTGTTATCCATCGGACTGCCAAAAACATAAGCCTGATCGCTGTTTACATCCGAAGAAAGTACTTCATTTTGTAGGTCAAGGGCTGGAATTTCAGGAATTATACTGATAATTTTCGTTGGCCGATCGGCTTCTCTGGGCGAACTTAAATGGATTTCGTAAAGATTATCGTACGCGGAAATTCCGGAAGCGCCTGCGCCATAATAATTCCCAATGTCTTCCCAAATCCAGGTATCCGGAATCATTTGCGATTCGTAAACCGAGGCATCGGCAACCAGATTTCCGGCGATAAATTTGATATTTTTACTTTGAATCGCATGAATCCAATCTTCAGTGAACGTATTATTTTCAGGAAAATAGGCGGAACCAAGCGTTGGATCGCCACCTCCAACAATTTGCAAATTGCCGTAAAGCGTGTCGTTTCGTATTTCTCCGGAGTAGGAAAGTGTGGTTTTAAACCGGAAATCGGGACCCAAAATTTCAAGCGCTGTAGCCGTAGTCACAGTTTTCAGGATCGATGCCGGAACCAGTGAAAGCTGAGGTTCAGATTTACCTAAAATTTCGCCGGTCTTCAAATCCGAAACAGCCACGCCGATACTGGCATTGGCCAAACCCTTGCTGGTTTGCCATTCGGATAAATGTTTCCGAACAGAATTCACATCATTTTGGGAAAAGCTGCAAAGAGTTATTGAGGTAAAAATCCAGATTAGAAAAATTTTCCGGAGCATAATTTCTGTTTGATACAATTGGTTTTGGAAAGATAATGATTTTTAAAATTGCTGAGACGATTTACGAACAGAAAGCTTTGTGGAACCATTTCAGCCACACTCTGTAGATAATTTCAGACTAAAAACTCTTTGTTTAAATTAAGGTTATGCGTCATTTTATTTGAAATAATATTACGGAGCTTTTATTATCTTTGTCGTGCTTTTGAAAAATTCATTCAAAATCAGTAATTTAGACTATAAAAATTAATCATTTAAGTTTAATTCTAAACTATAACACAATGTTTATTGATAAAGTAGTTGGTAGAGAAATTTTGGATTCACGTGGTAATCCAACCGTTGAAGTGGAGATAACCCTCGAATGTGGCGCTATTGGTCGCGCTGCGGTTCCATCTGGCGCTTCAACCGGAGAAAATGAAGCTCTTGAGTTGCGCGATGGCGACAAAGGCCGTTACCTGGGTAAAGGTGTTTTGAAAGCTGTAGCCAATGTAAATACCGTTATTGCCAAAGAAATTATGGGCATGGATGCTTCAAATCAGGTAGCTCTTGATAAAAAATTAATTGCTCTTGACGGTACAAAAACCAAATCAAAATTAGGCGCCAATGCCATGTTGGGTGTTTCTTTGGCTGTTGCCAGAGCTGCTGCCAACGCTCTTGAAATGCCATTGTACCGATACATTGGCGGAACGAATGCAAAAACTTTGCCTGTTCCAATGATGAACATCATCAACGGTGGTTCACACTCTGACGCGCCTATCGCATTCCAGGAATTCATGATCCGCCCGATTGGTGCAACTTCTTTCCGCGAAGGATTACGCATGGGCGCCGAAGTTTTCCATCACCTGAAGAAAGTACTTCACGATCGTGGTTTAAGTACCGCTGTTGGCGACGAAGGTGGTTTCGCTCCGGCATTAGACGGAACTGAAGATGCCATTAACAGCATCATTAAAGCGATTAAAAACGCTGGTTACAAACCAGGCCGCGTTGAAGATGGTGGCGATGTTTCAATCGCCATGGACTGTGCTGCTTCTGAATTCTACAAAGACGGAATCTATGACTATTCAAAATTTGAAGGTCCAAACGGTGCAAAAAGAAACTCTGCTGAGCAAATCGAATACCTTGCTTCTCTGGTTGCCAATTTCCCAATCGATTCTATCGAAGACGGAATGTGCGAAAGCGACTGGGATGGTTGGGTTGCCTTGACCCAAAAACTGGGAGACAAATGTCAGTTGGTTGGCGATGATAATTTCGTAACCAATATTGAATATTTGAAAAAAGGCATCGAAATGGGTGCATGTAACTCGATCCTGATTAAAGTGAACCAGATTGGTACGTTGACTGAAACTTTGGACGCTATTGAAATGGCTCACCGTGCAGGTTACACTTCAGTAACTTCACACCGTTCGGGCGAAACCGAAGATTCAACTATTGCAGATATTGCTGTTGCTACCAACGCCGGACAGATCAAAACAGGTTCTTTGAGCCGTTCTGACCGTATGGCCAAATACAATCAACTGCTTCGCATCGAAGAAGAATTGGGTTCTTCTGCTATCTACGGATACAAAAAAGTGATCAGAAAAAAGTAAGCTGAATAAGCTTTAAAATACAAGCCAGTTTCCTTGTGGGGACTGGCTTTTTTATGACCTGAAGCCAAATTTATCAGGTAAAAAAAGACCAAAAAGCAAAAACAACAATTCTAATTTCAATTGGAAAATATCGATTAATTTTATATTTATTTGTTTAGCCTGAATCATTTAGTGAATTTTTTAATCTATTTTTGAGCAATTAAGAATGATTTGAAACCCCGGGATTCTGCAAGGAGATGCTTATGAAAACGATCAGACCTATTCTGTTAATTTTACTTATTAGCGTTCTTGGAACGCTAAATCTTTCAGCTCAGAACGACTTTACAAAAGGATTGGGAATTGCGCTTAAAACTTCTACGAATGGTTTTGGAGGTGATCTGGTTTTCAATTTTCAAAAAAGGCTGAGCATGCGTTTGGGCTTTGAACAACTGGCCCTGAACAGAGATTTTAGTTTCACCGAAGAATCGGTTGAATACAATGGCAATGTCGATTATAAAACCGGAAGCTTATCGTTGCTGCTCGATTTTTATCTGTTTCGGCATGTGTTTATCACCGGTGGCGCCGGATTGAATATGTTTCAAACGGTATTTGACGGAAAAGCAGCGAGCGGACTTCAATTTGGAGATATCATGATACCACAGGAGAAAATCGGGACATTTAATTTTCAGGTTGATCCATCATCCAAAATATCGCCTTATGCCGGAATAGGTTTTGGCAGAACTCTTGGCCTGAAAAAGAAAGTAGGCTTTGCCTTTGAACTGGGAGGTTTTTACCAGGGGCCGCCGCAACTAACTATCGCATCAACCGGTTTGTTGTCACCAACTTCCAATCCCGACCAGGATCATGAAGCACGTTTGGAAAAACAAATCAGTCAATATACAATATACCCTGTTCTTAAATTTTCAATTTCTTACCGAATTGTTGGGTTTTAATTTTAACAGTCAAAAAAAAAATCAGAATATGAAAACAAAAATACAATACCGGAATCTGGCTTTTTCAGGAATTTTGGTTTTAATAGCCATTTTGTCAGGTTGTAAGGATATGTTTAAAGATCCGTTGACCGATAAAGAAACCGGAGATGACATTTCGGTTTTGCTGATCGATCGGAATTTTATCGAGACCAAACTGGTTGTTCATCTTCAGGATGCAGCTACACAGCAGCCAATCAATGAGCAGATTGTGGTTCAATTTGCCGGAAATGACGCCAACAACCTGATTACGTTTGGCGGATACAAACAAAACCAGTTCAATACAAGCACCGGATTTGTTGAAGTTGGTTTGGATCCAAATGTTGCTGTTAATGCGCAAAATCCGATAGAGTTAACCATAGTAGCCGGAAGCAACAATTACATTTCCGCACCATTATACATTAGCTACACTTCAACCGGGATCAAAGATCTGGTCATCGATTTGTATCCAAATACTACGCTTAAGTCGGCATCTGTTGGCGCTTTTGGTGAGCCTTTCGATTTGAAATACGATGGAGAAATTCAGTCGCCAAAACTTCATTTTTTGTCGGATATTAGCGGTTCGCCAACCGGGACTTACTGGGAATATGTGAATTTGTACTCAACTACAGCAGATGGAACTTTGGTTTGCGACAATCTGAAAGACAATGTTTTGTATTCTGATTATGGTGCGTACATTTTGAGAATTAACGAAGCTTTTGGCCTGATGCCACCGGAAATTCCAACCAAAAATATGGCTTTGAAAACCGCCGATTACGTTTATTCCGCAGTGCTTCGTTCAGGCGTTTCTTTGTGTGAAGAACCTTTGACTATTCATGTCGAACGGCCAAACAATGCAAAAGGAACCGGCGTTTTTAGATACCTGATCACTTTTTCTGACGGAAAAACCAGCGAAGGCAAAATCTCCTGCACTTTCCCATCCGATAATCCAATTGAGCAATTGTATTACCCAACCGCCAACCCTGCCGTTTCGGTACAGTTGTTTGGCGATTCGCAATACGACCTTTCCGGAGCTGTAAATTTGACTTCACCATGCGGAGCAACGGCCAGTTTTACGGCTACACCAAAAGCCGGATTGAAAACGTACAAACTGGTTACCCGATACAGTTGTCCTGAATCTTCCATCGGAATCGGACTCTCAATTATTGGCGAATTCAGGAAAAAAGGATCGGCTGACGAGTGGACTTCTTTTAAATTTATTGAAGGCGTTTGCGAACTTCAGTTGGTTGCTGATGCCGATTATGAATTCAGGGTAAACATCGACTCCGAATATTATAGTTACACACTTCCTACTGATCCGGATAAAGTGAAATCGTATCTTGAAGACAATAACAGTGTCGATTTTAAATTCCGGAATTTGTCGATTGTTCCAACCGATACGCAGGTTTCAATCACCACTGACGTTCAATTTAGCGCTGCTGTTTGCGATTTGATTCAATAAGCAAACTGCCTCGCCATCGAAATCCTTTTCCTGAAAGCAAATTCGGGGAAAGGATTTTTTTGTTTTTTCTGAATTAGAAGTTAGTGCCTGATGATTATTTTAGCGCCCCAAATTTCGAATGAATGTACAGTAAAGACGAAGCAAAATTATTACGGAAAGAGTTTTGGGTTGTGTTCGCACGGCGTTGCGAGATTGTTCCTCAATTGCAGTTCAGGAAGAAAAAATGGATTTTGTACGACACCGGCCTCAGCGGCGTTGACCTGAAATTTGACGTGACCCGTACCGAAGCTTTGGTCATGATCGAAATCAACAGCCGATTGGAAAGTCGCCGCCTGGAAGTATTCGAAACTTTGCAGAAATACAGGCTTTTGCTCGAAGACGGATTTAATGAGCCGCTGACCTGGGATTTTTGTTATACACGTGAAAGCGGGCAGGAAGTTTGCCGCATCTATATATCACTTCCGAATGTCGATTTTCACCGTCAAAACCAATGGCCCGATATCTTCAATTTCCTGATCGGCAACATGCTTATCCTCGAAAATAACTTCCTTGAAATTAAAGATGCACTTGAGGCGGAGCTTTTTTAATTTAAACAAGAAGTTCCAAAATCTATTTGCCACAAAGACTCAGTAACTATTCAAACTTCCCTGAGGGAAAATACAAAATTTAAACAGTCTTCGTAAACTTAAAATTTGCGAACGGTAATGGGATAGTTTATATGCAGCAAATCTCTGATTAAACCACTTCAAACCGCTCAATCACCTGCCAAACCCGCTCTTTAATTTGATCTGGAGTGGGATTTAATTCTTCAGTTGAGAAGGTTCCGTTCTCTAGGTCAATGCGTTCAAAAACCATCAGGTAAAGGGCGAAAATAATTTCAAGGCTCAATTGGCAGCGAGGTTCCAGAAATGGCCTGATTTCTTCAATCATCCGATAAGTTTCTTTGCGGTAATTGTCGGCAACCTGGCAGAGTTCGCGAATCATCAGACGGAAGCCATCGGTAATCTGTCCGCCTTGAGCCATGAAAAGTAGTTGTTGCCTGTTTAGTCCATATTTGAAAATCAGGTCGTCTGGAAAATAGTTGAGGTTATTCTGGTGATCTTTCTGAAAATCGCGGATGATGTGCACAAGGTAACTAAAAATGGCGCAAGGAGTAGATACCCGTTTAACATCAAAAACGGGAGGAATGTATTTTCCATCCTTTTTTGTCAGTCCACATAAGTGTACGAAAATAGAAGCGGGTGCCACCGATGCACCCCCGGCGTAATTGATAAAGCCCTGAAGCGTAGGAAAACCATCGTGGTAAATGTCGTAAATCATCGAATGGGCAAATGCTTCGAGCGGCCAGAACGGAATCCGGAATTCTTCGATGGTTTCAATCAATTCACGGTGCGAAGGAATTTCCTGCGAAGTTTTCATAACCGTGTTTATCCAGCGGTAAACTTCGGTTTCAAATTGGACCTGATTTTCAGGAGAAATGCTGCTGTGTTCGGTTTTGTAATTATCGATCAGGTCGTCGATGGCGCGCATAAATTTGTAACAGTTTTTAGCTGCCTGATAGCGCTCTTTATCCCAGAAATTGGCTGCAATTAATATGTTGGGATGATCGATAATCTTTTCAAAATCAATGGAGTCGAAAATATCCATGAAAAGATCTGCCTGGATTTGAGTAGTTGTTCCCATGTTAGTTGACATTCTGGTTTTTTAGATCTTTCAGAATACGCTCAGAAGTTAACTTGGCCGATAAAAGTACGAGAGGAATGCCATTTCCCGGATGAGTACTTCCACCGACAAAATATAAATTTCGGTATTTTTTGTGCCTGTTGTGAGGCCTGAAATATCCCATCTGAAAAATAGAATGAGATAAACTTCCGAACACCGAGCCTTTGGTCACGTTGCAGGTTTTTTCCCAGGTCTTGGGCAGGTAGCAAATCTCGAATTTAATGTGCTCTTCAATGTCGTCCAGCCCGGCTTCTTTCAGTCGGCGAATCACTCCTGAACGGGCTTTCTGTTTCAGTTCTTTCCAATCCTGATGAAATTTTTTGTCGAGATGAGCCACCGGAACAATCACCGAAAGCGTGTCCTGTTTTTGGGGAGCTGCCGATAAATCGCTGCGAACCGGTGCGTGAATGTAAAAACTCGGATTGTCGGAAAGCGATTTTTCAGTGAAGATTTTATCCAGCCCTTCCTTGTAGGGATCGTTCAGGAAAACACTGTGATGATCGAGTTGAGAATAAACTTTGTCAACTCCCCAATGAAAAACAATAGCAGAACACGAATATTTTTTGTTTCTCAGCCGTTTAACCATTTTCTGTTCCGGCAAGAGTTTCCGGTAAATGTATGGCAAATCGGCATTGGCAATCACCAGGTCTGCTTTAACCTCCGAGCCATCTTCGAGCAAAAGACCATCCGCTTTTTTCCCATTCACCAAAATCTGTACAACCGGTTTCCGGTATTGAAACTGAACGCCCAATTCGTTGGCTGTTTCCATCAGTTTTTCCACAATGCGGTGCATTCCGCCTTTCGGGAACAAAGCGCCTTCGGCAATTTCGGCACCGGGTAACATCGAGAAAAAAGCCGGCGCCTGATACGGATTTTGTCCCACATAAATATTCTGAAATGTAAATGCCATCCGGAGATGCGGATCGTCGAAATAATTTTTGATGTAATCAGTGTGCTTCATCCAGACTTTCAATTTCAGGAGAAGCAACATGCTTTTCAGGTTGACAAACTGGAACAAATGGTAAAAATTTTTGCCCAGCAAATCGTTCATCGACAAGTTGAAATAGTCGTATCCTTCTTCGGTGTATTTTTTGAATTGACTGAAACTGCCCGGCTCAATTGCTTCAAGCTGGGCTTTCATTTTCTCGGGATTGCGCGTAAAAGCAAAGTTTTTCCCGTTGCTAAAGAACAACTTGTAAACGGGGTCGAGCGAGGTGGTTTCCAAATCCTTTTCCAAATCGATGTCGAGCGATGAAAATACTTTCCGGTAAAGCGATGGCATCAGCAAAATGGTAGCGCCCAAATCAAACCGGTGTCCATCCTGAATCATTTGTCCGCAGCGTCCGCCCGGACTGGCATTTTTCTCGTAAACTTCTACTGAAAAACCTTGCTTTGCGAGGAAGGCAGCCGTGGCAATTCCGCCAACTCCGGCGCCAACGATCACAGCTTTTTTTTGAGGTATATTCATGGTTGATTTCTGGTTTTCTGAACGTTTTTTTTGATCTATGACGTGCAATCAGCCAAATCGTTACAAACCATATTCAGCCGGGAAAATTACCGTTCCTGAAATTCCTTTCAGAGCTTCATCGTCGAGTTCGGTGGCCATGAAAACATCGTCGGACGGCAAATCAAAAGGTGCTTTGATTCCCCATTTTGAAGCGGGTCGATAGCCAAATCGAGGGTAATAATGTGGATGGCCGACAACAATGATTGAGCGAAATCCCAGTTCTTTTGCTTTTTGGTGACCGGCTTCGATCAGCCGTGAACCAATGCCTTGTTTTTGAAATTCAGGAAGCACTGAAACCGGCGCCAGCGAAAGTGTTTCGAAAGTCTCGTTCTCGTTTTCAATTCGGATTGGAGTAAATAAAATATGGCCTGCAAGTTCTCCGTCAACCTCGGCCACCAGCGACAATTCAGGAATAAACAGGCTCGACTGGTGCAGATTTTCTACCAGTTTGCCTTCTTTACCATCACTGAATTCCAACCCCTTAAAGGCAATTTCAGTCAATTCAACGACGCGTGTATAATCTTCCGGAGTTTCTTTTCGGATGATAATTGGTTGTTCCATGGTTTTTTTGATTTTAAGCCGAAATTAGACTCAATCTTATTCCGACAAAAAACCAAATGGCATGAGCGTCCTGTTTTTACCGATAAACGTCCTGAAGTTCAGGTTAAAAAAAATGGCGTATCACGATTTTGAAACGAAAACCTACGGAACATCAATTGCAGTTTTTCCGTTCAGTTTAATCGAATTTCCGTTCCAGATAAAATCACCTGAAAGTCCTTCAGGCAAAAAAACTTCACCGGTAATCCCTGCTTTCCCATTTCGCTTTAAGTCGAATTGAATCGTTCCGGCCGGATGAGGCATTTTCCCTTTTATGAATTGTAGCTCGCCCAGAGCAGGCTCCATGCTGATACTTTTAAATCCGGGCGATGCCGGACGAATGCCGGCAACTGTGGCCAGAAAATCGTAATTCGGGCTCGCGCTCCAGGCGTGACAATCCGACCGGGTTGGATCCTGCTTTTCGGCAAAAGTGGTCAACCCAACTTTGAGCATATCGTACCAAGGCCCGAGCGTTGAAAGATATCGGTCGGCCATACCTGTTTTTTTCAGGGCCTGTGTAAGGTAAAAACGGAAATATAAAGTTGGCTGAATCAGTTTCTGATCATTCATTATGCGGTTCACGGTTTCAGCTTGCCTGTTCTCCGGAATGGCATTGGTAAGCACGCCAAAAATCTGGGAATGCATGCTAAATTCCGATTTATCAGGTATGTCGGCCAGGTAATTCTTCTCCTGATCCCAGCAATTCTTATACACCGATTTGGTCAGGAGGCTGGCCAGTTTCTTGTATTTTTCGGCCTGAACCGGCTGGTCGAAATAATCGTTCAGTTCGGCTGCCCGCTGAACCGCGTACGCCAGTTGCAAAGTCAGAATGCCCGATTGTCCGTCCTGCTGCCCGCCTTTCGGTACGCCGCCCATGCGCGTTTTTTCATTCCACGACCATTCGTCGGCCCAATCCACAAAATTCCAGTATTCCACTTTGCCCAGCAAACCGGTTTTAGGGTCAATCCGCCGAATGAACCAGTTCAACACCTGATCGATGCCCGGTAAAAATCCGGAAACAAATTCAGGATCGTCCCGCAACGTCCAGTAGTCGTGAACCATGTCGATCCAATACAACGAAAACGGCGGAATCACCTGCGGACTCGAAGAAGGATACCGGCTTCGCGTAAGCCCTTCGTCAAAGCGCGACTCGTCGAAACACCTCAGCGAATTGCGCACCAAACGATCGTCGCCCGAAACATACAACGAAATTAAGGCCTGAATTCGGGTGTCGCCGACATACTGAAGTTGCTCGTAATACGGACAATCGTAATAGGTTTCGTTGGCGCACAAGCGGGCAGTCCGCCAACCGGTGTCCCAAACTTTCTTCAAATCGGGCTGACTACTTTCAAACGCAGCATTCTCGTGAAGTGGATAAGCTACAAATTCGCTGGATAAATTCTCCAGTACCAGCGGCTCTTGTTTGGTCTCAATTTCTAGCTGAATGTATCGCCAGGTACGAAACCACAGAGGTCTGAAAAGTCGTGAACCTCCCCCGTCAGGCAAAAAAATATCGGCATAGCCTTTTATGGTTTTACCTTCAATTTCATTCCGGTTTCCTTTATTTCCCGATTTGTCGTACATCGCTTCGGCATAAATCAGCATAATCCGGCTGTCTTTTCCTCCTGAAGTTTTTAATTCAGGATAACCTGTAGTTAGTATTTGTTGATTGAGCAAAATGGTAAGTTTTTGGTTGGCTGGAATTATCCACCTGGCTTTTCCGTCCAGAAATCCCTCCGGAACTTCAATTGATGCTCCGGAACCTGCGCTTGTCGAAGCCCGCCTGACCGAGAAAAACCGCTGATCTTTCTGCTCCATCAGCGGAATTTGCCGCGGCGTAAGCACCCAGTTGATGTCGCTGCCAATTCCGCGTGGATGTCCTGAATCAATTGGTTTTGCTTTCGGCCAGCTCTCATCTTCATACTTTTCTGCTTCCCAGTTCCACGGATATATTGAAGCATCAACGCGGTCGCACGGGCCAACCACAATAAAGTGACCAAGCGTTTCGCGTGCGTCTTCCGAAGCAGGCCGGTATGCCAGATCTTTAATCACTTTCCAGTTCTGGTCAGTATTCACAACTGCTTCAGCAGCCGAATTTCCCTGCACAATAAAAGCCGTTTTCAGTGAAAATTGCACCCATGGCTTTAAGTCGCCAAAATTCCAGACGACGGCTGCAAGCGTATTTTTTCCTGACTTCATGAAAGGTGCAATATCGATGCTTTCGTAATACCAGTGCGACAGATCGCCGCGGGCAGGGCCAAAACACACTGCTTTTCCGTTCACAAAAAGGCGATAGCGGTTGTCGGCCGAAACATGAATAATAAATTCAGAAGGAATAGAATTCAGCTCAAAACTTTTCCGGAAGTGAAAGACTCCGTAATCAACAGCCGATTCCGTTGGATGCGTGATCCATTGCGCCTTCCAGTGGTTGGTGAACAACTCAGGATTTATTTTTTCTACAGGCACCAATTTGGCGGATTGAGCAGAAATAATCTGGCTTGAAATCAGGATCAGGAACCACAGGAAATATGTTTTCATTTCAGGTTTAGTTTAAGTTTAGACCGTTTAATTTGATCGGCTTAAGTTATTGAAAAGTTCAGGATTACACCTGATTTTGACAGTCAAAATTCAGTGAACAACACAAGAAATCATTAAAAAACCCGTGATTTCTGATGAACAAAAATCACGGGTTTCAAAATCGTAGTCCGAAAAGTATTTATTTCTTCAATTCCTCATGCAGTTCAATTTCGGCTTGTCCGATTTCGTACATGAATTCATCAACATATTCGGCATACGTTTCAATATCCTGAAGTTTCTGTGTTTTGAGCTGCAATTCTTTCAGCTGGTAGCCAAGTTCATTCATGCCAAAGGTCATTACCGAAGATTTTGCTTTGTGAGCCAGTTCGCCCAGTTCTTTCCACTTTTTTTCAGCAAAAAAACGGGTCATTCCATTTCTGAATTCAGGCAGTTGATCGAGAAACATTTGAATAAATTCATGCATGATCTCTGGTTCTCCGCCTGTAATTTCCTTAAGATAATCGAGGTTGGTATAACGAGGTTTAGACATTTCTCTTGTTTTTAGAAGTTTCCTGTGTTAGCAAAAATACGGAAAAAATCATTCGCAACCGCAATCTATTATTCATAATTTCCAGATCAAATTGCTTTCGATTTTTTTTTGTCGTACCGGGCGATAAAAACTAATATATTTGCCAAATGATATTTTTCATGCTTTCGATGTGCTTAATCATCTATTTTTGCGTCATATAAACTGAAAATCAACTTATGCAGGTTACAGCTTTCAATCAGATTCACAAACGGCTAGGTGCCAAAATGGTGGAATTTGCCGGCTTCGAGATGCCTATCGAATATTCCGGAATAAAAGATGAACACATGACTGTCCGCGAAGCAGTCGGAGTATTTGATGTGTCGCACATGGGCGAATTCTGGGTGAAAGGTCCGAATGCGCTGGAACTGGTTCAGCGGGTTACATCGAACGATGTGGCTAAACTGACTATAGGACAGGCACAATACTCCTGTTTTCCGAACGGAAAAGGCGGAATTGTTGACGATTTGCTGGTTTATTACTTCGAACCCGAAAAATATATGCTGGTGGTGAACGCTGCCAACATTGACAAAGACTGGAATTGGATTGTGTCGCAAAATACAAACGGCGCTATTCTCGAAAACGCTTCTCCTGAAATCAGCCAGTTGGCTATTCAGGGGCCAAAAGCTGAAGTAGCTCTGCAAAAACTGACCGCGATTAATTTAGCTGAAATTAAATATTACACCTTTGTAACCGGCGCTATTGGCGGTGTTGACGATGTGATTATTTCGGCCACCGGATATACTGGCTCCGGAGGTTTTGAGCTTTATTTCAGGAATGAATTTGCCGAAAAATTATGGAACGTGATTTTTGAAGCTGGCGCCGAATTTGGCATCAAACCCATTGGACTGGCTGCCCGCGATACACTTCGTCTGGAAATGGGCTATTGTCTTTACGGGAACGACATCGACGACACAACTTCGCCGATTGAAGCCGGTCTGGGTTGGATCACCAAATTCAACGGACATCAATTCATTGACAAGGATTTTCTGCTGATGCAAAAACAGGAAGGCGTTGAACGCAAACTTCGCGGGTTTGAGATGATCGACCGCGGCATTCCGCGCCACGACTACGAAATAACCGACAAAGACGGAAACCTGATTGGGAAAGTCACTTCAGGAACAATGTCTCCGGTTTTGAATAAAGGAATCGGTATGGGTTATGTAAATAAAGCGTATTCGGCCATTGGCACCGAGGTTTTCATGAATGTCAGGAATAAATTACTGAAAGCAAAAATAGTTAAGTTACCGTTTATCAATCCGGTATAATTACCTTTCAAAAATGATAATTCGAGAACCTGCAAAGCAATTACTTTGCAGGTTCTTTGCTTTTATTCCGGATTTCTTTCGGTTAAATCCCTTATCTTGCATTTAGATTAAATACTGCTTTCTGTTCAGGTAATTGCACCCTACTTAACTACTTTCTTTATCTTTGTGGCTTTAACCCAAACATGGAAAATCAGAAATACCGGCTTGAGGTTTGTTTATCCCCCGCAATTTACAGTAAACACGCCGACGACAATAATCTGGTGGTCATCGTTGATATTTTGCGGGCAACTTCGTCGATTTGCGCGGCCATACAAAACGGAGTAAAAAGCATAATTCCGGTTGCAACGGTTGAAGAAGCCCGAAAAATGAAACTTGAAGGCTACAAAGTTGCTTCGGAGCGTGATGGTTATGTGCTCGATTTTGCCGATTTCGGAAACTCACCTTTTAATTTTACGCCTGAAAAAGTGGCCGGTCAGGAAATCGTCTATTCAACAACCAACGGAACTCGATGCATTCACATGGCCAGTCATTCCAAATCGGTTGTCATTGGTTCATTCCTGAATATCACATCGTTGGCCGGATGGCTCATCAGGCAAAATGCGCCGGTTCTGATTTTTTGCGCATCGTGGAAAGACCGATTCAGCCTGGAAGATACTGTTTTTGCAGGCGCGCTGGCTGAAAAATTGCTGGCTTCAGGAAAATTTGAAACCATTTGCGATGCAGTTACCGCTTCGGTTGATTTGTGGAATATGGCCAAAACCGATTTGAGTACTTACATTCAGAAGTCTGCTCAAAAAGGGAGGCTCGCATCGAAAGGACTCGACGATTGCATTGAATATTGCCTGACTGCAGATCAGACGCAGGCGATTCCGGTGTTTAAAAACGAGCGGCTAGTTGATATTTCAGGAGAAGTGTAAACTTGTAAAAAATAATTTCAGACCGATCAATACTTAGAATATACATTGTCAATAAGAAATTGCCAAAAGTTAAAAAGTTAACCTACTAACCGATTGTTGCTTCGTTTTTTTATTCGAATTTTGACGCATATTCATTGGATGTTCTATAACCTGTTGTTCGAAAATTTAGTCTGATTTATCTCAGAAAACCATTGCCAGATAATCGTTTATTTTGAACCATTATCTGCATTTAAATATTTGTAGATAGTTATTAACCCATAATTAAATTCAAAATGAAGAAGCATAATTTTTATGCGGGCCCCTCTATTTTACCGCAATTCACCATTAAAAACACCGCTGAAGCATTAATCGATTTTGCCGGAACAGGACTTTCGCTGATGGAAATTTCTCACCGGAGCAAAGAATTCGTTGCTGTGAGCAATGAAGCTCAGCAACTTTTCAAGGAATTGCTCGACATTCCTGCCGGTTATCATGTGTTATTTTTAGGTGGTGGCGCCAGCTCCCAATTCATGATGGTTCCTTTCAATTTACTTGAAACGAAAGCTGCCTATCTGAACACCGGAACCTGGGCCGACAAAGCTCAGAAAGAAGCCAAATTTTTTGGTGAAGTGGTTGAAGTTGCTTCTTCGAAAGCAAGTACTTACAATTATATTCCAAAAGATTTTACTGTTCCTGAAGATGTTGATTACTTTCACATTACAACAAACAATACCATTTATGGCACTGAAATCCGTAAAGATCTGGACGTAAAAGTTCCGTTGGTTGCCGATATGTCATCCGATATTTTCAGCCGTCCGCTCGACGTTTCGAAATATGCCATTATTTATGGCGGCGCTCAGAAAAACCTTGCTCCGGCAGGTGTTGCGTTCGTTATTGTGAAAGAAGACGTATTGGGTAAAGTGAGCCGTAAAATTCCTACGATGCTTGATTACCGCACACACATCACCAACGAATCGATGTTCAACACGCCACCTGTAGTTCCTGTTTTTGCTGCACTTCAGACATTGAAATGGCTGAAAGAATTGGGCGGTGTAAAAGTGATGGAAAAAATGAACATCGAAAAAGCCGCTATTCTTTACGATGAAATCGATCGCAACAAATTATTCAAAGCCAATATTCCTGATGTAAACGATCGTTCGCTGATGAACATTTGTTTTGTAATGAACGACGAATACAAAGAATGGGAACCCGAATTCCTTGCTTACGCCAAATCTCTGGGCATGCTCGGACTTGAAGGTCACCGTTCGGTTGGCGGATATCGTGCCTCAACGTACAATGCACTCCCGAAAGAAAGTGTAATTGCCCTGGTTGAAGCCATGCAAGCCTTTGAAAAAACAAAACTCAAATAAAAATCAAAGGGAAAAGCAGAATGGGGGTTCTGCTTTTCTTCTTTAATGGGTAAATCGAACTATGAAAAGGGTATTAATAGCTACAGAAAAACCATTTGGTCCGGCGGCTACAAAGCAAATCAATTCCACATTCGAAAAAGCCGGCTACGAAGTGCGGATGCTTGAAAAATATACATCGAAAGCAGAACTGCTGGAAGCCGTTGCCGACGTTCACGCCATCATTATCCGGAGCGACATTGTAGACAAAGATGTAATTGAGGCAGCTCCCGAATTAAAAGTTGTAGTTCGGGCCGGATCGGGTTTCGACAACATTGATCTGGTCGCCTGCAAAGAGAAAGGCGTCGTTGCCATGAACACGCCAGGTCAAAACTCGAACGCTGTGGCCGAACTGGCCATTGGATTTATGATTTTTATGGCGCGAGGCAACTTTAAAGGAGTGGCCGGAACCGAACTGAAAGGCAAAACGCTCGGAATTTATGGCTGCGGATACATTGGCCGCAGGGTAGCAAAGATTGCTCAGTGCTTTGGCATGAGAGTTATTGCGCTCGATCCGTGCATCACCAAAATCGGGATGGATACTTACGATATCATTGTGGCTGAATCGGTCGATGAAATTTTTGAAAAGAGCGACTTTTTATCGCTGCACATCCCTTCGAATCCGGGAACCCGAAAATCCATCAACTACGATATGATGAACAAAATGCCCAAAGGAGCCACGCTGATTAATACCGCCAGAAAAGATATTATGGACGAAGAAGGCCTGAAAAAAATGATGGAGGAACGTTCGGACTTTAAATACGTAAGCGATATTGCTCCTGATTGTCATTCAGAACTGGCTGAAAAATACGGACTTCGGTATTATTCGACTCCGAAAAAGCAAGGCGCCGAAACAGCCGAGGCCAATATTAACGCCGGAATTGCTGCTGCGGAACAAATTGTAGCCTACCTGGAAAAAGGCGATCAGACATTCAGGGTTAACCGGTAAAAGTAAAATTGTCATTAAATAGTCATTGATGGTCAATTATTGTTTTTGGAAACTTAATGACCATCAATGACTACAAATGACAAGATTTTATTCGACGAATTAAATAAACGGGAATTCAAAACAACAGACTCATGATCGAAAGATGGACTGAAGATCAGCTTTTTAACGGAATAGACTATTCCGCACAAAAATTAACGCATACCGAATTCGACGGATGCAAATTTCAGAACTGCGATTTTTCGAATTCCGATTTAACCGAAAGCGATTTCATTAACTGTAGCTTCGAAAACTGCAATTTTTCGAACGCAAAAATTTCGGGCGCCGGAATGAAAGAAGTTCTGTTTACCGGGTGCAAACTGATCGGAAATCATTTTGAAACCTGTTCCGATTTTCTTTTTTCGGTTAATTTCAAAAATTGCTCACTCGATTATTCGTCATTCTTCAGGAAGAAAATGAAGAAAGCTAAATTCGACAATTGCTCGCTCAAAGAAGTCGATTTTTCGGAAACTGATTTATCGGCTGCTGAATTTCATGCCTGCGATTTGACTCAGACTGTTTTCGAAAACTCAATTCTTGAAAAAACAGATTTTCGTTCAGCCTATAATTTTTCCATCGATCCGGATAAAAACAAAATCAAAAAAGCCAGATTTTCGACTTCCGGATTGGCTGGATTGCTCGAAAAATACAAGCTTGACATCGAATAAATCAGAAACTTACGATCAACTCCTGAACCCGGAATCTTAAAAAAATGTTTTCGGGCCAATTATTCATTTAACCAACGAAGTAATTCTCAAATACTAACCTAAATTTGCGGCTTCATTTCTGAAATCAGTATAAATACAAAATAGTTTGACTTATGGCTATCGTAAAACCATTTAAAGGACTGCGCCCGCCGCAGACAATCGCCAGCGATCTGGCCTGTTTACCTTATGACGTAATGAACAGCGCCGAAGCCACGCAAATGGCTGAGGGAAAGGATTGTTCGCTGCTTCACATCACACGCGCCGAGATCGATTGTCCGGCTGGAACCGATATCCATTCGGAAACAGTTTACCTGAAATCGGTTGAAAATTTCGAAAATTTCCAGAAGTCAGGCTGGCTGAACCAGGATGACGAGGCCAAATTTTACATTTACGCACAAACCATGAATGGCCGTACCCAATACGGAATTGTTGGCGCTGCTTCGTGCGAAGATTACAATCGGGGCATCATCAAAAAACATGAACTGACCCGGCCCGACAAAGAAGAAGACCGCATGATTCTGACGCGCTACCTGAATGCCAACATCGAGCCGGTTTTCTTTTCGTATTGCGCCGTTCCTGAAATTGATGTGATCGTTGAATCGATAGTAAAAAACCAGAAAGCCGAATATGATTTTGTTGCTGAAGATGGTTTCGGTCATCATTTTTGGGCCATTCATGATTCTGTACTCAACCAGAAAATTGAGGAATTGTTTGCGACCAAAGTACCTTCAACTTATGTGGCCGACGGACATCACCGCACAGCAGCCGCTGCGCGAATCGGACTTGAAAAACAAAGCCAGAACCCAAATCACACCGGAAACGAAGAATACAATTTCTTTATGGCCGTTCATTTTCCGGATAATCAACTTCAAATTATCGATTATAACCGCACGGTAAAAGATTTAAACAGTTTGACTGAAGCCGATCTGATTGAAAAACTGGCAAAGAATTTTGAGGTAGAACTTGCCGGAAGCGAAATATACAAGCCTGCTAAATTGCACGAATTCAGCATGTATCTCTCCGGAAACTGGTATAAACTGAATGCAAAACCCGGAACGTTTAACGACAACGATCCGATTGGCGTTTTGGATGTGACCATACTTTCAAATTTGGTTTTGGATCAGATTTTGGGAATAGCCGATTTACGTACTTCAACACGAATCGATTTTGTGGGCGGAATCCGTGGGTTGGGCGAACTGAAAAAACGAGTCGACAGCGGTGACATGAAAGTGGCTTTTGCTCTTTATCCGGTTTCGATGCAGCAATTGATCAACATTGCCGATTCAGGAAACATTATGCCACCCAAAACTACCTGGTTCGAACCAAAATTGAGATCCGGACTGGTAATTCATAAACTGGATTAAAAAAGGAAAAAGGAATAGGGAGACCGAAGAATGGAACTCCGTCATAAAATATTAAAATCCTGCAGAAATTCTGCGGGATTTTCTTTTTATTCCTGACTGCGCCACGAACCAGACATTGTCGGCAATGCAGATTCATGGCAGTTTTCTCAAAGAGATAAAGTTATCATCCCGACGAGATCAAGTTCTCGCATCGTTGAGATGAAGTTCTCACGTCGACGACATCAAGTTGTCACACCGACGAGATCAAGTTGTCGCATGGTAGGCGCGATTTCTGCATTCCAATGCATTGTATATCAGAACCTGACTTGAATTCGGGTTGACCCTATTCGTGAGCAATTTAACTTTTGAGACGCCCTCTCCGAAAAGGATTAAAAGACCTAAGCCTGAAAAATGCAGTCTCACTAAACTAATCAGGGTTCTCATTGTTTTCAGGTACAACAAAAACGAAGAAGATGAATAATCGAAAAATACTTTTATCCGGAGCAGTTTTTATGGCTTTGGGCGTTTTGTTGGGCGCCTTTGGTGCGCATGCATTAAAAAGCCAACTTTCGCCGGAAATGCTACAGGTATACAAAACCGGTGTTGAATACCAGTTTTATCATGCATTAGGTTTGCTGATCATCGGTTTGATTGGATTTCATATTAATTCAAAATGGGTGAGTTGGTCCGGAATTTTGCTCATTGCTGGTATTATTCTATTCTCCGGAAGTTTGTATGCGCTTTCCATTTCAGAAATAAAAATACTGGGCGCCATTACTCCAATTGGCGGACTTTCGTTTGTTGCCGGATGGATTTGTTTGGCCGTTGCTTTGTGGAAACGATAAGACATAAAACTTTCAACTTCCATTTTGCCTCCAATTCATACCTGAATTTTCTCATGGTTCATTTGGATTAATTCAGGCTTCTTTAAGTCCAATTCTCTGTCTTAGAATTTTAAGTACCGGGAATCGTTATATTTGTGAAAAAGTAGAAAATAATAATCAATAAAAATCATGATAAAAAAAGTTTTAAGTGTTGTTTTGCTGTCGGTTTTGGCGTGGAGCACACAAGTTTCGTATGGATGCACCAATTTTTTAGTTACCAAAGGCGCCACAATTGATGGCTCAACCATGATAACCTACGCAGCCGATTCACATACCTTGTACGGCGAATTGTATTTTCAACCGGCCCAGGATTATCCTGAAGGTGCCTTGCGTGATATTTACGAGTGGGATACCGGCAAATTTCTGGGCCGGATTCCGCAGGTTCCGCATACATACAGTGTCGTTGGAAATATGAACGAATACCAGGTTGCTATTGGAGAAACCACTTATGGCGGCCGTGAGAATCTGCACAAACAACCGGGCGCCATTATGGATTACGGCAGCCTGATTTATGTAGCGCTTCAGCGCGCTAAGACCGCCCGCGAAGCCATTGAAGTGATGACCAACCTGGTTGAAAAGTATGGTTACGCCAGCGAAGGAGAATCATTTTCAATTTCTGATGCGAATGAAGTGTGGATTATGGAAATGATTGGCAAAGGCGAAGGCGAAAAAGGAGCCGTTTGGGTAGCTCAGCGCGTTCCGGACGGATACATTTGCGGACACGCAAACCAAGCTCGTATCACAACTTTCCCGATGAACGACGAAGCCAACTGCCTGTTTTCAAAAGACGTGATTTCGTTTGCACGTGAAAAAGGCTGGTTCGATGGAAAAAACAAAGATTTCAGTTTTTCTGATGTTTATGCACCCGTTGATTTTAGCGGCGCCCGTTTTTGCGAGGCTCGCGTTTATTCAGGTTTTAACAAGGTTTATTCAGGAATGAAACCTTACGAAGACTACGCAATGGGCGATGTAAAACACGACAGCATAACTCATTTCGCATCCAACCGAATGCCGTTGTGGGTAAAACCCGATCGTAAACTCAGCGTTCAGGATGTAATGGGATTGATGCGTGACCATTTTGAAGGAACGCCGATGGACATGACCCAGGATGTTGGCGCCGGTCCATACAAACTGCCTTATCGCTGGAGACCTCTGACTTTCAAGGTTGATTCGGTTGAATACTGTAACGAACGTGCTGTCTCCACACAGCAAACCGGGTTCTCGTTTGTGACACAATCGCGCTCGTGGTTGCCCAATCAGATTGGCGGAATTTTGTGGTTTGGAGTTGATGATACTTACAGCACCTGCTATGTGCCCATGTATTGCGGCATTACTTCAATTCCTGAATGTTTCAGGGTTGGTAACGGCGACATGCTAACTTTTTCTGAAACTTCGGCTTTCTGGATATTTAATGTAGTGTCGAATTTTGCGTATCTGCGTTACGACGACATGATTCCTGATATTCAGAAAGTACAGAAAAATCTGGAAAATAAATTTGTGGCCTACACGCCAGCAGTTGATCTGGCTGCGCAGAATTTATGGAACAGTGGGAGGAAAGACGAAACAATTGCATTTTTAACAGACTACTCCGTGAATCAGGCCAATGGAATGACCAGCGAATGGAAAAAACTTGAACATTTCCTGTTTGTGAAATACATGGATGGAAACATCAAGAAAGAAAAGAACGGAGTTTTTGAACGCACCGAAACCGGAGAAACTCCAAATCCCGATCAGCCAGGTTATCCTGATTGGTGGAAGAAAGTTATTGTTGGCCAAACCGGAGATCATTTAAAGGTTATTGGAACAGCCGGACACTGATATTCCGAAAAACACTGATCATTTTTAGCAACAGTAAGTTGAAGAATAAATTATTTTATTACTTTTGCGCCACATTTCAGCAATCTCTTACTCATTCAGTTGAGTTACATTGCCACTAAAACATAAAAAAAATGGATTTAATTAAAGTAGCAGAAAATGCGTTTGCTGTCGATCAGAAAGAACAGCCGCAATTTAAAGCAGGTGATACCATTACCGTTCACTACAAAATTAAGGAAGGTAACAAAGAGCGTATCCAGAACTACCGTGGAGTAGTTATTCAGGTTAAAGGAACCGGTGTGACCAAAACTTTTACTGTTCGCAAAATGTCGGGGAATGTAGGTGTTGAAAGAATCTTCCCACTCAACTCACCTTTCATCGATCAGGTTGAAGTGAACAAAAAAGGTATGGTTCGCAGAGCAAAACTGTATTATTTACGTTCTCTTACTGGCAAAAAAGCCCGTATCAAAGAAAAACGTGTATAAGAAAATATTTCTTTCATGGAGAGAGGTTGGTTCGAAAGTTCCAACCTCTTTTGTTTTCAGAGAAATTCGGCAAATCCGTTCCTTTTCCTGATAACACCTCAAGGTTTCATCGTATTAAATCGGAAGCGGAGCAATCCGGCGTTTGGCTTCATCATTAATGCTATCGAACTTTTCGAGGCCTTTTGAATAAACCATACGGGCATATCGCCGGGGAATATAAGTAGCCACAAACAGGAGTTTGTGCTCTTTTGCAAAGTAGAGCAGCGGTTTGTAATCGCCTGGATAGTTCGTCCATATTTTGGCTTCGTCTTTCATTGTTTTTCCGAAAGGTCACCAGATATCTCTCAATTAGTTAAACATGAATAATTAAAGTTGATTAAGTTTATTGTTCAGGCAAAACATGCAAAAATTCGTTCGTGTCCAAAATAATCTGAAAATCATGCTTCATTTTACTAAAAATACAAGCTTCTTTATCGAAAAATTAAAACAGAATCAGGCCAAAAACTTTTATGAAACAAATTCGTTAATCACTTTTTGTTGTATCTTTTGTCATTAATAGCCTGAGTTCGATATTAATTTGAATAGATAATTTCTGATATAAAAATAGTTAATAAGGTCATACGGACTGGTGCTTAAACTTTCGACTAAGTTTGATTCAAAAAATAAGGTTTTAAAACCTTATCATACACTTTTTTACCTTAGTAGAGATTCAATGCCCCAACAGAACAACCTTATTACCTTATTTACAAAACATTAACATGTATCTTATATCGAACCCAGGTTGATAGTTACCAAATTCGCGAAATAAACCATTCCGATTATTAATAAGAAGTAAATGACAACCGATTTCCGATTCAAAACCAATGTTTGGTTTTGAATCGGAAATGTGCCACAATTGAAAAGCAAATTCTAATGATATGAAAATCACACTTATTCTGCATTACAAGACATCATTCGGACAGGAAATTTACGTTTTAGGCTCTTCCACTGCGTTAGGCCAATGGGAAGAAAGCAAAGCACTGAAAATGAATTACCATGAAAATGATTTCTGGAAAATTACATTGGATACCGACGAAAAGACAGACAGAATTGAATACAGGTATTTTCTGAAAGACCAATCAGAAACAGTGATTTCAGAATGGGGAATGAATCATTTTCTGGATGACCTAAATGACAAAAGTAACGAGATTATCGTTCAAGATTTGTGGCGAAATCCATTGCCCGAAGAGAAACCGTTTTATACTTCTTCGTTTATCCATGTCATTATGGAGCCCGGACAAAACAAACAAGCCATTCAAAATCTTCAGGATGAAAAGATTTTTCAATTTAAAATTGAAGTTCCACGAATCAATTCCGGCTATAAAATATGTGTTTCTGGAAACCAGCAAACACTTGGCAACTGGGACAGAACCAAAGCTTTAGTATTGAATTGCGGAAATGATTTCCCAACCTGGACCGGACAATTGAATGCAACAGAACTGGATTTTCCGCTTGAATACAAATACGGAATCTGGGATTTGGAAAAGCAGGAAGCCGTGACCCTTGAAGAAGGTGTAAACAGGTATTTTGCTGAATTACCCGAAACCCCCGAAAGTTTTCGATACATCAAAACCGACGGCAGCTTTCGCTTTCCGCTGGGTTTATGGAAAGGAGCCGGAGTGAGCGTTCCGGTTTTTTCTCTCCGAACCGAAAAAAGTTTTGGTGTTGGCGAATTCACCGACCTGATGGATTTTATTGATTGGGCCAGGCAAAACAGCATGAAAATGGTTCAAATTCTGCCTGTTAACGAAACCATTGCCTCGCACAACTGGCTCGATTCGTATCCTTATAAATCAATTTCGGTCATGGCTTTGCACCCAATATACCTGAATTTATGGAAAATCGGAATCCTGAAGAATCAAAATCTGATGGATGAATTTGATTCCCAACAAAAAGACCTGAACAAAAAAACACATGTCGATTATCCTGAAGTCCTCCGCCTAAAATCGAAGTATTATAAACTCATTTTCGATCAGGATGGAAAAGATTTATTCGAAACCAGCGATTACAAACTGTTTTTCGAAACCAACAAGGAATGGCTGGTACCTTATGCGGCCTTTGTTTACCTGCGCGACAAAATGGGTTCTCCCGATTTCCGTGAGTGGGGCGGGTACAGCACATTTGATCTGGCGAAAACAGAGGCGCTGAGCGCACCCGAATCGGAGGTCTGGGAACACATCGCTGTTCATTATTTTATTCAGTATCATCTGGACAAGCAATTGAAGGAAGTTTCGAATTATGCCCGATCAAACGGAATAATATTGAAAGGCGATATTCCGATTGGGATCAGTCCGAACAGTGTTGAAGCCTGGACTGAACCACACTTATTTAACCTGAATGCACAGGCTGGTGCCCCACCCGACGACTTTGCCGTAAAAGGGCAGAACTGGGGTTTTCCGACGTACAATTGGGCAGAAATGGCAAAAGACAACTATTTATGGTGGACCAAACGCATGCAAAAAATGACCGATTATTTCGACACTTACCGGATCGACCACATTCTTGGATTTTTCAGGATTTGGGAAGTCCCTGATGATGCTGTTGAAGCCTTACTGGGGCACTTCAACCCTGCCCTACCCATGTCGACACAGGAAATCAGGAACTATGGTGTACTTTTCAACCACGAAAGATATGCGCTCCCCTACATTCGCTATCACCTGCTACATCCTTTATTTGGCTCAGCAACACCAACCGTTATTTCCAATTACCTGAATGATATGGGCGAAGGGAAATATAATCTGAACGAAGAATTCAATACACAAACGAAAATAAATCAGCATTTTTTGAAGGGGATTGAAGAAGAAGAACTGGATGACGAAAGCCGGAAAATCCGCGATGGCTTGTTTGAACTGGTGGCCAATGTTTTGTTTGTAAACACGGGTTACGACCAATGGCATCCTCGTATCTCACTCCAAAAAACCAGTAGTTATGCCGAATTGGATGATTGGTCGAAAGATCGGCTGAATACGCTTTATTTAAATTATTTCTACAAGCGTCACGAAGATTTTTGGTACCGCAAAGGCATGGAAAGATTACCGGCAATCGTATCGGTTGGGAATATGCTGGTTTGCGGCGAAGATTTGGGCATGATTCCGGAGTGTGTACCGCATGCCATGTCGGAACTAAATATCTTAAGTCTCGAAATACAACGAATGCCTAAAAATCCAAAGGTACGTTTTGCCCATCCGGCCGATGCTCCTTATTTGTCGGTTTGTACCACTTCAACACACGACATGTCAACTATACGTGGTTGGTGGGAAGATGATTTTCAGAAGACACAACTCTTCTATAACCAGGAACTTGGCAACTATGGTGATGCACCATATTTTGCCGAGCCATGGATCTGCAGGCAAATTATCACACAACATTTGTATTCGCCCGCCATGTGGGTTACAATACCAATTCAGGATTATCTATCTATGGACGGAAATCTGCGGTGGAAAGAAACTCAATTGGAACAAATCAATTTTCCGAGCGATGTCAGGCACAAATGGCGGTTCAGGATGAAACAAAGCATCGAGGAATTGAAGCAGGCCAATGAATTTAATGACTTACTGAAACAACTTATCGAAGCCTCGGGTCGAAATTCGGACTATTGAAATTCCAGGATAAAAATAAAACGCTTACACATTTAAAATGCGCAAGCGTTTTTCGAAGCGTCGGTC
This sequence comes from Prolixibacteraceae bacterium, assembly GCA_041652995.1. Taxonomy (GTDB): domain Bacteria; phylum Bacteroidota; class Bacteroidia; order Bacteroidales; family Prolixibacteraceae; genus Aquipluma. The sequence goes on from JBAZGO010000001.1 coordinate 46,072, forward strand.
CGCAGGGATTCGAACCCTGGGCCCGCTGATTAAGAGTCAGCTGCTCTACCAACTGAGCTACGGACCGAATCGGCGACAAAAGTAACAGATTGTTTGTCATTTTCAAAAAAACGAACCATTAATTGGCCGCATTTATTCGCATTGACTCTTCGTTCAAAAATAGTTTAGGGTAAATCTGCGTTCATTCGGAAATATATTGTAATTGTGGTTCATTTATTTTTGGTTTCACTGAAACCAGCCTATTGATTAACAGAACTTGAAACAATACCTTTGTTTACAAACTCATTTAGGTTATGGAAATCCTGAATTATATTCCTGAAGGATTTATCAAATTTGTTCTGGTGCTGATATTTTCGCTGCTGATTGGGCTTGAACAACGGCGTCATCACCTCAACGAAAACGAAGATCTTTTATTTGGAACCGACCGTACGTTTACGTTTATCGGTTTGTTGGCCTATGTTCTGTTCATTGCCGATCAGGTTCACTACATTCCTTTTTTATCAGGATTTATATTGATAGGGCTTTTGCTGGCCATTCAATACCACCACAAAATTGCACAAAACGGTAAATTTGGATTAACCAGTACGATTTTAGCTTTGCTCACTTATTGCATTCCTATCATGGTATTTACACAGCCAGTCTGGCTTGTTTTGTCGTTTATTGTAACCCTTTTGATGATTACAGAACTGAAAAGCCATTTCATAAGTTTGTCGAAAAAAGCATCGGAAGAAGAGTTTATAACACTGGCTAAATTTATCGCTTTTGCCGGCATTATTCTTCCTTTGCTTCCCGAAAGCAATATTTCAGAACAAATTCCTATTTCTCCTTATCATCTTTGGCTGGCAGTTGTGGTCGTTTCAGGCATTTCGTATGCCAGTTATTTGCTGAAGAAATTTGTATTCCCCGATTCAGGAGTTATACTAACCGGACTGCTTGGCGGGCTTTACAGCAGTACAGCTACAACTGTAATTCTAGCACGAAAAGAAAAAGAAGAATCGAACAACAACCAAATTGTTCCGGCAATTATGCTGGCCAACGGAATGATGTATTTGCGTATTCTTTTTCTGGCATTTATTTTCAACCAGTCAGTGGCCATGCACCTGGCTATTCCTTTTGCCGTTATGTTCCTGATAAGTTTTTTGCTTTCGTGGGTTGCTGGCCGGAAAAATTTAGCCAACACTTCAGGAGAAAATAAGGAAAACATTGTAGCCGCCAGTAAAAATCCGCTCGAATTAAGAACTGCGGTCATATTTGGTGTGTTATTTATCGTGTTTGCCTTAATTACCGATTTTGTATTGAAAAAGTACGGGAGTGGCGGAGTTAGCGGAATGGCTTTTGTGGTCGGGGTAACCGATATCGATCCGTTTTTACTGAACCTTCTTCAGCAAAATTCAGGAATTGAAGAAATGACCATTGTTCTGGCTATATTTAACGCGACCAACAGTAACAATCTTTTGAAGATGATATATGCCGTTGCGCTGAGCAGCAAAAACATTCGGAGAAAATTAATTCTAAATTTTCTTACACTTATCGTCTCTGGATTAATTTTGTCACTAATCATTTATTTACTTTGATTTTTAAATAACTTGAAATTTTCAAGAACAAATTATACACATGAAAACAGTACAATTCAAGAAAATCATCTGGCTCTTATCAATTGCCGGAATAGTTTTTACTTCGTGCCGGAAGGACTACACTGTTGTTCCTGAGGTTATTCCTGAAGCAAGCATCGTCAACACATTTGTCTGGAATGGATTACACGACTATTATTTGTGGACCGATAAGGTTGAAAACCTCACCAATACAGGCTATGCCAATAAAGATACACTCAACAAATTCCTGAATAAATATTCCGATCCTCAGCAACTTTTCAATAGTTTACTTTACAGACCCGACACCATTGACCGCTGGTCGTTTATGGTCGATGACTCACAAACCATCGACGACTGGATCAGTGGAATCTCGAAAACCATGGGTTTCGATTTTATGCTTGGATACATCGGATCGTCAAATGATTTATTCGGTTTTGTTCGCTATGTTTACGCCGATTCGCCGGCAGAGCAGGCCGGAATTAAACGCGGCGATATTTTCCTGACAGTGAACAATCAGCAGCTTAATGTATCGAATTACCAGCAACTGCTTTTCAATACCGAAACCTACACATTGGGTTTGGCAACCTTTGCAAACAATACGATTTCGCCCAACGGAAAAACTGTAACGATGACGGCCATTGAAATGCAGGAAAATCCGATTAACAAGGATACGATTTTCACATACAACAATCAGAAAATCGGGTACCTGGTTTACAACGGATTTAATGCCGACTTCGACTTCCAGTTAAATGACGTAATAAAAACCTTCAAAGATGCCAACATCGACCAGATGGTTCTGGATTTGCGTTACAATGGTGGAGGATCGGTTCAGAGCAGTATTTATTTGGCCAGCATGCTATACGGAACCGACGTGACCAAAATATTTGCCAAAGCACAATACAATTCAGGGTTACAGGCTTATTTTGTTCAGGAATACGGACAGGCTGCTCTCACCGATAAATTTGTTTCAAAGATTGACGCCACTGACACACATGCTGAGGCAGCGATTAATTCACTGAATCTAAGTAAAATTTATATCATTGTTTCTGATTACACCGCTTCGGCAAGCGAATTGCTGATTAACGGTCTTCGACCTTACATGAATGTTGTAGTTGTTGGAATTAACACGGAAGGAAAATACACGGGTTCAATGACCATTCAGGATTGGGACGATCAGGGAAATGTTAATCCAAACGACCCATGGGTTATGCAGCCAATCGTAGTCAAATTTGCGAATTCGCAAGGTGTAACCGATTTTGTTGAAGGATTGACACCCAACATTACAGCAAAAGAGAATTATAAGAACCTGAAACCATTTGGCGACCCGAATGAAGACTTGCTTAGCGTTGTACTTGCCGACATTAGCGGCGAACCCGTGCTTGCAAAAACATTAAAATCGGCCGGAATACAAATTACAAAAGTAGCAGACAGCCGAGATTTCAAACCGCATTCCAACGAAATGTATATCAATCCGCTGAACAAAAAAGCGATTCAATAAATGAATTTGTTCAGCCGTGAAAGCCCAAAACTTCACGGCTGAACAAAATTGCCTTTCGAGGTGAAAATTGTTCAGGACAGCTATTAATCTTCCTGAAAGACCAATACTAAACTGACTTTTCCTAACAATGAAACGGCAAAACCTACTATTCACTTTCCTTTTATTTTTTATTTCTGAATTTGCATTTTCACAGGTCTCGGGTATCACTTCATCCAATTTGCCATTAATCGTAATAAATAAAACGGAAATACAATTCCTGATGAACCAAAAATCACAGGAACCATGAAGGTTATTTCGAACGGCACAGGGAAAGTCAATAAGCCCGAAGATCCCGGAAACATTTACAACGGCTTAATCGGAATTGAAATTCATGGCTCATATTCGGCCTCTCTTCCTCAAAAACCTTACGGCATCGAAACACGGTCAGCTTCAGGAGAAAATATGAATGTTTCGTTGCTTGGAATGCCTGAAGAAAACGACTGGATTTTGCTGGCCAACTACAACGATAAAACGTTCATGCGAAATATTCTTGCCTTCAGCCTGTTCAGAAAAATGGGACATTATGCCCCACGCACGCAACTGGTTGAAGTGATCGTAAACAATCAATATCAGGGAGTTTACATCCTGACCGAGAAAATAAAGCAGGACAAAGGCCGGGTAAATATTGCCAAACTAACTGAAAGTGATATTTCGGGCGACGATCTTACAGGTGGTTATATTTTCAAGATCGACTATTTCGATTCGACAAACGGCTGGCAAAGTAATTACAAACCAACCGATCATCCCGAAAAAACAGTGAATTACGTTTACGCCGATCCTGACGAAACTAAATTGCATTATCAGCAGAAATATTACCTGAAAAATGCAGTGAATTCCTTCGAATCGGTTTTGCATAGTTCCGGATTTGCAGATCAGACAACTGGATATCCGGCCTGGATCGATGTCAATTCATTTCTCGACTATTTCATTGTCAGCGAAGTTTCGCGCAATGTAGATGGCTTCAAGAAAAGTGTTTTCTTTTTTAAGGACAAAGACAGCAAGGGCGGATTGATTCATGCAGGGCCCGTATGGGATTTCGACTGGGCCTGGAAAAACATTTACGATTGCTCTGCATTTCAGGCAACCGATGGTTCGGGCTGGAGTTATAAGATCAACGATTGTGACAACATTTATCCGAATTCGAATGGCTGGATGGTTCGATTACTTCAGGATGCAGCTTTCGCGAATTCGCTGAATAAAAGATATTTCGAATTCAGAAATTCGTATTTAAGCTCCGAATACCTGAACAGTTTTATCGACTCGCTGCAAAATCTGGCCAGTGAAGCACAAGCCAGACACTATTCGAAATGGAATATTCTAAGCTTGTCGGTTGGAGCACCCGAAGTCGACTCACAACCATCAACTTATGCAGGCCAGGTTTCCAAATTCAAGAACTGGATTCAAACCCGCCTGAACTGGCTGGATGCCAATATGCCCGGAAATTCAACGAATATCGCTGCCGACCTTGTGCAGAATGAACCTTCGTTCAGGATTTTTCCAAATCCGGCAAGCAATGTGGTTTTTATGGAATCGTCAACTGAAATTGAAGACATTCGCATAGTTCAATTAAACGGCAAATGTGTATTCAGTAAAGCAAATCTAACTGTATTTTCAACCAAACTCGATCTCTCGGAATTGCCTTCAGGAGTTTATTTTGTCCGGCTGAAAACGAAAAACAGGCAAATATTTCACTCGAAGCTTGTGATCATATAAGCAGAACATGTTTAAAAATAAGGTAAATTCCGGAATACATTTCTTGATCCTGTTTTTCGAAGTATTAATTTTAGTCTTTATAACCACAAACCTAAACGCAATGAAAAAAGTCTTCTTTTTATCACTTTTTCTTTTTGCCATCATGGCAACTCAAGCTCAGGAATTACCTTTTTGCCTCGAAGAATTGACCGCTCTCGATTATGTAAAAGCTGTTGAAAAATCATCGAAAACCTGCATTCTTCCGATCGGTGTTTTCGAAAAACATGGGCCTCACCTTCCGCTGGGAACCGACCTTTTTACCGCACGTGAATATGCACTTCGCGCTGCGGCTAAGGAATACACAGTCGTTTTTCCCTGGTATTATTTCAGCCAGATCAACGAGGCCAGGCATCAACCCGGAACAATTGCCTATACACCTGAGCTGATCTGGAAAGTTCTTCAGGAAACGCTGGATGAACTTGCCCGAAACGGGTTTGAAAAAATAATAATTGTAAATGGGCACGGCGGCAACAACGCTTTCCTGAATTTCTTCGGCATGGCACAACTTTCGGAAAGAAGATTGTACAGCCTGTATTGGTTTCAACCCGAAATGGATCCTGAAGTTCGTAAAAAAGTGGAAGAATTAACGCAGCACGATCCGTTTGACGCCCATGCGGGAAACCAGGAATCGTCGGTAATGAAGGCTCTCGAACCCGACATTGTTCATCTGGAACGTGCTGGTCAGCAATCAGGAGCAGATCAGGATCGGCTTAAAAATCTGCCAAACATTTACACCGGAATTTGGTGGTACGCAAGCTATCCCAATCACTACGGCGGCGACGGTTCGAAAGCAAATGCCAAAGCCGGTGAACTGGTAAATAACACAATCGTCGATCAACTAGTAAAAATGATTCAGGCTGTTAAGAAAGATGAAGTTGTTCCGGCTTTGCAAAAAGAGTTTTTCGACAAATCGGATAATCCAATAAAAACCAAGCAATAAAATACTGAATATAAAATCCGGACATAGCTGATTTTCTGAACAGGAAATCAGCTTTATTTTTTATTCCGGACAAAATATCGAATCAAATTGGCGATTCCGAAGAATAGAATGAACGTGATAATTCCGAGGATAAGCTCAACAAGCAGAATGATCCAATCATTTTTAAACGACTGAATGTTAAATGATATTTCGCGTTTAACAACCAATACAAATCCAAAAAGCAATTCACAAAGTATCATTCCTGAAACAACTAAATTCATCCGGATTAATTTCCCCGGAACCTGATTTTCTTTTCCTGAAACTGTTGAACCTGAAAACAAAATTGCAGCAAGTATCAGCGGCAAATAGCAAACGTAGAAAAATCCGGTTCGGGCAATCACAATAACAGGAAGCATAAAAAGTATTCCAGCCAGAAAATAGAAATACCGTTTAGTAATTAATTGGGTTAGCGCCATAGTCAGGAGATTTTACCAAACCAATTCTGAAAGTATTGCCCGACAAAAGGAATAAGGTTTTTTTCGCCTTTCGAAGCTCCAACAAAGCTAAAAACCCAGAATACGAAGAAAAATCCCCAGGCAATAATGTAATATTCAGGAATAAAACGGGTTAGGAAAAAGCAAATATATAAGCCAAGAGTTTGTGCCAGATAAAACCCGGTAACCGAATCCTTTTTTGAACTGTTAACAACCAGAGCCACCAGCCACCCTAGCGGTGTGAGATGTGCCAGCATTGATTTTGCTTTTGGATTCATAAAAATTCAGTTTATTTTTCAGCCCGAAATTACAAAAAGAAAATTGCAACTCCTCCAACCGTAATTACTGCACCCAGAATTTCCTTCCAGTTTATCTTTTCGTGAAACAGTAAAATTGCCGGGGGAATAATGAGCACAGGCACGATTGAAATGATGGTTGCAGCAATTCCGGCCTGTGTGTGCTGAACAGCTAAAAGCGAAAATGAAACACCCAGAAACGGGCCAAAAACTGAACCGAGTGCAATTCGTTTCATCGCCGAATAATGTCGAACGGCCTCCCACACTTTTCCGAAACGGCCCATAATCAGAATAATTACGGCAAAACCAATCATTCCGGTAATCACTCGTATTTGCGAAGCAGCAAAAGCATCGTAATCTCCCATTCCCTTTTTACTGAGAACCAGGCCAACTCCCTGCCCCACGGCTCCGCCAAAAGCCAGCATGATTCCTTTTATGCTGTAGTTTGCTTTTATCTTCCGTCTTTTACCAATTTCCTCCTGCTTTTCCCGTTTCAGAATTACAATCGCAATGCCTGAAAAAGTAATTATCATTCCAACCCATTTCATCAGGCTCATTACTTCGCCAAGCATTAACCAGCCCGCGAAAGCAGTAATTGGCGGCGCCAAAGCCATTATGAGCATAGCGATGCGGGCGCCAACCACAACATACGACTGAAACAGCAGCAAATCGCCAAAAACAAAACCAACCAGCCCCGAAAGAGCGAGCCATCCCCAACGTTCGGCGCCGGCATCCAGGGGAATAAACGTACCGCTTCGTACAAAATTCAGGATACTGTAAATGATAAATGCCAGAATTAACCGGATCAGATTCACCGACAACGAACCTACCTTTTTCCCGGCAGATTCAAACGAAAGGCTGGTAACTGTCCAAAAAACCGCGGTTAACAAGGCTGCCAATTCACCAACATACTGGCTCATTATGTTCAGATTTTATGAAGGCACGAAGATAATCTTATTGATTTATCCTTAGACAATTTACCATGAACTTTTTGGGGGTTGAAGGCAAAGAAAACGCAAATCGTAATCCTACTCCATATCGCTTAAATGCAGGTCAAGCGCTTTCACCGAAATCTGGATTTCGCGAATGGAAAAGGCCAGCGAAAGCACAAGCAAAACAAGGGCGATTCCGAACAGGATTTCAGCCCAAATAATAAATTGAACGTAGATAAGAAACATACACAAAACACAAAGCAAAAGGCTGGAAATGCCCAAAACCTGCATGATTTTTGTGAGTTGAAGACGCTTTCTCAAATTCTGAATCTGGCCAAGCAACAACGAATTTGGATTTTCCTTAAACGAGGTGTGTAAACTTCGAACAACTTGCGCATAAGCCAGAAACCGGTTCGTGTAAGCCAGCAGAATCAGCGAAATGGCAGAGAATAGCAAAGCAGGTGTGGTAAGTGTTAATTGTTCCATATCCGGAGAATTAGATTTGAATTAAAATTAACCAAAAGTAATTGGCCATTCGACATACTATTGACCATTTATTGACCATGATTGTGGAATAAATGGTAAATAGTAAATAATTGCAATCGCGAACAGACAAACTATTTCAGTAAGCCTTCAACTGTTTCGCGCAATTTTGCTTCGCGCAAATTACGGCCAATAATTTTACCGGTTTTATCGACCAGCAGATTGGCAGGAATAGAATTTATTGCGTAGAGCGCTGCTGCTTCATTTTGCCAGCCTTTCAAATCCGAAACGTGAGGCCAGGTCAACTGATCGTCGGCAATGGCTTTTTCCCATTTTGCTTTATCTGTGTCAAGCGAAACGCCAAATACACCAAAACCTTTTGTTTTATACTGGTTAAATACTGAAACCACATTTGGATTTTCACGGCGACATGGGCCACACCAGGAAGCCCAGAAATCAACCAATGTGTACTCATTTTTCGAATAGATGTCGCTGAATTTAACCGGGTTTCCATCCACATCGTTCAATGTGAAATCAGGCGCCTGCTGACCAATTGCAACTGTCCGAAGTTTGGCAACACGTTCTTTCAGCGAAACAATTGTTGGCACAGAGTCGAGTTTTGCATCAAATCCGGAAAGAAAACCGTCCAATGTATCAGCTTCCATTTCATAATATACCCGTCCGAGCAAATATGGAGAAACAAACGATGCGGGATTTGCTTTGATGTAGTCTTTTTGCACATTATCGATGTTCGTGAAAACTCCGTCAGCCAATGTCATCAAACTGTCAGCCTTGGCTTTTTCTCCGGCTTTTCCGGCTTCTCTCGACTGGTTGTAAAATGCCATCCCTTCTTTATCCATCGCATCAATTTTATCCTGAACAACCTGAAATTCATCCTGAGTTGCTGATCCTGAAATTTTTGCTTTTAAGAGCGAATCAGATGTTCCGACAATTGTAATGGCTGAATTTTCAACAAAGAATGGCAATCTTTCACGTTTTGAGTCAAGGCTCAAATACCAGACTTCAGGATTTTTTACATCGCCTTTAAATTCGCAGGCTCCGTTTACCAGTTCAGTAGAATCAAGTTTAACCCACGTACCTTTTATTCGCTGGCTAAGAAACGCTTTTCCTTCGGCATTGGTCAGTTTCAGACTAACTGTGTATGAGGGCGTTTGGGTGCATGCAAAAAACCCAAACAAAAGACCGATCAATAAGAGATTTTTCATCATTTTGTTTTAAAAGTTGTATGTGTTTTCAATCAGTTACAAAATAAACGAAATAAATCAAAGATTATAATCAATGAAACAAAAAAACCGGGACAAGCCCGGTTCTTTTGTTTCATTCAACTAAATGAGAAAATTACTGATGAAACTTAATATTTGGTTTTTATTTCGAATATGCTTCCAAATGAACACTACCCACAGAACGACCCGAAGGATCGGCATTGTTTTTAAAGCTGGCATCCCACTCAAGCGCAATTGGCGTACTACAGGCAATTGAAGGCACTGAAGGCACGCAGCTTGCAGCCGAATCGGATGGGAAATGTTCAGTAAAAATTGAACGGTAAAAATACTCTTCTTTCGACATTGGCGTATTGATCGGAAACCTGAATTTTGAAGTTGCCATCATTTCATCGGTCACTTTTTCGGCAACCATGGCTTTCAGCGAGTCAATCCAGTTGTATCCAACACCATCAGAGAATTGCTCTTTCTGTCGCCAGGCAACACTTGCAGGCAAATAATCTTCAAAAGCCTTCCGGATTACCCATTTCTCCATTCTTCCGTTCTTCGCCATTTTTTCTTCCGGATTGATGCGCATGGCAACATCCAAAAATTCTTTATCGAGGAACGGAACGCGACCTTCAACACCCCACGCAGCAAGTGATTTATTGGCTCGCAGGCAGTCGTACAAATGCAATTTGCCAAGTTTCCTGACTGTTTCTTCGTGAAACTCTCTTGCATTAGGCGCCTTGTGGAAATACAAATATCCCCCGAAAATTTCATCAGCTCCTTCGCCTGAAAGTACCATTTTAACGCCCATCGATTTGATCACACGCGACAAAAGGTACATGGGAGTGGATGCTCGAACGGTTGTTACATCGTATGTTTCAAGATGATAAATAACATCACGAATGGCATCTATGCCTTCCTGAACAGTAAAATGTATTTCGTGGTGAACGGTCCCGATGTGATCCGCAACTTTCTGGGCAGCGACCAAATCCGGAGAGCCAATCAAACCCACTGCAAATGAATGCAATTGGGGCCAATAGGCCTTTTCTTGTGTTTGAGACTCAACACGGAATGCAGCATATTTTTTTGCAATGGCCGAAATCACTGAAGAATCGAGTCCTCCGGAAAGTAAAACACCGTAAGGAACATCAGACATCAACTGGCGGTGAACTGCTTTTTCGAGAGCCGTACGTAATTCGTCCATATCAAAACCATTGTCCTTAACAGCGTCATACGAGGTCCAGTCGCGCTCGTACCAGGTCTTGATTTCACCATCCGGACTGTACAAATATTTACCGGGCAGAAACTCTTCAATTCTATTGCAATAGCCTTCCAACGATTTTAATTCGGAAGCCACATAGTAATTTCCATATTTGTCCCACCCCTGATACAACGGAATAATTCCGATATGGTCGCGGGCAATCAGGAAAACATCTTTTTCCTGATCGTATAAAGCAAACGCAAAAATACCATTCAGGTCTTCCAGAAAATCAACTCCCTTTTCGCGGTACAAGGCCAAAATAACCTCGCAATCCGAATGAGTCAGGAATTCATAAGCATCACCAATCCGGTTTCGGATTTCCATGTGATTATATATTTCGCCATTAACGGCAAGTACCAGTTTCCCGTCTTTACTATACAACGGCTGACCACCTGATTCAGGGTCAACGATTGACAAACGTTCGTGAGCCAGAATTGACTTACTGCATGAAAATATTCCGGACCAGTCAGGACCACGATGGCGAATGCGTTTCGACATTTTCAATACCTGAGGTCTCAATTCCTCCGCCTGCACTTTCAAATCGAATACTCCTACAAATCCACACATAGTATTACTTGTTTTAAAAATGATCTTTCAACTTTAAAATATTGTCCAAAATTATTCAATTTGGTCACATTTTAAAACAATTATTGACATTTTTCTTTTTTATATGATATTTACTATCAAATAATTCATTTCTAGCGAAATTCAATAAATTATTGAACTCTTGATTTATCGCCAAACACCCCTCTCTGAAATGAATATTGACTAAAAAAAAGCAGATAATAATAAAAGACCCCTGATTCTGAATTAAAAATCCTAAAAAAACAGGTTAGTTTTTCGACATAGCCTTATTTCAGAAAAAAAACTGATTTTTTCAGAAAAAAATAAAAAAAGGCAGCCAAAAGTGACTGCCTTCGTATAAATTTCATCGATTTTAAACTAAACGTTAAATCTGAAATGCATAATATCTCCATCCTGAACGATATATTCCTTGCCTTCGATGCCAATTTTTCCGGCTTCGCGACAGGCTGATTCAGAACCTAAACGGATATATTCTTTATACTTAATCACTTCAGCCCGAATAAAACCTTTTTCAAAATCAGAATGGATAATTCCGGCAGCCTGAGGAGCTTTAATTCCCCGGACAAAAGTCCATGCACGACTTTCATCGGCACCGGTTGTAAAATAGGTTTCGAGGTTAAGCAAACGGTAAGCGGCATGAATCAGTTTATTTACTCCCGGCTCAGTCAATCCCAGTTCTTCCAGGAAAAGCTGTTTTTCTTCGTATGATTCCAATTCTGCAATGTCCGATTCTGTTGCTGCAGCAATGATCAAAATTTCAGCATTTTCTTCCTTCACAGCTTCTTTTACCAATTCAACATATCTGTTGCCATCTTTTGCCGAAGCTTCATCCACATTGCAGGCATATAAAACCGGCTTGTTAGTCAGCAAAAAGAAATCGTTTGTTAGCTTTTTGTCTTCAGCGCTAAGTTCCACTGTGCGCGCCGATTTACCCTGAATTAAAGCATCGCGGTAGCGTTGACTGACTTCCACGATCTTTTTGGCATTTTTATCAATTCCGTGTTTGGCCACTTTCTCCCATTTGGCAATTCGTGCTTCAACGGTCTCAAGATCTTTTAGTTGAAGCTCAATATCAATCACTTCCTTGTCGCGAACCGGATTAATTGAGCCATCAACATGCGTGATGTTATCGTTGTCGAAACAACGCAAAACGTGAATAATTGCATCGGTTTCACGAATGTTGGCCAAAAACTGGTTTCCCAAACCTTCTCCCTTGCTCGCACCCTTTACAAGGCCGGCAATATCGACAATCTCAACGGTCGTAGGCACAACTTTTTTAGGGTTGTCAATCCGCTGAAGTTCGATTAAGCGCTCGTCGGGAACAGTTATTACACCCACATTGGGTTCGATGGTACAAAACGGAAAATTGGCCGATTGTGCCTTTGCACTCGACAAACAATTGAACAGGGTTGACTTTCCTACATTCGGAAGCCCTACAATTCCACACTTTAAAGCCATGCTTTCTTTTCTTTTTTAATTTCGGTGCAAAGATAATCGATTCGGACAACTAAAAGCAATTAAAAGTTCATACTTCAAAATTGCAGCAAAGGCTTAATCCATTCTAGGTTTTGTCCTGAAGAAATAATTAAAGAGGTTATTAATTATGAATTTCCAAATCGGTTGACAGTTCCGCTAACGTCTATTCATTTCAGGAATATGAATAATTTAGAACACAATTAAGGAGATTAATTTCCGGTTTATTACTTTTGCATGTAAAGCTTATTTTCTATGATTAAACTCAGTTTCTGTCGATTGTGTCATCTTTGGGTTTGACAAATCCGGATTACGCGTATTGCTCACCCAAATTGACAAAGATGTTCTTCAAAGCATGATTTCGGTACAGGCCAGTCCCGAACAAATCAGAACGATCTACGAAAAGCATCCGGTATTGACAAGTGACAATTACTGGAATCTATTTGGCGGGCATGTTCCGGAAGAACAGGATCTGGATGAATATGCCAAAAATTTGCTGCATCAGGTTACCGGACTAAATGATGTTTTTCTTCAGCAAATAAGTGCATTTGGCTCACTCCACAGGGTTCCGTACACGCGTGTAATTACTATCGGTTATTATGCATTGATTAATCCTGACTACCACGATTTAAAACAATCGAAACTGGCCAAATCGCTGCAATGGTTTAACCTGAATGAGTTACCACCACTGTGTTTCGATCATGATAAAATTATAGCCCGTGCGCTCGAAAAATTACATCAGGAAGTCATGTACCATCCGGTTGGATTTCATCTTCTGCCCGATAAATTTACACTTACCGAAATACAATCGCTTTACGAAGTTATCCTGAATAAAAAAATGGATACCAGGAACTTCAGGAAAAAACTGGCTAAAATGGGATTGCTGATCGATTCAGGAAAAAAACAGCAAAATGTGGCCCACCGCGCAGCAAAATTGTATCAATTTGACATTGCAGTTTATGAAAAGTTAAAACTGGAAGGACTGAATTTCAGGATTGAATAAATTATAAAAACAGAAAACAACTATACAGAAAGGTTTATTTGCCATATTGTCAAATGGCTAATTTCCTCATTAAACTATACACCGTATTTTTTGTCTGAGTACCAACCATCAATTCGAGTATGACGAATGACCAGCAAATACTGGATAGTCTGAAAGATCCTTCAACGAAGGAACTTGCATTCAGACATCTGATTTCCAAATACAAGGAAAGATTGTACTGGCATATTCGTAAAATTGTTCTGAACCATGATGATACGGATGATATTTTGCAAAATACATTTATTAAAGTCTGGAACGGACTCGATTCATTCAGGGCCGAATCGAGCCTGTTTACCTGGCTCTATCGCATTGCTACCAACGAATCGATTACTTTTCTAAACCAGCGAAAACGCAAAATGATGACAGGTTTGTCGGATGGAAATGACTATCTGATTGAAAACCTGGAAAGCGATACTTATTTTGACGGAGATGAATGGCAAATGCTTCTACAGAAAGCAATCGCAGTTCTTCCGGAGAAACAACGGCTGGTTTTTAACATGAAATATTTCGAGGAAATTAAATACGAAGAAATGTCAGTCATTCTCGAAACCTCAGTTGGCGCCCTGAAAGCATCGTATCATCATGCAGTAAAAAAAGTGGAGGAATTCATTAAAACACATGAAACACGAATTGATCCATACTGAGCTTAAAAAAAAAAATTTAAACTGCGATGAAAAAAACAGGACATTTTAAAAATATAAGGAACTGAAATTAAACTTTTTGAAAATATAGTTGTCAAAGCCATAGAATTGAAAATCATGTACGAAGAAGATAAAACAGAACCCGATTTTATGAACAGGAACAGGGAAAATCCTTTCCAAACACCTGATCATTATTTTGATTCGCTCGAAGACCGGATCATGGGGAGAATAGAACATTCCACAAAAAAGAAGACTTCAGCATCGCGGGTTTATCTCATGCTGAAACCAGCCCTCGGATTGGCTGCAAGTTTTGCCCTGGTTTATTTGCTTGTTTATTACCCAATAAATACATTTTTGCTGAAAGACAATGTAATAAAAACTGAAGTTGCCGGAATTACAAAGCCCGACCCACTGGATGGGTATTCGCTTAATTTTTCACTGATCGACGAAAACTCTCTGGTGAACGCTATTTTTGCTGATGACGCAACTTCTGCCCCGGAAATTAATCCGGATGAAGTTCTGGCATATTTAACCACCGGATCGAATGACATTGAAATATATTCTGCAATTCAAAACTAACGAATCATGAAACGAGCTATTGAAGAAAATTTCAAAAACAGCTACATGATTTCAGGTAGCGTGTTCCCTGTGCCAATAAAAAAACAAATTATTAATCAGATGAAAAAGCTATTCCTTTTGATCCTTCTGTCAACCTGTTCGGTTTTATACCTGAGCGCACAGGAAAAGAAAGAGAGAGATCATGATATGTTCGAAAAAATTAAAGCTGAAAAAATCTCCTTTTTTACCAGCAAATTAGATCTGACGCCTACCGAAGCGCAGGCTTTCTGGCCTGTTTATAACGAATTCGAAAAGAAACGGTTCGACATTCAACGGCAGATTCATGAATTTGAACGCCTGCCCAACGAAAAATTCGCCAGCCTTTCCGACGGAGAAATCGAAAAACTTATTGACAATTACGTCGATTCGTACGAGCGACAAGCCATACTGCTAAAGGAATACAACAAACAATTCCAAAAAATATTGCCAAGGAAAAAAGTCCTGCTCATGTATCGAACTGAAAATGAATTCAGGTCGCATCTGATCAGAGAGTACAAAAGGGGTCAACAAAAGAAAGATTAATTTAAAAGGCTGGATAACCAGCCTTTTTTGTTTTATTGAATAACCGGTTGTTCACCAAATCTTAAAAATTAAAGAATAAGATTCCAGCAAATTTATTCGGAGCATCAATTTGACTCACCCCACCGTCCTAATTTCGGACGATCTCCCTTCTCTTCTCGAAGTGAAGGGTCGGGGTGAGAGTCGGTTCGATTCCAAATTATTTTATCCAGGCACACAAACGGATACTCATATTGTTTCATAACCTGTAATTTCCTTTTTCCAGAAAACCGATCGTTTTATTTATACCAACGTACATCAGCGAATCTTCGGCCACAAACGAAACATGTTTGCGGTAATCGGTCCAAAAACTTTCCAGATATTCAGATGATTTTGCCGGTCGCCTAAATTCCAATGCCTGAGCCGAATTGTACAATTCAATTGCTAAAATACTGTAGATATTTTGTGCTACTCTCAAGGCTTTTGTGGCCGCATTTCCCCCCATGCTTACATGGTCTTCCTGCTCGTTCGACGACGGAATAGAGTCGACTGAAGCCGGTGTACTCAGTTGCTTATTCTGGCTCACAATTGATGCGGCGGCGTATTGCGGAATCATAAATCCTGAATTCAATCCGGGTTTAGCTACCAAAAATTCCGGAAGATTTCGGTCGCCGGAAATGAGCCGGTAAGTTCTCCTCTCAGAAATACTCCCGATTTCAGAAAGTGCAATGGCCAGAAAATCGAGCGACAAAGCCAGTGGTTCACCATGAAAATTTCCACCTGAAATAATCAGATCATCATCGGGAAAAACAGTCGGATTATCGGTTACTGAATTGATTTCAATTTCAACTACTCCAGCGATGTAATTTACTGCATCGCGCACCGCGCCATGGACTTGCGGAATGCAACGAAAAGAATACGGATCCTGAACATGTGCCTTCTTTCGGCTGATCAACTCGCTGCCCTTCAATAATTTTCTGAAGTTTTCAGCGGTTTTTATCTGGCCTGAATGTGGCCTGATTTCCTGAACCAGAGCCATAAACGGTTCAATCAACCCATCGAAACTATCGAGCGACATGGCGCCGATGATGTCGGCATAATCGACCAGACGGAAAGCTTTCAGCAAGGTAAATACGGCATAAGCGCTCATAAATTGTGTGCCATTTAACAGTGCAAGCCCTTCTTTGGCCTGAAGACGAATAGGCGCCCACCCCATTTCTATTAAAACTTCCGAAGCAGGTTTTCTTATTCCGTGGTGATAAACTTCGCCCAGTCCGATCAATGGCAAAAACAGTTTGGCCAATGGAGCCAGATCGCCGCTTGCCCCGAGCGAACCCTGTTCACAAACAATGGGCAGAATGTCGCTGTTAAACAAATCGAGAATTCGCTGAACAGTGACCAGTTGAACGGCAGAATTTCCTTTGGCCAATGCATGTGCTTTTAGCAAAAGCATCAAGCGAACAACATCCGAAGGAATTTCGGGCCCAAGGTTACAGGAATGCGAAATAACCAGGTTTTCCTGCAATTTACTGAGTTCATCTTTCGAAACTTCGATATTACACAGCGCCCCAAAACCCGTATTGATGCCATACAACGGCCCTTCCGTTTCTCGTATTTTTTTGTCGAGATAAGCTTTACTTTTGTTGATCAGGGCGATCGATTCGGCTGAAAGCACCAAGATTTTCCGGCGTTCAAGAATTTCTTCGATAACCGGATAAGTTAGTTTAGCAGGTGATATATAATGAATTTCTCTTTTCATAATTTTTAGTTTTCAAATAAAGTTGATGTGTTTTAGATATTGGAAATTCTTTATTGGTTATTGGATATTAAATTTTCAACAACCAATATCCAACAATAAATATTCAAATAATGAAACAGTTATGTGGAAAGTACAGGTCAGGGGCAGCGGATGTCGCCCCCAACAATTTTTGCAAATCGGTCTTCGTTTCGCGTAGGAGTCATTTCCTGCAAATTTTTCAGGAAGTAACTCAAAAGAAAATTATACGGAAAGGATTTTTATCAGTTCCTGCTGATTGATCAGTTGCTGATCGCCGGTAACCATGTTTTTCAGATTGATCTTGCCCTGAGCCATTTCGCTTTCGCCAACAATTGCTACGAATGGTATCTTCTTGTTATTTGCCCAAGTCATTTGCTTCGCCATTTTACTTTTATCCGGAAAAATTTCAGCATTTATTCCGGCTTTTCTGACTGCAGCTAAAACCGGCAGGCAAAATGCTTCTTCCGCTGGTCCAAAATTCACAAACATTAGTTTGGTGGAGTCAATGGTTTCGGTTGGGAACAATTGCAATTGGGTGAGTACATCGTAAATTCGGTCGGCCCCAAACGAAATTCCCACTCCGGAAACATTCGGCATTCCAAATATTCCGGTCAAATCGTCGTAGCGGCCGCCTCCGCAAATACTGCCCATGGCCACATCTTTGGCTTTAACCTCGAAGATAGCGCCTGTATAATAATTCAGACCACGTGCCAGAGTCAGGTCAAGTTCTACTTCGGTATTTAATTCGAGAGTGTCAAGATAAGAGAATAAAGTGCGAACCTCTGCAATTCCTTTGTCACCAATTTCAGATTGTCCGATGGCAGTTTCGAGCTGAGTCAACTTTTCGGAAACAGTTCCGGAGAGATGTAAAATAGGTTGAAGTTTATCAACCGCAGTCTGCGGAATCCCTTTTTCAAGCAATTCGGCATTTACTTTTTCAAGCCCAATTTTATCCAATTTGTCGATGGCTACAGTGATGTCAACAATCCTATCTTTTTCGCCAATTACTTCTGCAATTCCGGCGAGAATTTTACGGTTGTTGATTTTCACGACTGTATTGATTTTCAGTTTCGCGAAAACCTGATCGACAATTTGCACCAGTTCCATTTCATTGAGCAATGAATCGCTGCCCACAATGTCGACATCGCACTGGTAAAATTCGCGGTAACGGCCTTTCTGAGGACGATCGGCCCGCCAAACCGGCTGAATCTGGTAACGTTTGAACGGGAATGAAATATCGTTTCGGTATTGCACAACGAAGCGGGCAAATGGCACAGTTAAATCGTAACGCAAACCTTTTTCCGAGATTTTATTGGTCAATCGGATACTGTTTCGCTCCAACAATTCCTGATCGTTAAGACTAGCAGAAAAGTCGCCTGAATTCAGAATTTTAAATAGCAATTTATCTCCTTCTTCGCCATATTTTCCCATCAGGGTCGAAAGGTTTTCCATTGCCGGAGTTTCAATGGGTTGAAATCCGTACAAACGGAAAATACTTTTAATTGTGTCGAAAATATAGTTCCGATTGGTCATTTCAGCCGGTGAAAAATCGCGGGTTCCCTTTGGGATTGAAGGTTTCTGTGCCATGTTTGTTTATTTCTGAAGTCGCAAAATTAAGGAATTTAGACACAAACCCACACATAAAAATCTTTTTAAGCACGAAGAAACAAATATTCATTTCTCTCACAAACTTCGCGACTTTGTGCCTTTGCGGTTAAAAATTCTTGTTTTTATCAATGTGGTACTGATCAATCAACATTTTCAAATAAGCATCACATCCAGGGTCACCTTCCTTGGGAGCCCATTCTGCAAAATTTTTATCCGAGATAGGCAAATACGGACCATCTTTTATTTCATAAACTACCGTTCCTGACACAAGTGCAAATACAGAATGCCATGCTCCGACCGGAATTTCAACCGCAAAGTTTCTATTGTCCCTGTCGAGCAAAACACAATCAGACGGAGTTCCTGAATTATCGAAGAATACCACGACCAAACTTCCACGCAACACTATAAAAACTTCGCGTTTTTCAGGATTTTCATGCCGGTGCGGCTGAATGTAAGTACCAGGTTCAAAAGCGTTCAACATCCGGTTAATGGGATCGGCAAGGTCGTCGTGAAAATTATGGTTTATTCGTTTCCGGGGAGAATGAATTGCCTTTTTGATCAACTCATCAAGAAATTCAGGTGATACAATTTTGAACATACTACTGTATAAAATGAATACAAAATGGATACCGGTAATATTCGCCATCATTCGCCCGAACCGAAGCAACTACTGTTAAAATCAATGCTGCTAACCCAACAATCATCAGAAGAAAAATTCCAACTATCAGCAAAACCGCCAATCCACTAATCGCCAAATAAACCAATACTGAAATCTGAAAATTCAGAGATTCCTTCCCCTGATCAGCGACAAAAGCATATTCATCTTTCTTCAATGAATAAATAATTAGCGGGCCAATAAAATTTCCGAAAGGAATAATAAAACCTGAAAGAGCAGACAAATGGCAGAACATGCCCCACATCCGCTCGTCTCTATCGTCAATGATCTTGTGCATAAATGGAATTTTAACCGAATTTACCACTTTTGGATCGAATTATAATCATTTGATCCATCAGTTAAAAAGAAAAAGTTCCAAACGATTAATCGCTTCGAACTTTGTTACTTGGATACTCAGCGGGTGACTTTGAGTCACCCACCGAGTAAAACTTCTGACTTCTGTCTTCTAACTTCAGACTGGATTTAGTCTTTCACCAGTTTTTTGTATTTCACACGCTGCGGCCCAACATCACCCATTCGTTTTTTGCGGTTTTCTTCGTAGTCGGTAAATCCACCTTCGAAAAATACCACTTTCGAATCACCTTCGAAGGCCAGGATGTGCGTCGCTATGCGATCGAGGAACCAGCGGTCGTGCGAAATAACCACGGCACAACCGGCAAAGCTGTCCAGACCTTCTTCCAATGCCCGCAACGTGTTGATGTCAATATCATTCGTTGGCTCATCGAGAAGCAAAACATTTCCTTCTTCTTTCAGGGCCAGAGCTAAATGCAGGCGATTTTTCTCGCCGCCCGAAAGATAGCCGCATTTCTTTTCCTGATCGGCACCGCCAAAATTAAAGCGCGAAACGTATGCACGGGCGTTTAATTGCCGTCCACCAACCGAAATCAGATCGCTTCCACCGGTGATTACCTGGAACACCGTTTTCTCCGGATCGATGGCTTTGTGTGTTTGATCGACATAAGCGATTTTCACCGTTTCGCCAACCTCGAAAGTTCCCTTATTGGCTTGCTCCAAACCCATAATCAGCTTGAAGAGCGTAGTTTTTCCGGCTCCGTTCGGGCCAATCACGCCAACAATTCCGTTAGGCGGAAGAACAAAATTCAGGTCCTCGAACAATAAACGGTCACCATAACCTTTTGCCACTTCTTTGGCAGAAATAACCCGTTCGCCCAATCGCGGTCCATTCGGGATAAATATTTCAAGTTTTTCTTCCTTCTGCTTTACATCTTCGTTTATCAAACGGTCATAAGCTCCCAATCGTGCTTTCGATTTAGCCTGACGTGCTTTTGGCGCCATCCGAATCCATTCCAACTCACGTTCGAGTGATTTGCGTCGTTTTGAAGCAACTTTTTCTTCCTGCTCCATTCGTTTGGATTTCTGATCGAGCCATGAAGAATAATTGCCTTTCCAGGGAATTCCTTCACCACGGTCGAGTTCCAAAATCCAGCCAGCAACATTATCGAGAAAATACCGGTCGTGCGTGATACAAATTACAGTTCCCTTGTACTGCTGCAAATGCATTTCGAGCCATTGAATCGACTCGGCATCCAAATGGTTGGTTGGCTCATCAAGCAACAAGACATCCGGTGCTTTTAGCAACAACCTGCAAAGTGCAACCCGTCGTCGTTCACCTCCTGAAAGTTCCCGGATCGGCTGATCATCGGGCGGGCATTGCAGCGCATCCATAGCACGTTCGAGTTTGGCATCGAGGTTCCATGCATCAAACTGATCAATTTTCTCCTGAAGCGCAGCCTGCTCAGCCATTAGCTTATCCATTGCGTCAGGATTTTCATAAACTTCGGGATCGCCAAATTTCAGGTTAATATCTTCGTAAGCTTTCAAAACATCCACGATCTCCTGAACACCTTCCTGAACAATCTCCTTCACTGTTTTCGCTTCATCGAGTTGCGGATCCTGTTCGAGATATCCAACGGTATATCCGGGAGAAAAAACCACTTCTCCCTGGTACGAACTTTCGATCCCGGCTATGATTTTCAGGAGAGTGGATTTACCTGAACCGTTTAAACCGATAATGCCAATTTTGGCGCCCAGAAAAAAGGAAAGTGAAATATCTTTCAACACCTGCTTTTGAGGTGGATAGGTTTTATTGACACGGTACATTGAAAAAATTATCTTCTTATCGTCGCTCATATTGTTCTATTATTTAGTTTTTAAATCAAACACATCTGTTCACCTATCCAAAACGGGATTTGAGTTATCAAAAATAGTGCTTTTTAAGCAGCTAAATCAGTAGTTTTAAAATATTGAAACTGTTACATTCAAATTAATCACGTGAAGCTATTAATAGTTGACGACAATCCGATAAATCAAAAGTTTCTCTATTATTCGCTCCGGAAATCATACGATATTGAAACAGCCAACAACGGTTTAGATGCCGTAAATATTCTGAAAGAAAAAGAATTTGATGTTGTTTTAATGGATTTGACGATGCCTGTCATGGATGGGGCCGAAGCGACTTATGAAATCAGGAGATCGGATCAATCGATAAATAAAGATGTTCCGATCATATTTGTAACAACGAACGATTTCGAACACGAGCGAATACGTTGCATGAACAGTGGTGGAGACGATTACATAATAAAGCCGGTGGACACAGTTATTTTGCGATCGCGAATTGAGTTTCACATTATACGCAAACAGGGAAGAAAATAATAACCAGGCAGTGAAGACCTGAAATAATAATCCCAATATTTCTGCTTCTTGCATTCAAAAAAAGGGAAACAAAAAAGGCTGATTATTAATCAGCCTTTTTCTATTGATCGAAAAGATATTATTCTTCGCTTTTTTCTTCAGGAGCAGTATCTGCAACTGGTTCATCTTCTACAATAACTGCATCTTCAACAACAGGAGCAGTTGCAACAACCGGCTTAGCAGCAAAAGCCGCAGTTACTTTCGGGTCATCAGATTTTTTCTTTCCACCACGACGTGAACGGCTTGGTTTTGCTTTTGCTTCCTTAGCAGCCAACATGTTTTCGTTGAAATCGACTAACTCGATGATACACATTGAAGCATCGTCGCCAATACGGTTACCTGTTTTAAGAATCCTGGTATAACCTCCCGGACGATCACCCACTTTTTCGGCTACATCCCTGAATAACATCGCAACAGCAGTTTTGCTTTTGAGGTATTCAAATACCACCCTGCGCGAATGAGTCGAATCATCTTTAGCTTTGGTGATAAGTGGTTCAACATATATTCTTAAGGCTTTTGCTTTAGCCACAGTTGTTGTAATCCTTTTGTGAAAAATCAATGAGTTGGCCATGTTGGACAACATTGCTTTCCGATGAGCGCTGGTTCTTCCTAAATGGTTGAATTTTTTACTATGTCTCATTTTTACTTATTCCTTGTCAAGTTTATATTTACTGATATCCATCCCGAACGTTAAATTCAAGCTCACCAACAAGTCATCCAGTTCAGTTAGCGATTTTTTACCAAAGTTGCGGAATTTGAGTAAGTCGTTCCGGTTATAAGTAACCAGTTCGCCCAAAGTTTCAACATCGGCCGCCTTGAGGCAGTTCAACGCGCGTACAGAAAGATCCATGTCAACCAGTTTGGTTT
Organism: Prolixibacteraceae bacterium; assembly: GCA_041652995.1. Lineage (GTDB taxonomy): Bacteria > Bacteroidota > Bacteroidia > Bacteroidales > Prolixibacteraceae > Aquipluma. The sequence goes on from JBAZGO010000001.1 coordinate 69,064, forward strand.
TCAGGAGTTGACGCATGTGCAATACTTCTTCATCAAATTCTTCGTTGGCAAATTTCTCGTCGGAATCAATGGTGATTTTTTCGTCAGAGAACAGCATGAAATGATAAATCAGGATTTTTGCTGCTTCTTTAAGCGCATCTTTTGGATGAATTGAACCATCGGTTGTAATTTCAAAAACCAATTTTTCGTAGTCGGTTTTTTGTTCAACACGATAATTTTCGACAGCATATTTCACATTCTTAATCGGTGTGAAAATTGAATCGATCGGAATTACTCCAAACTCAGCATCGATCGGCTTATTTTCAGCGCTGGGAACATATCCGCGACCTTTGTTGATGGTGATATCCATCTGCAATTTAACTTCAGGTTCCATCCGGCAGATAATCAACTCTGGATTTAAAACACGGAAGCCGGTCATAAATTTATTAATATCTCCGGCAGTAAATGTATCCTGCCCTGTAACTGAGATTGAAACCTTCTCGCTGTCAAAATCTTCGACTTCGCGTTTGAACCTGATTTGTTTCAGATTAAGGATAATTTCGGTTACATCTTCCATTACGCCTTTTACTGTTGCAAATTCATGGTCAACTTTGTCGATTTTGACAGTTGTGATTGCATAACCTTCCAAAGAGGATAACAGAATTCTACGTAAAGCATTACCGATTGTAATACCATAACCTGGTTCCAATGGACGGAATTCAAATTTTCCGTACTTATCATCGGTTTCAACCATTATAACTTTGTCGGGTTTTTGGAACGCTAATATTGCCATAATAATACTGAGTATTTGATTATTTAGAATACAACTCTACAATAAGTTGTTCTTTAATGTTTTCAGGAATTTCAGCTCTTTCAGGACGGGTTAAAAATTTCCCGGCTAATTGAGAGTTATCCCATTCCAACCATGCAAATTTATTCGAACGGCGTGAGTTCAATGAAGTTGTGATTACTTCCAGTGATTTCGATTTTTCACGAACGGCAACAATATCGCCTGGACGTAAATGATACGAAGGAATATTAACGACTTCACCGTTTACAGTGATGTGTTTGTGTGAAACCAACTGACGGGCAGAAGAACGCGTTGGAGCGATTCCAAGACGGAATACTACATTGTCAAGGCGGGCTTCGAGCAGTTGAAGTAAAACTTCACCGGTTACGCCTTTTGATGCAGATGCTTTTTTAAACAAATTCGAGAATTGTCTTTCTAAAACACCATACATGTATTTTGCCTTTTGTTTCTCTTTAAGCTGCGTTCCGTACTCAGATTTTTTACGTCTGCGGCTAGCTAAACCGTGAAATCCCGGTGGGTAGTTTTTCTTTTCGAGTGCTTTGTCTGGTCCGAAAATTGGTTCACCAAATTTACGGGCGATTTTGGATTGTGGTCCTCTATATCTTGCCATTACTGTCTTAATTTATAAGATTAAACACGTCTCCTTTTTGCAGGACGACATCCATTGTGTGGTAGTGGGGTAACGTCAACAATTTCACTTACCTGAATGCCAACGCTGCTGATTGCACGAATAGCAGATTCACGACCATTTCCTGGACCTTTTACATATACTTTTACTTTGCGAAGACCAAGATCGTAAGCGGTCTTGGCGCATTCTTCAGAAGCAACCTGAGCAGCATAGGGAGTATTCTTTTTAGAACCTCTGAATCCCTTTTTACCAGCCGACGACCACGAAATTACTTCACCATTACCATTGGTCAACGACACAATGATATTATTGAATGAAGAATGAATGTGCGCCTGTCCGATTGCTTCAACGATAACAACTCGTTTTTTTGTAGAACCAGTCTTTTTTGCCATAATTCAAATATCAATTATTTAGTGGCTTTTTTCTTATTAGCAACAGTTTTTCTCTTTCCTTTACGTGTACGAGCATTATTTTTAGTGCTCTGTCCACGAACAGGTAAGCCAACACGATGACGAATTCCACGGTAGCAACCGATATCCATCAAGCGTTTAATATTCATCTGGGTTTCAGAACGCAATTCGCCTTCAACCTTGATGCTTCCACTGATCGCTGCACGAATAGCAGCCAAATGATCATCAGTCCAATCCTGAACTTTGATGTCTTTATCAACGCCGGCTTTCTCAAGGAGAGTCTTTGACAGATTGCGACCAATACCATAAATATAGGTTAATGCTATCTCTCCTCTTTTATTGTTAGGGATGTCAACACCACTTATACGAGCCATAAAATAAAATTTTTACAAAGTTAATTAATTATCCCTGACGTTGTTTGTACTTCGGATTCTTTTTGTTAATCACGTACAAACGGCCTTTCCTGCGAACAATTTTACAGTCGGCACTACGTTTTTTAATGGATGCTCTTACTTTCATTATTTTGTGCTTTAGTTTTTATATCTAAAAGAAATTCTTCCTTTTGTCAGGTCGTATGGCGACATTTCAACCTTCACTTTATCGCCAGGTAAAATTTTGATGTAGTGCATCCTCATTTTTCCTGAAATGTGGGCAGTGATGATATGTCCATTTTCCAGTTCAACCCTGAACATTGCATTCGATAATGATTCAATGATTGTTCCGTCTTGTTCTATTGAAGACTGTTTTGCCATAAATATACTCTAATTGTCTGATAATTTGGTATTTACTTTCTTACTACTAGTTAGTTATAAACACCGTAACGGAAGATTATCTAATTTTCCGCTGATAAATCCGGCAAAACTACTAGAATTACCGGATTTACTTCGCTATTTATGAATAAAATTCAACAAGTTTAGAACTTTCACAAATCCGAGACAAAAATGTCTGGCGATTAGTATGCTGCTGCACCACCTCCGGTACGTCCTTTGATACGGCCCGACTTCATCAAACCGTCGTAATGACGCATCAACAGGTGACTCTCAATTTGCTGTAAAGTATCTAAGACAACCCCAACGAGAATCAGCAACGAAGTTCCGCCAAAGAAATAGGCGAACTGTTGATTGATTCCGGCCAACATTGCAAAAGCAGGCAGAATAGTTATAATTCCGAGGAATACTGAACCTGGAAGAGTTATTCGCGACATGATCGTATCAAGAAATTCTACAGTCTTTTTACCAGGTTTAACACCCGGAATAAAACCGCCGTTCTTCTTCATATCTTCAGCCATCTGCAATGGGTTTACGGTAATAGCCGTGTAGAAATATGTAAAGATAATAACCAGCAAAAACTGTGTTAGGTTATACCAAAATCCAAGGTGATTGGTAAAAGCAGCAGCAAAGCCACTTAAACTATCGGATTTGGCAAATCCTGCAATACTAATTGGAATAAACATGATTGCCTGAGCAAAAATGATAGGCATTACCCCGGCAGCATTTACCTTCAGTGGAATGTACTGGCGAACGCCACCATATTGTTTGTTACCCACGATTCGTTTGGCGTATTGCACGGGTATTTTACGGGTTCCCTGAACCAGTAGAATTGCAGCCATAAATACAACGATGAGAACAACAAACTCTAAAAGGAACATAACCATTCCACCACCTTGCTGTTCGATGCGCGAAATAAATTCGGCTACAACAGAATGAGGCAGACGTGCAATAATTCCAATCATGATGATCAGCGAAATACCATTCCCAATACCTTTATCTGTAATACGCTCACCAAGCCACATTACGAACATTGAACCAGCCGTTAAAATAACAGTTGATGATATCGTAAACATAGTTCCGGTTATTGCAAAAGCAGTTGCGGGTAATTGTGCATGAAGGTTTACTAAATAGGCAGGTGCCTGGAAGATCAGGATAACAACAGTCAGATAACGGGTTAACTGATTGATTTTACGTGTTCCTGATTCACCTTCTTTTTGTAACCGTTGGAAATAAGGTACCGCAATACCTAACAACTGGATTACAATAGAAGCCGAAATATAAGGCATAATCCCCAGAGCAAAAATGGATGCTTGAGAAAATGCTCCTCCTGAGAACATATCCAACAAACCGAGCAACCCCCCGGATGTTTGATTTTTGAGTTGAGCCAACTGTGCCGGATCAACTCCTGGTATAGAAACATACGAGCCTAAACGATATATTAAAAGCAGGAACAATGTGATCCCCAACCGGGACCGCAAGTCTTCAATCTTATAAATATTCTTTAGGGTTTCAATAAACTTTTTCATCAGGTTTAGAGTATTTCGGTGGTACCTTCTAGTTTTTCAATGGTCTCTTTAGCTCTTTTCGAAAAAGCGTGTGCTTTAACTTCAAGTTTAAGGTTCAATACTCCATCTCCCAAAATCTTTACTCTGTCCCTTTTCGAGGCCATTCCGGCTTCAACCAAAGTATCAACGTCAACAGTAGTCAGTTTCAATGATTCAGCCAACTCCTGAAGTACATCAAGATTGATTGCTTTGAACTCTTTCCGGTTGATATTTTTAAAGCCAAATTTAGGTACAACACGCTGTAAAGGCATCTGACCGCCTTCGAAGCCGCGACGGCTTTTATAACCAGATCTTGATTTTGCACCTTTGTGTCCTCTTGTGGAAGTGCCACCATGACCCGAGCCCTGTCCGCGACCAACTCGCTTTACGCTCTTTGTTGAACCTTCAGCAGGTTTAAGATTACTTAAATCCATATTCTTGTTCTTAATAAGTTTAAACTTCTTCAACAATTACGAGATGCTTCACTTTGTTTACCATCCCCATAATCTGTGGAGTTACTTCGTGTTCCACCGAATGGTTAAGTTTTTTGATTCCCAAGGCAATAAGCGTAGCTTTTTGCGTTTTGTCAGAACCAATTTTACTTCTTACTTGTGTGATTTTTATCTTAGCCATAACTCCTTATCCATTAAATACTTTATCCAAAGTTACACCGCGGTGAGCTGCTACAGTATGCGCATCGCGCAGTTCGAGCAAAGCACTCATGGTTGCTTTTACAAGATTGTGTGGGTTCGACGATCCTTTTGATTTTGCCAGGATGTTATGAACACCAACACTTTCGAGCACAGAGCGCATAGCACCTCCGGCTTTTACTCCGGTACCTGATGTTGCTGGTTTAAGGAAAACGCGTGCTCCACCAAATTTAGCTTCCTGTTCGTGAGGTATAGTTCCGTTGTGAATCGGGACCTTTATCAGGTTCTTTTTCGCAGCGTCGACTCCTTTTGAGATTGCAGTGGTAACTTCACTGGCTTTACCGAGGCCCCAGCCTACAACGCCATCTTCGTTACCAACAACAACAATAGCCGAGAAGCTAAATGTTCTACCCCCTTTGGTTACTTTTGTCACACGGTTAATAGCTACCAACCGGTCTTTCAGTTCCAAATCACTGGTTTTTACTTTTCTGATATCTCCTGTCATAACTATTAAAATTTAAGGCCACCTTCACGGGCAGCATCAGCTAATTGTTTAACTCTACCGTGATACAAATAACCATTACGATCAAATACAACTGCAGAAATTCCGGCAGCTAACGCTTTCTCAGCGATTGCTTTACCAATAATTGCAGCCATTTCGACTTTGGTACCCTCGGCACCAGCGAAATCTTTATTAAGCGAGGAGACTGCCATCAAAGTTTTTCCTGACATATCATCAATCAACTGAGCATAAATTTGCTTGTTGCTTCTGAAAACGTTCAAACGAGGTCTTTCAGCAGTTCCGGAAACAATCTTCCGGATTCTCTTCTTAATTCTATATCTTCTTTCTTGCTTTGTTAAAGCCATGGTTTTTAAATTTTACTATTTAGCACCAGCTGATTTACCGGCTTTGCGCCTAATAAGTTCACCAACAAATTTAACACCTTTTCCTTTGTAAGGCTCAGGTTTCCTGAAGGATCTGATCTTTGCAGCAATGTGTCCGATCAATTGTTTGTCACAACTTTTCAGTGTTACGATCGGGTTGCTACGTTTATCACTTTTAGCTTCAACCTGTACTTCGGCCGGAAGCTGTAAGTACGTGTGGTGAGAATAACCTAAAACCAAATCGAGCAGTTGACCGTCGTTTTCGGCACGATATCCAACACCAACCAGTTCGAGTTTCACCTCGTAACCTTTTGAAACACCAACCACCATATTGCTGATCAGTGAGCGGTAAAGACCATGCTTTGCCCGATGATTTCTTTCATCAGAAGGACGACTTACTGTTAAAGTATTTCCTTCGAGAGAAAGAGTGATATCCGGATCGACTTGTTGTTTTAGTTCGCCCAGCGGCCCCTTTACAGTTACGAGATTTGAATCGTTCACTGTAAATTTCACACCTGCCGGTATTTCAATGGGTAGTTTACCTATCCTTGACATTATTATTCCTCCTAGATTAATAAACGTAACATAAGACTTCACCTCCAACGCCTAATTCCCGAGCTTCTTTGTCGGTGATTACACCTCTGGATGTAGAAATTACTGCAATTCCCAAACCGTTAAGTACGCGTGGAATACTGTCGATGTGGCAATATTTACGTAAACCTGGTTTACTGATTCTTTTAATTGCCTTAATTGCAGGAGTCCGCGTCTCCGGGTTGTATTTCAGAGCGATTTTAATGTTACCCTGAAAATTGACTTCATCTTCAAACTTATAGTTGAGGATATATCCTTTATCTTTCAAAATTTTGGTAATTTCTTTTTTGATATTGGATGCAGGGATATCAACCACACGATGTTTTGCTTTTTGGGCATTTCTGATTCGTGTCAGATAATCTGCTATTGGATCTGTAATTTTGCTCATTACTTCTTCTTAATTAGATATTACCAACTTGCTTTTTTAACACCCGGAATTAAACCAGAAGAAGCCATTTCCCTGAAATTGATCCTGCTGATTCCAAACTGACGCATATATCCTTTCGGACGTCCGGTTAACTTGCACCTGTTGTGCATACGAATACGGGAAGAGTTCTTAGGTAACTTTTGAAGACCGATATAATCACCTTCAGCTTTAAGCATGGCTCTTTTTTCGGCGTATTTTTCAACAAGTGCTGCTCTTTTTACTTCCCGAGCTTTCATTGATTCCTTAGCCATATCTTAATTCTTTTTAGCATTTTTAAACGGTAAACCTAACTCTTTCAATAAAGCGTAGCCTTCTTCATCAGATTCGGCCGAAGTGACGAATGTAATATTCATCCCGTTGATTTTCGTTACTTTATCCAAAACGATTTCAGGAAAAATAATTTGCTCTGGAATACCGAGGGTATAATTACCACGGCCATCCATTTTGCCTTCAATTCCTTTGAAGTCGCGGATACGGGGAAGAGATACACTGATCAGACGATCAAGGAATTCATACATGCGCTCTCTGCGAAGGGTAACACGAACCCCGATTGGCATTTTTTTCCTTAACTTGAAGTTAGAAATGTCTTTCTTCGATTTGGTTTGGACTGCCTTTTGACCTGCGATATTTGTAATCTCTTCTGTTGCCAGTTCGATTAACTTTTTATCTGCGATAGCAGCTCCAACTCCCTGGTTGATGACAATTTTATCTAACTTAGGTGCCTGCATTACGTTTTTGTAGGAAAAATCCTTCACTAACGCAGGAACAACTTCGTCTAAGTATTTTTTCTTAAGTGTTGGTACGTAAGCCATTACTTAATCTCCTCTCCTGATTTTTTTGAATAACGAACTAATTTACCTTCTGAATTAAGCTTCCTTCCGATACGAGTAGGTTTTCCTGTTTTAGGATCCTTATTCATCAGGTTAGAAATGTGAATGGGTGCTTCCTTCTCCACAATACCTCCCTGCGGATGAGCCGCATTGGGTTTTGTGTGTTTTTTAACCATATTAACACCTTCCACAATAGCTTTCTGGGTGGCTCTGATAACTTCAAGCACTTTACCCTCCCGTCCTTTGTAATTGCCGGCAATTACAACAACAGCGTCGCCTTTTTTTATGTGTAATTTTGTCTGCATTGTTCTGATTTTATGCATTAAAGTACTTCAGGAGCAAGTGAAATAATCTTCATGTTTTGGTCACGAAGTTCTCTTGCTACGGGTCCGAATATACGAGTTCCGCGCATTTCACCAGCACTATTCAGTAAAACTACAGCGTTATCGTCAAACCGGATGTAAGATCCATCCTGACGACGAACTTCTTTTGTGGTCCGAACAATAATTGCCTTCGAAACGGCACCTTTTTTCATGTCACTTCCCGCTATAGCACTTTTTACGGTCACTACAATGGTATCGCCTAGTGTGGCATAGCGCTTTCTGGTTCCGCCTAATACGCGGATACAGAGCACTTCTTTGGCCCCACTATTATCGGCAACGGTACATCTTGATTCCTGTTGTATCATGATTACTTAGCTCTTTCTATGATTTCCACTAATCTCCAGCATTTTTGTTTACTGATCGGACGAGTTTCCATGATCCGTACAGTATCGCCAATGTTGCAGTCGTTTTTTTCGTCGTGGGCGTAAAACTTTGAAGTTTTGTTGACGAACTTTCCGTAAATGGGATGTTTTTCCTTGCGGTGTTCAGCCACAACGATGGTGCATTCCATTTTGTTGCTCACAACAACTCCAATACGCTCCTTCCTTAGATTTCTTGATTCCATTACTAACTCTGTTTTTCGTTAATTTCCCTTTGACGTAGAATGGTTTTAAGTCTTGCAATATTTCTTCTAACTCCAACAATTACTTGTGGGTTGTCAAGAGGAGAAATTGCGTGGTTCATTTTCATCCGTGTTAAGGAATCCTGGTCGGTCTGAATTCTTTCCAGAATCTCAGCTTTTGATAATTCTTTGATTTCTGATGTTTTCATTATTCAGCAATTTCAGATTCAACATAATCACGTCTCACAATGAACTTAGTAGTTACAGGCAGTTTCTGTGCAGCCAAACGAAGCGCTTCCTTTGCAACCTCAAAAGGAACTCCATCGGCTTCAATCAATATTCTACCTGGCGTAATCGGAGCAACAAATGCTTCCGGAGCACCTTTACCTTTACCCATACGTACCTCTGCAGGTTTTTTAGTAATCGGTTTGTCGGGGAAAACGCGGATCCAAATTTGACCCTGGCGTTGCATGTGACGAGTTACGGCAACACGGGCAGCCTCAATCTGGCGTCCGGTAAGCCACGTCTCTTCCAACGATTTTATTCCAAAAGATCCAAATGCCAACTGGTTACCTCTTCCGGCCAGTCCTTTCATTTTGCCCTTTTGTACTCTTCTAAATTTTGTCTTTTTCGGTTGTAACATCCTTCTTTACTTCTGAAAGGTTTACAAATTATTTTTTTCTTTTCTTAAATCCGCCACCTTTGGGTCCACCTTCGTTTGGACGTCTACCTTCAGGTTTTTGTCCTACGTTTGGTGAAAGGTCACGCTTTCCATAAATTTCGCCTTTGCAGATCCATACTTTAACACCAAGTAAACCGGTTTTGGTAAGGGCTTCTGCCAGCGCATAATCTATATCAGCTCTCAGAGTGTGCAACGGAGTACGACCATCTTTATACATTTCTGATCGTGCCATTTCAGCACCGTTTAAACGGCCTGAAACCTGAACTTTGATACCTTGCGCTCCCATTCTCATGGTTGAAGCAATAGCCATTTTTGTTGCACGACGGTAGGCAATTTTACCTTCAATCTGACGGGCAATATTTACGGCTACAATTTTAGCATCTAATTCCGGACGTTTGATTTCAAAAATATTGATCTGAACTTCCTTGTTGGTGATCTTCTTTAACTCTTCTTTCAGTTTATCAACTTCCTGACCACCTTTGCCAATAATAATACCTGGGCGTGAGGTGTGAACAGTGATAGTAATAAGCTTCAGTGTACGTTCAATGATAATCTTGGAAATACTGGCTTTTGCCAAACGGGCATTCAAATATTCCCTGATTTTAGCATCTTCCACGAGCTTATCGCCATAGTTGTTTCCACCGAACCAATTGGAATCCCATCCTTTGATGATTCCTAAACGATTAGCGATTGGATTAACTTTTTGTCCCATGTATTATTATTTATTCTGTTTCTTTAACTTGAGTTAAACTTCCAAGACTAACAGTCACGTGATTGGATCTTTTTTTGATCCGATGTGCACGTCCCTGTGGTGCAGGCATTAGTCTTTTCAATATTCTTCCTGAATCTACTGCTACAGCTTTCACATACAAATTACTTTCTTCCAAACGGCTTCCTTCGTTTTTAGCCTGCCAGTTAGCAATTGCTGACATCACTAATTTTTCAAGTCTGCGTGAAGATTCCTTTGAGGAAAACTTTAGTACATCAAGAGCTCTGTTCACTTCCATACCACGAACCATATCGGCTACAAGCCTCATTTTGCGTGGTGAAGTAGGACAATTCTTCAAAACAGCGAAATACTGCTGTTTCTTAGCTTCCTTTAGTTCGTTTGCACTATTTCTTTTTCTAGCACCCATCGTGAATTCTTTTAATAGTTAATGAGAATCTCATTCCTTACTTTTTACCTTTGGAATGACCCCTGAATGTTCTTGTAGGTGCAAATTCACCAAATTTATGGCCAACCATATTCTCAGTTACATAAACGGGAATGAATTTATTTCCGTTGTGAACTGCAATGGTTTGTCCTACAAAGTCAGGAGAAATTACTGATGCTCTGGCCCAAGTCTTAACTACAGACTTTTTGTTTGTCTCAACCATAGCTAGAACTTTACGTTCGAGCTTGAAATCGATAAAAGGCCCTTTCTTTAATGAACGACTCATATTCTTCTCCTTTTAATTATTTCTTGCGTTTTTCTACAATATACCTGTTGGAAGCTTTTTTCTTAGCGCGGGTTTTAAAGCCTTTCGCTAACAAGCCTTTCCGTGAACGTGGATGTCCTCCTGAAGAACGACCTTCTCCACCACCCATGGGGTGATCGACCGGGTTCATAGCGACACCTCTCACGCGAGGTCTTCTACCTAACCATCTTGTGCGACCAGCTTTACCTGACCGTTCAAGGTTGTGTTCGGTATTTCCAACAATACCAACTGTAGCACGACAAGTTACGAGCACCATTCTAGATTCGCCTGAAGGCAATTTCACGATAGCATACTTTCCTTCTCTCGAAGTTAACTGAGCGTACGTTCCGGCACTACGAGCCATCACACCTCCCTGATTGGGATGAAGTTCAATGTTGTGAACCAAAGTTCCAAGAGGTATCTCGGCGAGTGGCAATGTGTTTCCGATTTCAGGTGCGATTCCACTGCCGGTCTCTACTTTCTGCCCAACTTTTAATCCGTTGGGAGCAAGCATGTACCTTTTTTCGCCATCAGGATAAACCAAAAGGGCGATTCGTGCAGTGCGGTTTGGATCGTACTGAATAGATTCAACAACAGCCGCAATACCATCTTTATCTCTTTTGAAATCGATAAAACGATACTTGCGTTTGTGGCCACCACCTATATACCTCATTGTCATGCGTCCCTGGCTGTTTCTACCGCCAGAGCTTTGCATGGGCTTCAACAATGATTTTTCAGGTGTAGATGCAGTAATGGTATCAAAAGACCCAGCAATTTTGTGCCTTTGACCCGGAGTAACTGGATTTAATTTTCTTACTGCCATTTTTTATTAAATATTACTGTAAAAATCAATAGTTTCTCCTTTAGCTATAGTAATAATAGCTTTTTTGCTCATTCCTGTGCTTCCGGAAATTACTCCGGCTTTGGTGAAACGGCTTTTCCGTTTTCCACCATGAATCATTGTATTTACAGATTCTACCGAAACGTTGTATAAACTTTCAACGGCTTTCTTAATCTGCAATTTATTGGCGTTCCGATTAACAATAAAACCGTAGCGGTTAAGACCTTCGGCCTGACCTGTCATCTTTTCGGTAACGATCGGTTTAATTAAAATTTCCATTTTCAAGCCTTTTAAATCTTAAACAACTCTTCAATCTTACTTACTGAACTTTCCAGAACAACTACTTTTTTAGCATTTAAAATCTGGTAAGTATTTAATTCAGAAGCAGTTATAACAGAAACTGCCTGTAAATTTCTGGAGGACAAATATATGTTTTTATTTTCTTCCGGTAAAACGAAAAGTGACTTTTTATCAGTAATTTTCAGATTATTACTGATTTGCACCATTTCGCGTGTTTTTGGAGATTCAAAAGAGAAATCTTCGATCACCAGAATTGCTTCCTCCAACGCTTTATAAGTCAAAGCCGACTTACGTGCCAACGCTTTAACTTTTTTGTTCAATTTGAAATCGTAGTTACGTGGACGTGGACCAAAAACGCGGCCTCCACCACGGAAAACAGGTGATTTTACGCTACCTGCACGCGCAGTACCTGTACCTTTTTGTTTTTTCAGTTTCCGGGTACTTCCTGATACTTCACCACGTTCTTTTGAACTGTGAGTTCCTTGTCTTTTATTGGCCAGGATTTGTTTAACATCCAGATAGATGGCGTGATCGCTTGGCTCAATACCGAAAATTTGTTCATCTAACGTAACAGTCCTTCCGGTTTCTTGTCCTGCTTTATTTAAAACTTTTATTTCCATTACTGATAAATAATTACGTATGAACCTTTAGCACCAGGAACTGATCCTTTTACTATCAATAAATTTGACTCTGGAATTACTTTCAAAACCTTTAAGTTCTGAATAGTCACATTGTCATTGCCATCGCGACCTGCCATGCGCATTCCGGGGAACACACGTGAAGGATAAGAAGATGCACCTACAGAACCCGGAGCACGAAGACGGTTATGCTGACCGTGAGTGCTGTCGCCAACACCACCGAACCCGTGACGTTTAACAACGCCCTGGAAACCTTTACCTTTGGTTACACCCTGTACGTCAACCCAACCGGCTTCGTCGATTGAATCTACAGAAATGGTATCTCCAAGTTTAAACTCTCCAACAAGTTCTTTGAACTCAGCAACCTTTCTTTTAGGTTCTGTTGCAGCTTTCTTTACATGACCTAATTCAGCTTTATTTGCATGCTTTTCCTTTTTATCGTCAAAGCCAAGCTGAACGGAATCATATCCATCAGTTGCTACCGATTTCACTTGTGTGATCACACAAGGACCGGCTTGAATCACAGTGCATGGGATGTTTTTCCCCTCAACACTGAATACGGAAGTCATTCCGATTTTTTTACCGATTAATCCTGCCATTTTTTAGTTTTTTACAGGTTATCAAACTTTAATTTCAACTTCAACGCCACTTGGTAATTCAAGCTTCATTAAGGCGTCGATTGTTTTTGCTGTTGAACTGTAAATGTCGATCAAGCGTTTGTAAGACGACAGCTCGAATTGTTCCCTTGACTTTTTGTTTACAAAGGTTGAGCGTAATACAGTAAAAATACGTTTGTGAGTTGGGAGCGGAATTGGTCCGCTAACAACAGCGCCGGTAGTTTTAACTGTTTTTACGATCTTTTCAGCCGACTTGTCTACCAAGTTGTGATCATACGATTTCAGCTTAATTCTGATCTTTTGACTCATAATGAGAAATAAATAATACAGTTTATAATTATAATAAGTCTGTTCTTCCTTTCAGATCTTCCAGAACTTTTATTGCAAGCATCTTTGGCAATTCAACGTATTTCGAGAATTCCATTGATGAAGTAGCACGTCCGGATGATAAAGTACGCAATACTGTCACATATCCGAATAATTCAGAAAGTGGAACCTGAGCCCTGATAACACGGGCGCCTGATTTTTCTTCCATTCCTTCAATCTGGCCACGACGACGGTTCAAGTCACCGATAATGTCGCCCATGTATTCTTCAGGAGTGACAATTTCGCATTTCATGATTGGTTCGAGCAAACGTGGACCGGCTTTTCCGGCGGCAGTTTTAAACGCCTGACGGGCACAGATTTCGAATGACAGTGAATCCGAGTCAACGGCATGGAAACTACCATCAAGCAAAGTTACTTTGAGACTGTCAACACTAAATCCGGCAAGAGGTCCGTTCAGCAAAGCTGATTCGAAACCTTTTTGCACCGACGGAATGTATTCGCGGGGAATGTTTCCACCTTTTACAGCATCAACAAACTGCAACCCAACTTTTCCTTCGTCTGCTGGTTCAACGCGAACAATGATATCGGCGAATTTACCACGACCTCCGGATTGTTTCTTGAATACTTCTCGAATTTCAACCGCTTTGGTGATGCATTCCTTATAAGCAACCTGGGGAGCGCCCTGGTTACATTCAACTTTAAATTCACGACGAAGACGGTCGACAATGATTTCAAGGTGAAGCTCACCCATACCACGAATAACAGTCTGTCCTGAATCAGGATCAGTATTTACTTTGAAAGTTGGATCTTCTTCAGCCAGTTTGTATAATCCCTGGTTCAGTTTATCCAAATCCTTCTGAGTTTTTGGTTCAATGGCAATACCGATTACTGGTTCCGGGAAGTCCATACTTTCCAAAACAACAGGATTATCCAAATCAGATAAAGTATCACCTGTGCGGATATCTTTAAATCCTACCGCAGCACAAATATCGCCGGCTTCAATTACATCAATTGGGTTTTGCTTGTTCGAGTGCATCTGGTAAATACGTGAGATACGTTCTTTCTTACCAGTTCTGGAATTGAAAACCGAATCTCCTGCAGTAATTTTTCCTGAATAAACACGAATAAAACATAAACGGCCAACATAAGGGTCGGTAGCAATTTTAAAGGCCAAGGCAGCCAGTGGTTCGTTGACATCGGCACTGCGGATGATTTCAACATCAGAATCATCATATTCAGTTCCTTTAATTTCGCCTTTATCAAGCGGACTTGGAAGGAAAGAGCAAACGGCATCGAGTAAGCGCTGAACACCTTTGTTTTTAAATGCTGAACCACACATCATTGGTACAATTGAACCTGAAATGGTAGCTTTACGGATAACGTTGAGCATTTGATCAACAGTGATTGAATCCGGATCTTCAAAGAATTTTTCGAGCAACTCATCGTCGTGTTCTGCAACAGATTCAACAAGTTTAGCACGATATTCATCGGATATTTCACGCATATCATCCGGAATTTCTTCCAGATAATAAGTTGTACCTAAAGTTTTGTCGTCTCTCCAGCGAATGGCTTTCATTTCAATCAGGTCGACCACGCCTTCAAAAGTTTCTTCTGCACCAATCGGAATAGTAATTGGAACCGGATTGGCTCCCAGTTTTTCCCTAACTTCAGTAAGTACATTATAAAAATCAGCGCCTGAACGGTCCATTTTATTTACAAACCCGATGCGCGGAACACCATATTTTTCAGCCTGACGCCAAACAGTTTCCGATTGAGCTTCAACTCCTCCAACAGCGCAGAAAAGCGCAACAGCACCATCCAAAACCCTCAACGAACGTTCAACTTCCACAGTGAAGTCAACGTGTCCGGGAGTATCGATGATGTTAATTTTGTGTTCTATATCCTGGTATGTCCAGAAGGTAGTCGTAGCAGCAGATGTAATGGTAATACCACGCTCCTGCTCCTGCTCCATCCAGTCCATGGTGGCAGCGCCATCGTGAACCTCACCAATGCGATGCGTAATCCCGGTATAATAAAGGATACGCTCCGAAGTGGTCGTTTTGCCGGCATCAATGTGAGCCATGATGCCGATGTTTCTAGTATATCTTAAATCTTTTGCCATTTTTTACCAATATCTGTCTAACTAAAACGAACTAACTATTCTTCTATCTAAACTACTCAATGTTAAAAACGGAAATGTGCAAACGCACGGTTTGCCTCAGCCATACGGTGAGTATCTTCTTTCTTTTTGTATGCTCCACCTTCTTCGTTATAGGCAGCAACAATTTCATTGGCAAGCTTTTCAGCCATCGAACGGCCTGAACGTTTGCGTGAATACAAAATCATATTTTTAACGGAGATTGAAACTTTTCTTTCCTGGCGGATTTCCATTGGAACCTGGAAGGTAGCTCCACCAACTCGTCTGCTCTTTACTTCTACGTGGGGGGTAATTTTCTCGAGTGCTTTTTTAAACACATCCACCGGACTAACTTCTGAATCTTTCATTTTCGTGCCAACGATGTCCATGGCGTCGTAGAAAATTTGGTATGCGATTGATTTTTTACCGTCGTACATTAAGTCGTTAACGAAACGGGTAACCAATACGTCGTTGAATTTTGGATCGGGCAGAATGATCCTCTTCTTTGGTTTCGATTTTCTCATTATGTAATGCTTTAGTGTTACTTAAATTAGCTGTAGATTCAAATGCTTCAATCGGCTCTCCGGCCTCTTTACTCAACTCAAACCACTAAGCAGCTAGAACGTGTAATAAATAATAGTACGAAAAAATTATTTTTTCGCTTTAGGCCTTTTGGTACCGTATTTCGACCGTCTTTGTGTACGACCTTCAACACCGGCAGTGTCCAAAGCACCACGAATTAAATGGTAACGTACTCCCGGAAGGTCTTTTACCCTGCCGCCGCGTACCAATACAATAGAGTGTTCCTGAAGATTGTGACCTTCTCCCGGAATGTAAGCGTTCACTTCCTTGCCATTTGTTAAACGAACCCTGGCTACTTTACGCATAGCTGAGTTTGGTTTTTTAGGAGTGGTAGTGTACACACGAACACAAACTCCTCTTCTCTGTGGGCAGGAATCCAATGCCGGAGATTTACTTTTCTCCGCATTACTTTGTCTACCTTTTCTAACTAACTGCTGAATCGTTGGCATATAGCTACTCTTAATTTAAAAATTACTTACGCAAAAAATTGGTCTGCAAAGGTATCTCAATTTTCGTCATTTACAATACCTTACAGCTTCGTTTAGAGAGTTTTCCCCTAAAAACGGCTCGCAAAAGTACTAATTACCAACTGAAAACCCAATAAAACCTTGAAAAAAAATCATCTTTTTTAGATTATTCTTCACATTGCAAAAGCGCTGATTGTCAGGAGAGCTTATTCCGATTGGGAAATCCGATGCTTCAGAAGTGATTTTACGGGATTGTATAAACGTTGAACAAGCCTTAAATCTTCGGTAATGATTTCGGCCGATCCTTTCATTTCCTGACTGAATTTTAACGGAATGCCATAATTGGTTTTCAGGTCTTGTGGCATTTCAACCTCAACCACATAATTTTCGTTATTCGGGATAAGTGAAATGCTCTTAATGGTTCCTTTGATAAAACCATATTCCATATACGGAAAATTCTCGAACCTGATGTTGACTTTCTGACCTGCAGCCACTTTCCCTGCACCTTTTATAGGCAAGCTTATCCGTCCGATAATTTGCGATTGCTTTTCAGGAATAACGGAGAAAACGATTTCATCTTTTTTAACCTGCTGGTTTTTGCTCCAAAAGTTGGAAAAACTTATTTTTCCTGAAATGGAACTCTTAATGATAAAAGTTTGCTCCCAATATGCCAGCCGGCTTTTCAATACATTATTGGCTTCAATCAGCGAATTCTGAGCTTTCTTCGTTTGATCTGCATATTCCATTTCGGCGTCAACAACTTCCTGTTCGAGTTTTATAATATCGCTTTGCGTTTCGGCAAGCTTGGTGAGCGCCCCGTTTAAATTATATTTCTTTTGAATTAAGAGCGCTTTCGATTTTTCGAGATCCAAATCAGACAATACGCCTTTTTGCAACAACAAAGAATCGCGTCTGTATTGACTCGTTACCAAACGAAAATCGGAAAGCATATCCTGCTTCTGCTGCCACAGCCGATCGTAAAAAATACGGTTCATCGAAACCTGCTCGCGAAGCGCCTTAATTTTCTTCGGATACAGCTTCAGCCTGAGAAACGTAAAATAATCGTTATACAGCCTTACAAAACTTGAATAATCAGATTGAATATCGCCCAGATGAAGATCGACGCCGGGCTGAACGGCATGCAAAGTATCGAAGGTTAACATGAAAGGATCCATATTTGCCAACATTTCCTTCAGGAGCATGGCGTCTTCGAACCTTGCTGTATTTTCAAGAATGGCAATAATCTGGTTGTCGGAAACCATTTGCTGATCGGTAACCAGCATCGAATCGATTCGGGCTGTAGTTCGTGCGGCAAGATAGGCCGGCGGATTTTCAGATAATACAACAATATTGGCATTAATCACATCGGGATACCGAAAGAAATAACTTCCGAAAAACAAAAGCAGAATCACACCCAAAATCAGGCTAATTCCTGAACGAATCATCCAACGCGGCGATTGCTGCACAATCTCCTGAAATTCGTCGCTTCGCAATTCAATTTCGATCCGTTTCGTTTCCTTATCCATTTTATTTTAGTGTTCAGTCGCCGTATTCAGTTTGCTCCGAATCAGTTTCCCAATTCGAGTTGGTTTTTCACCAAATTAAAGTAAGCTCCCTTTTGCCGGGTTAATTCTTCGTGCGAACCAACTTCAACAATATTCCCTTTTTCAAGCACAACAATCTGATGGGCATTTTTTACCGTGCTTAGCCGGTGCGCCACAACCACTACTGTTTTTCCTGAAAAGAACTGATCCAGATTTTCAAGAATTACCTTTTCATTATTGGCATCCAACGCATTGGTCGCTTCATCGAAGAAGATAATTTCAGGATTTTTATAAATGGCGCGTGCAATTAGTATTCGTTGCTTTTGCCCCTGGCTGAGCCCAATTCCTTCAGGACCAATTTTAGTAGTGTATTTTAACGGCAGCGATTCAATAAAATCCTGAATATTGGCCATCTGAACAGCATAACTCAATCGTTCCTTATCAATTTCGTCGTCGGCCAGCGCAATGTTGTTGGCTATCGAATCCGAGAAAATAAAGCCATCCTGCATCACTGCGCCACATCGGTTTCGCCACCAGTTTTGCCTGTAATCGGCAAGGTTTGAATCACCGATTTTTATGGTTCCTGAAACAGGTGGATAAAACCCGAGCAGAAGTTTTACCAATGTTGTTTTTCCACTGCCACTGGTTCCCACAATGGCTGTAACTTTTCCCTGCGGAATATTCAGGTTTATGTTATTGAGTACTTTTGGCGAATGTGGGCCTTCGTATTGAAAGACCAGATCGGAAATTTGGAAATCGGATTTAGCCGGTAATTCAGTAAGTTTTCCTTCCCGTTCCTGTTCTTCGTCTTTCTGAACATGAATTTCGCTCAGTCGTTCCAAACTTATTTTGGCATCCTGAGCGGTTTGCATAAATTCAATCATCTGGTCGAGCGGGCTATTCATTTGTCCTATTATATATTGTACAGCCAGCATCATACCTAAAGTCATGTTTCCATTAACAACGGCAGTAGCTGCAAAAACGGTAATTACTATATTCTTGGTTTCATTTATAAAAACCGAGCCTGCCTGTTGGTATTGCTGCAACGAAAGACTACTAATATTTACCTTAAACAATCGCGCCTGAATCCTCTCCCACTCCCAACGTTTCTGACGTTCGTAATTGTTCAGTTTTATTTCCTGCATCCCGTTAATTAACTGAATCAATTTACTCTGATTATCGGCCAACTGCGCAAAACGTTTAAAATCGAGTTCGCGCCTTTTCCGGAGAAAAAGAAAAACCCAGGCGATGTATAAAATTGAGCCTAACAAGAAAACAAGGAAAATACCAACATTATACATGACCAGCACAATGCTGAAAATAACAATATTAAATACAGAGAAAATCACATTGAGCGACTGCGATGTCAGGAAACGTTCGATTCGTTTGTGATCGCCAATGCGCTGAAGCAAATCGCCAATCATTTTGGTGTCGAAAAAACCGATTGGCAATTTCATCAGTTTGATCAGGAAGTCAGAAATTATGCTGATGTTGATTCGTGTGCTGATGTGAAGCAATATCCACGACCGAATAAAATCGACGGTCATCCGGCTTAAAAAAAGCATCATCTGAGCAGCCAGAATCAGGTGTATAAAATTAATATCCTGCGTGTTGATCCCAACGTCAACAATGCTTTGAGTTAAGAATGGAAAAATTAACTGAATAATACTTCCGACGAAGAAACCTAAAGCCAACTGAGTAACCAACCGCCGATGCGGTTTCAGATATTTCAGTAAAAACCTGAAATTACCACGATTGAACTCCTCTCCTTCCAGTTCAAAAAACTTTGGAGTTGGGTCGAACAACAAACAAATTCCTTTTTGTTCGCCCTGACGAACAGTGGCCAGCCAGTGCTTTTTAAATTCTGTTTCTGAATATTCGACCAGACCGAAAGCAGGATCGGCAACATAAACTTTTCCCTTCCTGAATTTGTACACCACCACAAAATGATCCTGATCCCAATGAACCACGCAGGGTTTCGGGGCTTCTGTCAACTGTTCGAAAGTAATGCGGGCGCCAATAGTCCGGTAACCGATCGTTTCGGCTGCATCACTCAACCCCAGCAACGAAACGCCTTCGCGCGTAATGTGGGCCAACTGCCGAAGTTTTTGAAGTGAATAGGTTTTCCCGTGGAATGCGGCAATCATGCGGAGACAGGACGGCCCGCAATCCATTGCATCATACTGTTTAAAGAAGGGAAACTTGGCCATACAGGTTTGATTGATGCTCAAAAATAACAGAAATCTACGAATCTTCTAATTTCTATTGCTAAATCTTATACAAATCAGGCAAATTGCGCCATTCAGGCCAAACTTGACTTGTATTGGCAAAAGGAACATTTTTATTCCGGGACTTATTCATTCTGAAAGTCATGCTATTGAAAATATTCAATTATTTTATATTAAACTGAATTTCATCACCTTGCATTTCCTTAAATCCACAATACGCCGAAACTCCGAAATCATATAATTTCTCAACTATTAAAAAAATATTAAACAACATATTAATTGCACAGTAAACTGTTATACTGCCACTTATCGTCAATCGTTAATTATTCTTAAAATATACAAAACCCTGATTTTCTTAACCTTTTAATTCATGCCTGAAAGCCTGTATTCTTAACATTTCCAAGTTATCCCAGCGTATCTTGATTGTTAATTAATTATTACTAAATTTGATCCTCTCGGTTGATTACAGCTTCATAAAGCTGATAATGAATGAGTAAAAAACCAATAACTAATAAGATATGAAAGTCTATAAAACTGAAGAAATTCGCAACATTACACTAATTGGTAATGCTGGCAGTGGGAAAACCACCCTCGCAGAAGCTATGCTATTCGAGGGTGGAGTAATTAACCGCAGAGGCGATGTTGGAAACAAAAACACAGTTTCCGACTACCATCTGATTGAGCAGGAATACGGCAACTCCGTTTTTTCCTCGCTCATGTATACTGAAGCAAATGGCAAAAAATTAAACATTCTGGATTCACCCGGGATGGACGATTTTTGTGGCGGTGTAGTATCTTCACTTCAAGTGGCCGCCCTGGCGCTTATGGTCATTGATGCTTCAACCGGAATTGGTGCCGGAACCGAATCGGCCTTCCGTCACGCAGAAGCCTGTAACAACAAACTGATTTTTGTTTTAAATCATCTGGATAACGAAAATGCAAACTACGACCAGGATGTAGAAAACTTAAAAAGTAAATTCGGAAATAAAGTTACCGTTGTGCAATATCCGGTTGAAACCGGCATAGGGTTTAACTCAATCATCGACGTATTAAAAATGAAAATGTACAAATACGGGCTCGATGGAGGAAAACCTCAAATTCTGGATATTCCTGAATCTGAAAAAGAACGTGCCGACCAATTGCACAACGAGCTGGTTGAAATGGCCGCCGAAAACGAAGAATCGTTAATGGAATTGTTTTTCGAGCAAGGTTCTCTGTCGGAAGATGATATGCGTAAAGGAATAAAGCTTGGCATGGTTAAACGTGATCTGTTCCCTGTTTTTTGCGTATCGGCAAAGAAAAATATGGGCGTAGGCCGTTTGATCGAATTTGTTTGCAACATTGCTCCCGCTCCCGGCGAAGGGAATATGCGCGAAATTACACAGGGCAAATCGGTTGAAATGAACGAATCTGCCCCGACCTCTTTATTCATTTTTAAAACTGCCCTCGAACCACATGTTGGTGAAGTTACCTACTTCAAAGTAATGTCAGGAAAAGTTACTGAAGGAAAAGATTTATACAACACATTCAATAACGGCAAAGAAAGACTTTCGCAATTGTTTGTAACTGCCGGAAAAACCAGAAACGCGGTTGCAGAATTGGTTGCCGGCGACATCGGTTGTACTGTAAAACTAAAAGACACCAAATTCAATCAAACGCTTTGCGACAAAGAACTTGACCTGAAATTTGCGCCAATTACATTTCCTGATCCCAAGTTCCGGGTTGCCATAAAAGCCGTTTCAGAAACTGATGACGAAAAAGTTGGTGAAATTCTTCACAAGGTAAAAGAAGAGGATCCTACCTATATTGTGAACTATGTAAAAGAACTGAAACAATTGATTGTTGAAGGTCAGGGAGAATACCATTTAAATACATTAAAATGGTATTTCGACCATATTCACAAAATCGACATTGAATTTAAATCGCCCAAAATACCTTACCGCGAAACGATCACCAAATTCGCCCAGGCCGATTATCGCCATAAAAAACAATCGGGTGGCGCCGGACAGTTTGGTGAAGTCCACATGATTATTGAACCGTTCGAGGAAGGAACTCAACCCAAAAACATGTTCGTTTATGGTGGAAAAGAAATGAAGATTTCAGTTCGCGATACGCAGGAAGTGCCATTGTCGTGGGGTGGAAAACTCGTTTTCCATAACTGTATCGTTGGAGGCTCGATTGATGCCCGCTTCCTTCCAGCAATTCTGAAAGGAATTATGGAAAAAATAGAAGAGGGCCCGCTAACCGGCTCTTATGCACGCGATATCCGCGTTTATATTTACGACGGGAAAATGCACCCCGTTGACTCAAACGAAATTTCGTTCCGTTTGGCCGGACGAAATGCATTCAGTATGGCTTTCAAAAATGCAGGTCCGAAAATTCTGGAACCGATCTATGATTTGGATGTTTGGGTTCAGGCAGACCGCATGGGCGATGTGATGAGCGACCTCCAGGGACGGCGTGCCTTGATTATGGGTATGGGCAGCGAAAAAGGGTACGAAAAAATTACGGCCCGCGTTCCGCTGAAAGAAATGAACAAGTACTCCACTTCGTTGAGTTCACTCACTGGTGGACGAGGTGTATTTAACATGAAATTTGCCGCCTACGAAAAAGTACCGCAGGAAGTTCAGGATGAATTACTTGCAGCTTATGTCGCCGAAGAAAAAGACGAATAGAACCAAATCAGATACTTTTTTTAGTGAGCGGGTGACTTAAAGTCACCCGCTCACTGCTCTAAAACGAGAAAACCCGGGAATGCCACCCGGGTTTTTACGTTTCTTATTTCTTACAAAATTCGATTTCGTTCGTATTGCCAATCTCTAATTTCCTCGAACTTCTTAAATCCTTCTTTTACTGAAGGGTGCTGTAATACAGATTCCACAGTAACCTCAGAAATTAATTCAAGAAACACTGCGAAATCATGAACTTTCAATATTTGCACTGAGCTTAACCGTTCTGTTAAAGATGACGATTAAATAAACGGAAGAACTCAGATACGAAACGGATGTCACAATACAAGCTCCTTTAATGCTCCACAATGGAATTAAAATAACCGAAAGAACCACAGTAAACACTAACCCGATGGTGGATTTTACAATCAATACTTTCATCTGATTTAATGCAGCAAAGAAATGCCCGTAAACGTTTGAAATTGAAATAGCTAAGATACCGGGCATCAGCAAAAACAATAATTGTTTGATTGTGCCAAAATCCTTTCCGAAGACAAGACCAAATACGTTTGACGGAACCAATGCCAGAACAATAAGCATGGAAAGCGTTGCATAAAGGCTTATTTTTACCGATTTTTTAGTGAGCTCAATTGACTGACCTCTCTCATTGAGGTTCACCATTTTTGAATACTGTACTGTGGTTATACTTTTAACGATCAGCCATATAGATTCGGACACTACAATCGCAACTGAAAACAGGCCAACAGAAGCAATATCCTGGAAATACAATATAAAAAAATAGGACAGCCGGTAATTTAAGAACTGGATGAAATAACTTAATTCATTCTTGCATCCATAATGAAATGCCGGAATAACTACATCCTTTGCAATTTCAATTTCATTTTTGACCAGATAGGATTTTACATAGAATATACCAAGAGTAAACACAAGCGATTGTGAAATAAAATAACAGAATAAATAGGCATTTACAGTCCGTAGTTTGAATATAAATATAAATAAAAGATTAAATATCAGCAGGAGCAAAGGGGCTAAAAGACTGAAAACATTAAAGAGGTATATCTTTTCTTTTCCTATAAACACCGATAAGTTAAGCGCCGCAAAGGAGGTTATCAGCGTTAATGGGAAAAGGATGAAATAGCTTTGCTGTACATTGGTTACCGAAAAAAGATATGACACAATGGTTGTTGAAAGAATAATCCAGATATACGCAGGCAAAATTAACCTGGATATACCTACTTTGGGCATAAAATAAACAATACTGCTTCCTCCCAAAATATTATTAAATATCACAACAATGGCCAGGTCAGCCATAATGATAGAAATTATCCCCCGGCCTTCCAGCCCAAAATAATTGGTTGTAAGGGTAAGTACAGCAAAATTTATAAAAAGTATGAGAACTTTTGAAATGAATGTTTTTAAAATGTTCTGAAAAAACATATAGATTTCAGTTTTGAAACTTAGTTATAAAATCTGTAAACCGGCTCTCAATAATTCCCCAGTTATAATTTATCTCCGCTAGTTTTCTCGCTGCGCCACAATGCATACGATATAAATCAGGATTTTGAATATAGTTCACAATGTGACAGGATATTATTTCGGAATCAACCGGATTTACAAAATAACCGAATTTTGTAACATCGATTTCACGTTTAATCGCTTTAATATTACTATAAATTACGGGTTTGCCACATGCAGCGTAATAAAAGACCTTAATCGCAAGACAATGGTTGTTCTCAAAATCCAATTTCCTAAGATCGAAAAGAATATCAATGTCAAGCAACTTATCCGAAAAATTCTCAAAGTCCTGCCTGCCCAGCAACTCAACAGACACATTTATTGACTCCCTGCATAACCTCTCAAATGTACTCTTATCATCAGCACTTAAACACCAACCAATAATTTTCAACTTAACATCAATATCCGGATTTTTACTTTTTAGGGTGTTAGCCACATCAAAAAAGTTTTTTATTCCCTTCTCTACACTGATCTTTCCGGTATAACCGAGGCAAATCTGACCCGGATTTAAATTTGATTTCCGATAGTTAATATACGATAAATCAGGAAAATAACTAACTATTTCCCATTTTTTGTATGGAAATAAAATACGGAATGGCAAGCTTTTATAATATTCCCCAAAAATAAATCCATCGCAAAGCGAAGAAGTGTACAAATTAAAAAGTAGTAATCTGAAAAAAGTTAAAATCTTTTTATGTACCGGAAGGCCTTCCAAATTCTTCTTCGACGGATACCATTCTGTAACATCATAAATAATTTTCACTTTCTTCTGAAACGCTTTTTTGTACCGGTGTGCTGCATACAGTGACAGGGGTTCAGAACAAATTATTGTTTTTGGATTGAATTGCCGTAAGGATTGCCTGAAAAATTCGATTTTTTTTTTCTTGTCCGATGCGTCACTATCGTCACTTAAAATAGAAATATTCCCAACTTCCGTTTTTATGTTCCCGATAGTGGAAATAATAACAACTTTAAATATTTTGGCAAGCGATTTTGCCTGGTGATAAAATATACGATCATCGTAGGCAGAGTGAGAGGATGTCAAAAAAACTATGGTGTCAATTTCCATTTTTTTGTATTTCAGTTGTATCCTTTTCCGTAATCGTTCCGTCGAAATCGAAAAGTGCAATGTTCATATTCCTGATTTTTGAACCGTTTAATCAATTAAGGTTACAAAACAAGCCAATGTAGTTAATTGTCCCTGAACAAATGAAAAAATCCATGAGCCTTCCGCTTTTCCCCATCACGCCCAATCCCTTCAACCACATAATAATACACGCCAGGTGTTGCCATCCGTCCACCAATTTTACCGTCCCAAACCGATTCAGGGATGGAAGTAGCCGTGTTGTAAAATCCCTGAACGTTGTTGTTTTCATATACATGCAAAACTTTTCCCCAGCGGTTAAAAATTGAAACTTTAACCGTTTTCATCGAGAAAAATTTAATGGCAAAAATGTCGTTTATACCATCGCCATTGGGCGTGAAAACGTTGGGAGCTTCAATAAATGAAGAATCCGCCACAATGCTTTGATCGATGTAAAATGTATCGGTACAGGTTGTAAATTCTGAAACATGCGTCGAAACCAGTTTGACCTTGTACTCGCCGGTTTCTTCAAACGTGTAAACCGGACTGTCGTTGTACAAAATATCCTGAATACTATCATTAAACGTTCCGGCTTTAATTTCATCTTTTATTTTCTGAATGTCTTTAAAAATGAACCATTCATATTTTCCTGCATCGCCATTTTCCGAAGTATTTGTGAATGTCACTGTCAGCGGTGCTTCAGTTCGGCTCGGGTCGCTCTTTTTTTCCTGACCTTCCAGCTTGTACTCAAACGATGCTTTGGTAACTATCGAAATGTATGTTACCGATGCCGTACCTGTGCACCCCAAACCATCCGAAACTTCAAGCAAATAGACTGTGTCTGTGGTTGGCGGATCGAATACTTGTGTCGTTAGCACGTGGCTCACAGTGGTGCTCCCGGTCGACCAGGTTACGGTAATAGTCTTAGCCACCTGCAAAGGCTGGCCGTTTGTCAGATCGACATACGCCAGAGTTGGCGAATTAAAAGTTCCTTTCAGGGTAAACGAGTCACAGTCGGAATTTGGAATCTCGGCAGTTGCTTCAATGAAATTGTTAAAAACCCAGGCCGTGTAAAAAATATCTCCGGAAGGTGGCGACAATTTTACGCGATAACAACCATCTGCCAGACCTGAAATTGTTGATGATGCGCTCCCTGATAAATCGCTGGAATAAAAATCGAATGCGCCGGTGCCTGCATTGTACTTTTGCCACTCAAAATTACCTGTTCCTCCTTCAGGATAACTGGCTGTTAAAGTTCCGTTTACAGCATCCTTTTCGCCGCAAAAAATGTGAATATTATCCTGATTTCCTCCTGAATATTCCGTCGGGACAACTGCATCGGCATCGGAAGTAATTTGAGAGAAAGTAATAACCGGGGCCAGAATTAAAAAACTTATAACGAGTATTTTACCTGGTAATTTGAGCTTATTCATCATCCTGATTCTTTAACAATGCACAATATTAACGCTAAAAATTGATTAATCTTTTGTGACTGATGAAATTTTCTTGGTACTCAGGTTGACCACAAAGGACACCAAGTTTTAGTCACAAAGAGCAAAAAGATTAATATTAAAATATTTTGAGCTTTAAATTTCTTTCTTCTAATAACAAGAACTATTTATTGTCGTGTTTTTTATCGTGACTCACCCCTGGCCCGCTAGCGGACATTTCCCCATTCTACGCGTAGAGATGGAGCAGGGAGTCGCAGATGCGACGGGGTGAGTCAAGACAAACGAATAAATACAAATACAACATTATCTCATTCATATTATTTAGTTCTCGTTGTGAAATTCTTTGTGTACTTCGTGGTTAACTCAAACATTGTTGAAAACTACTGGCACAGTATATCCGAAAACAGGAAAAACAATTTTACTTTTGAAATCCAAATAGAAAACAAATCGTAGTGCAGAATTACTTAGACGGATTGAATGAAAATCAGAGGCTTGCCGTTGAAAATACGGAGGGAGCTTCGTTAATTATAGCCGGCGCCGGTTCAGGAAAGACCCGCGTTTTGACGGTACGCATCACGCATTTACTAAAAAAAGGAGTCAGACCCGGTTCCATTTTGGCGCTCACGTTTACAAATAAGGCCGCCCGCGAAATGAAAGAACGTATTGCGGCAATGGTTGGCCAAAATACAGCCCGGTACTTGTGGATGGGTACGTTTCACTCTATTTTTGCCCGCATTTTACGCACCGAAGCCGAAACCATCGGATATCCGTCGAACTTCACCATTTACGATTCTGCCGACTCCAAAAGCCTGATAAAAAGCATCATCAAGGACATGAACCTCGATGATAAAACCTACAAACCTGCCGTCGTTTCTTCGCGAATTTCAGCAGCAAAAAATAACCTGGTCACTTCCGAAGTGTATTCCACCCTTCCCGAAACCAACGAATACGATCAAAGCATTAAAATGCCGCTAATCGGACAGATTTATAAGGAATACGCCAGGCGGTGTTTCCTGGCCGGGGCGATGGATTTTGATGATTTACTCCTGAAAACCAATTCATTATTCAGGAACCATCCGGATATTCTGGCCAAGTACCAGCGTATTTTCGATTATATTCTGGTTGACGAATACCAGGATACCAATCATTCCCAATACATGATCATCAAAAAGCTGGCGGCCACGCACAACAATATTTGCGTGGTTGGCGACGATGCGCAAAGTATTTATTCTTTTCGTGGCGCCCGAATCGAAAATATCCTGAATTTCCAGCACGACTACCCCGAACACAAGGTTTTTAAACTGGAACAAAATTACCGTTCGACACAGAATATTGTGGATGCCGCGAACAGCATTATTGCCAAAAACAAGCGACAGATCCGCAAAACCGTATTTTCAGAAAAGGAAAAAGGAGCACTAATTAAGGTGATGAGCGCCATTACCGACAATGAAGAAGGTTATTTGGTTGCCAACGAAATCACCGACACGCGAATGCGCGATCATTTTATGTTTTCGGATTATGCCATTTTGTACCGAACCAATGCGCAATCGCGTATTTTCGAGGAATCGCTCCGGAAACGGAATATTCCGTACAAAATTTATGGCGGGTTGTCATTTTATCAACGCAAGGAAATCAAGGATTTGCTCAGCTATTTCAGGCTGGTTATTAATCCAAAAGATAACGAGGCATTTAAACGGGTAATTAATTATCCGGCACGCGGAATCGGGCAAACAAGCCTGACCAAACTCGAACAATTTGCCTCGCAAAACAATCTCTGCATTTGGGAATTTGCAACAAACATTCCATTGCTTCTCAGGGAATTCAATAAAGGAACTGCAGCAAAAATCAATGAATTCACAAAACTCATCGACATTTTCAGGGAAAAAATGGAAACTCACGATGCGTTTGAACTGGCCGGCGAAATTGCAACCGGTTCCGAAATCATGAAAGATTTGTATAAAGATCAGACTCCGGAAGGTGTCAGCAGGTTCGAAAACATTCAGGAATTATTGAATGGCATCCAGGAATTTTCGATTTCGGCACGCGAAGAAGGAACGCCCGGAAAACTGAACAATTACATGGAAGACGTGGCTTTGCTTACCGATCAGGACAATGAAAAACCGGAAGACAACGACCGTGTCACGCTGATGACCATTCACTCGGCCAAAGGTCTGGAATTTAAAAATGTATTTATTGTTGGGGTCGAAGAAAATCTATTTCCATCGAACCAAAGCGGTCAAAAAACGTTGGAAGATTTTGAAGAGGAACGTCGCTTGTTTTATGTTGCCCTAACCCGCGCCGAACAAAATGCGTATATCAGCTATGCGCGTCAGCGCTACAAGTGGGGAAAACTGGAATTTTGCAACCGGAGTCGGTTTATCGACGAAATTGATCCGCAATACCTGAACATGCCTGTTGAAAAAGATCCGAACTTTTATGGCGCCAGTCAGGATTTACCGTTTTCGGCGCCAAAACCAAGACCTCAAAACGCAGCAATTTCCGGGCTCAGGTCATCGGCTGCAAGTCAGCCCGACATGTACCGGAAATTAAGCAAACTACGGGAAGCGAAAAAGGAAACCGACGCTTTTGAATACAGCAATCCGGAAGAAATTCAGGCAGGAATGCTTGTTGAACACCAGCGTTTTGGACGCGGAAAAGTTTTGCAGATGGAAGGTAAAATGCCCGATATTCAGGCAACAGTTTTTTTTCAGAATGCCGGAAAAAAACAACTTCTATTAAAATTCGCTAAACTCCGGATAATTAGTTAGTTTTGTATCCTGAATTGAAATCTGATAGTTTTTGCCGGTTTTTTTGGCAGGCCAAACTATTTTGATTTAATTTGCACGTGATTCGACTTCGACTTGATTATCCAAATCAAATTACCCTTTTGAGATAACAGCCTGATTTACACGAAAAAATTTATTTATTTACATGGATTATAATTCTGATCGCAGTAAGTTGCCTATTCCTGAGTATGGAAGAAACTTACAAAACATGGTCAATCATATCATGACCATCGAGGACCGTAACGAACGAAACAGGGCCGCCAGAACCATTATTGATATCATGGGGACGATGTATCCGTATTTGAGGGATATCAATGATTTCAAGCACAAGCTTTGGGATCACCTGGCAATTATGGCTAATTTTCAGTTAGACATCGATTATCCGTATACCCCTCCATCACCCGAATTTTTCAACACGCCGCCTAAAAGAATACCCTATAGCAACAACCAGGTGAAATATCGCCACTACGGTAAAACAATCGAGTTTTTGATTGAAAAAGCCGCTGTTTACGAGGATGAAAAAGATCGCGATTTGTTGATCAAGCTGATTGCCAACCACATGAAAAAGAGTTATGTGATGTGGAACAAAGATTCGGTAACCGACGATAAAATACTGGAGGATATCGAGTTGCTTTCGAAAGGGAAAATAAAATGTACCGATTTAATCCTGACTGAAACCAAAGATATTTTGTACCGGAATAAAAAGAAACAAATCCCTATACCTGATAACAATCAGAGACGAAAATTTCAGAAACCTGACGACCGGAAACAACAACGTCAGTAAAATACCCCAAGAGCTGTACCTTACAAATAACTCCATCCAAATAATATTTTTCTTTGGCAAAAGGGATTTTATTATTTTCGTATGAGGGAAAAGAAATTGAATAAACATAATTCATTTTTGTTTATTTGGTTTCTTTTCTGAAATTTGAAACATAGATATTACCTAACTTATTTTCAGAAATGGCTACGTTTAGAATCGAGGGAGGCAACCAATTGCATGGCAATTTATATCCGCAAGGTGCAAAAAATGAAGCGCTTCAGGTTATTTGCGCAGTTTTGTTAACGCCTGAAAAAGTCCGGATTTCAAACATTCCTGAAATTAGCGATGTCATCAAATTAATTGAAATTCTTTCAGAACTTGGAGTCAACGCTGAACGGCTAAACAAAGGGAATTATATATTTCAGGCCAATGAAGTAAAGCTCGACTACCTGAAAACTGAAGTATTTGCCCGGCAGGCAGCCAGTCTCCGGGGATCAATCATGATCCTGGGTCCGCTTTTGGCGCGTTTCGGAATCGGTTACATTCCACAACCAGGAGGCGATAAAATCGGACGACGACGACTGGATACTCATTTTACCGGTTTGCAAAACCTTGGCGCCACTTTTAATTACAATCCCGAAGAACATTTCTACAGCGTTGAAGCTTCTGTACTTAAAGGAACCTATATGCTTCTGGATGAAGCATCGGTTACAGGAACCGCAAACATTGTGATGGCTGCCACAATGGCCACCGGAACCACAACGATTTACAATGCGGCTTGCGAACCTTACGTTCAGCAATTGTGTAAAATGCTGGTTTCAATGGGCGCAAAAATTGATGGAATTGGCTCCAATTTGCTGACTATTAAAGGAGTTACAAGTCTGAAGGGTTGTTTGCATGAAATTTTGCCCGACATGATTGAAGTCGGCAGTTTTATCGGTTTGGCAGCGATGACTAATTCTGAAATCACGATTAAGAATGCCGGAATCAAACATTTGGGAATTATTCCGGAGCAGTTTAAGCGATTGGGAATTAAAATTGAAGAACGAAACGACGATCTGTTTGTTCCGGCCCAGGCACATTATGAAATTGAAACATTTATCGATGGTTCAATCATGAATATTGCAGATGCCCCCTGGCCGGGTTTAACCCCCGATTTACTCAGTATCTTCCTGGTTATTGCCACGCAGGCCAAAGGGAGCGTGCTTATTCACCAGAAAATGTTTGAAAGCCGCCTGTTCTTTGTCGACAAACTGATTGACATGGGTGCTCAGATTATCCTTTGCGATCCGCACCGCGCAACGGTTATTGGGCTCGATCACAAATATCAGCTCAGGGCAACCAACATGAGTTCGCCTGATATTCGTGCAGGTGTTGCACTGCTGATTGCCGCTCTTTCGGCACAGGGAACCAGCAATATTTCGAACATCGAACAGATTGACCGAGGCTACGAAAATATCGATGATCGGTTAAATGCAATTGGCGCGCGAATCTCGAGGCTCGACTAATCCTGTTAATATTTCCAAACAAAAGTTGATCGTTTGTCAATCTTATTCCTGATTTGTTATTTTTGCCGGGGATATATATTATAATTCATCATTTTAGAACTCGCAACTATGAAGATAAAATTGACATTGGCTTTTGCCCTGCTTTTTACTTTGGCAACCTTAGCAAATGGCGCCAAAACAAAAAATGAAGGGAAAGATGCAACGATTGGATTAAACCTTGGGAACAAAGCTCCGGAAATTGTGGAGAAATCGCCTGATGGAAAAGAATTAAAGCTATCTTCTCTTCAGGGCAAATTGGTATTAATCGATTTCTGGGCTGCATGGTGTGGACCATGTCGTCGCGAAAATCCTGCACTGGTTGGCGCTTACGCCAAATACAAAGATTCCAAATTCAAAAATGGTAAAGGATTTACAGTTTTCAGTGTTTCGCTCGACCGTGATAAATCCTCGTGGGTACAGGCTATAACAGCAGATAAACTGAGTTGGGAAAACCATGTGAGCGACCTTCAATTCTGGAATTCAAAGTATGCTGGAATTTATGGAGTTCGCAGCATCCCGTCAAATTTTCTGATTGATGGCGACGGCATTATTGTTGGCAAAAACCTGCGCGGACCGGCTTTGGAACAAGCTATTTCGACGCTTCTGAAATAAAACAAATTCGTAATTTAAAACACTGGAAGGGCAGTTCGGAGGAAACCGTGCTGCCCTTTTACTTTGTCAGTTATCAATTATTTAAAATGCCAAATTGTCAATTGTAATCCAATGGCAGTATATTTGCAGTTCGAAAAAACAATTTTAAAATTCAGATCCAATGACAGAAAATAATGTTCAAAATGAGGTGAATGAACAACCTGAAAATGAAACACCTGATTTAACTGTGGAGGTAGAAGAAGTTGCCCACAGCAAAAAAGACACGAAAAAAGAAAAGGCTTTGAAAAAGAGTAAAGCTGAAGAACAATTGGAAAAAATTGAAAATGAATTACATGAACTAAAAGATAAACACATCCGGTTGCAGGCTGAATTTGATAATTACAGAAAACGCACCCTGAAAGAACGCATGGAATTATTGAAAACTGCCAACGAAAGTCTGCTGGTAAATATTCTGCCTGTCATCGACGATTTTGACCGCGCTATTCAAACCATTGACGTGGTTGAGGAAGAGGGACATTTGAAGGATGGCGTTAAATTAATTTACAACAAATTTCAGGATTTCCTGAAACAAAATGGAGTAAAAGAAATTCCGGCCAAAGAACAGGATTTTGATACTGACCTGCATGAGGCTATCACCAAATTCCCAGCTCCTTCAGAAGATTTAAAAGGTAAAATTATCGATGTTGTTCAAAAAGGTTATTTCCTGAATGACAAAGTTATACGACACTCAAAAGTAGTTATTGGCGAATAAGCCCGAATATTTATTACGATGACAAAACGCGATTTTTACGAGATTCTTGGAGTCAGCAAAACAGCAACTGCTGAAGAAGTAAAAAAGGCCTACCGGCAAAAAGCCATTCAGTTTCATCCTGACA
Organism: Prolixibacteraceae bacterium; assembly: GCA_041652995.1. Taxonomy (GTDB): domain Bacteria; phylum Bacteroidota; class Bacteroidia; order Bacteroidales; family Prolixibacteraceae; genus Aquipluma. The sequence continues at coordinate 102,678 of JBAZGO010000001.1, forward strand.
AAAATCCCGGCAACAAAGAAGCTGAGGAAAAATTTAAGGAAGCCGCTGAAGCTTATGAGATTTTGAGCAGTCCGGAGAAACGAAAGAAATACGATCAGTTTGGACATGCCGGAATGGGCGGAAATGCCGGATTTGGTGGACACGACATGTCGATGGATGACATTTTCTCGATGTTTGGCGATATTTTTGGAGGCGGCGGGTTTGGTGGATTCGGCGGTTTTAGTGGCAGTTCTCGAAGTCGGGGACCTCGTCAGCACCGCGGGTCTGATTTGCGTGTAAAAGTCAGTCTAAATTTGAATGAAGTACTGCATGGCGTTGAGAAAAAAATCAAGGTTAAAAAATATGTTCCCTGCGACCATTGTCATGGTTCGGGAGCTGAGGGCGGTTCATCCTACTCAAATTGCTCAACTTGCCGTGGAACCGGGCACGTTACCCGGATACAAAACACGCTGCTTGGTCAGATGCAAACAACAACTACCTGTCCAACCTGTAATGGCGAGGGTCAGATAATCACCAACAAATGTACCCACTGCCAGGGCGAAGGAGTTGTTCGCGACGAAGAAGTAATCAACATAAGAATTCCTGCCGGTGTTGGCGAAGGCATGCAACTGAATGTTTCGGGTAAAGGAAATGCCGGCCGTAGAAGTGGAGTAAACGGCGATTTATTTGTCGTTATCCAGGAAGAAGACCATCCTGATTTAGTGCGCGATGGCAATAATTTAATATACAATCTATTTGTTACTTTCCCTGAAATTACTTTAGGAACGACAAAAGAAATTCCGACTGTTGACAGCAAAGTGAAAGTAAAAATTGAAGCCGGTACACAACCCGAAAAAATCCTGCGCCTGCGTGGCAAAGGCTTGCCAGATGTAAATGGGTACGGGAAAGGCGATTTGCTGGTGAGAGTACACGTTTGGATACCGAAGAAAGTAAATTCAGACGAACGAAAGATGCTCGAAAAGTTGCAGTCGTTGCCCAATTTCACTGAAGGGCCCGATCAGTCGGACAAGAATTTATTTGAAAAAATGAGAGACATATTTGATTAAACCATTCTCCGTATTGCATAAAAAAACCTTTCGGAAGTTTTGAAGATCAATTCATCCGAAAGGTTTTTTATTGACCTGACTTACTAAATCGAACAAATTCAGCCAGTATTTCTATTGATAAATCTGTAACGAATCGAGCGCAGCCTTGTATTTGCGGGCATTTTCGAGATGCGCGGAAAGCGAAGTGGCAAAATTATGGTATCCTGAAAAATCCTGGCGTGCACACATGTATATGTAACCAGTTTTCGCGGGGTTTAAAACTGCATCGATGCTCGAAATTTCAGGAAAATTAATCGGTCCTGGCGGCAAACCTGCATTTTTGTAAGTATTGTATGGCGAATCAATTGCCAAATGACTGTTCAGTACCCGCTTTATTTTGAAATTTCCCAAAGCAAATTTCACCGTCGGATCAGCCTGTAGCGGCATTCCCCGCTTGATCCGGTTCAAATACAATCCGGCCACAATCGGTCTTTCATCCTTCTTGTTGGTTTCTTCCTGAACGATAGACGCCACAGTCATAACTTCTTCCGGAGTTAAACCCAATTCTTTTGCCTGAGTTCTGCGCTTTTCGTTCCAGAATCGCTTGTATTCCATATTCATGCGTTCGAGAAACTGATCGGCCGTTGTAGTCCAGTAAAATTCATACGTATTCGGGATAAACATACAATGAAAGGTGAACCGGCTAAATCCAAAATGCTCGTAGGTCAGCGAATCTCTGAATTTATGAAGAAGCTCAAGTGAATCGGGTTCAATGTATTTCGAAATGTCGCCTGCCAGTTCAGTAAAGAAGCGCAAATTATTGAAAGTAACTTTTACAGGTTGCTGATTTCCGGATTTCAGCATATTTAAAATCTGGTTCGAATTCAAGCCCTTATCTAGCAGATATTTACCGGGTTTTATTGCTTCGGCATATTTTTTCCGTTTGGCCACCCACTCAAATGCTTTGTAATTGATAATGATGTTATGTTTTTTCAGGCTATCAAGTACCTGTGCGTAAGTTGCATTAAGCGGAATTTTGATACTTCCGGGAGTTTGGATATTGGGGTTGAAAATGTACCGGTAAATTTGGTACCCACGAAATCCGGCAGCGGCAAGTGCCACAACAAAAATGATCATAATCCATTTATTCAAACGTGGGAACAGCATAAGTCGGTTTTTCTTTTTTACATCCATACTCACCGGTTTTTCTTTATAAAAATAATCATTTCCGGCAAAGTAACTAATCAACCTCCGGCACATGGTTTAAGAAACTTCACTTTGCATATTCATCCAATTGAATTTCAATAACCTGAATTTAAATTTTGATGGTATTCCCGGAGAAAATATTTTGGAAGGTACAGCATTTTTACGAATTGAAAGATAAATCATAATATTCTTCCTGATACAATATTTGTAATCTTTTTCTTAATTCCTGAACGATTAAAATTGAGTTTTAGTGAGATCGCTTGAAATTGCGTATTTTCGCTCAAATAAAATGACAAAAAAATCACTATGCATCGGGTAAATTTAGCTGAAAACATTTATTATGTGGGATTTAACGATCGTAAAACCCACCTTTTCGAAAATATCTGGCCCATTCCGAAAGGGGTTTCCTACAATTCATATCTGATTGTTGACGAGAAAATAGCTTTGATAGATACGGTCGAACGTTCATATATCGATGACTATCTCGATCAGATTGAAGTTCTGACCGAAGGCCGTCCGGTAGATTACCTCGTCATAAACCACATGGAACCAGATCATTCAGGAGCGTTAAAAGCAGTTATCTCACGATATCCAAACATCACTCTTATAGGTAACAGGAAGACTTTTGATATGGCTTCAAATTTCTATCAGGTTAAACAACAAAACATAGAAGTTTACGACGATTCTGAGCTGCCCCTGGGTAAGACCAACCTTCAATTTACCACAATTCCTATGGTGCACTGGCCCGAAACTATGGTAACTTACGAATCGACCAACAAGATCTTGTTCACAGGCGATGCTTGTGGAAGTTACGGAACTCTTGATGGTGGAATTTTTGACGATGAATTGGATTATAAGTTATACGAAGAAGAAATTGTGCGGTATTTCTCGAACATAGTTGGTAAATACTGTCCGCACACTCAGCGCGCCTTGAAGAAAATAGCCAAGTACGATATCAAAATGATTGCTGCTACCCACGGAATGATCTGGCGGTCGCACATCGACTTTATTCTGGATAAATACGACAAATTAAGTACCTACCAAACCGAACCCGGCGCTGTTGTTGTTTACGGATCGATGTATGGCAATACCGCAAAAATGGCAGAAATTATTGCACGTCAACTGGCAGTAAGAGGAGTTAAAAACATTCGGGTTTACGATTCTTCAAAAACGCATCCATCATTTATAATCAGTGACATTTTCAAGTATAAAGCTTTAGTTTTAGGTAGCGCGGCATACAACAATGCTATGTTTCCGCCAATGGAAACTCTGCTGACAACAATCAGGCACATGGGAATTAAAAACCATTTACTTGGTATTTTCGGTTCATTCAGTTGGAATGGTGGCGGTGTGAAAAACCTGCAAAAATTTGCAGAAGAAATAAATTGGGAAGTCGTTGGTGAACCTTTGGAAGAAAAAGGAGCCATGAAACCTGATCATTTTAGTTTGTATGTTGACCTGGCAAATCAAATCGCCGATAAACTATTGATAAATTAATTGTTGGTTCAATACTGAAATTCAGGGTTTCGCTTGAAATGAAGCCCTGACTTTTTTGTGAATCAGACTTCACAAATTTTGTGAATAACTATTTCAGCTTTTCCCCTGAATTCCCATTCAGGAAAATATCTTTGCAAATCAAAAAAAATATTCAGGTATGCAAACATGGTTCGAATGTAAAGTTAAATATGTAAAAATCGACGACGATGGTCGTGAGCGTAAAGTCAGTGAATCCTATTTGGTTGATGCTGTAACATTTACCGACGCCGAAACCCGGATTATTCAGCAAATGCAGACCATGGTTCGCGGCGAATTCACCGTCGACAATATTAAAAAGTCGAACATCGTTGAAATTTATCCGCACGAAAACGGCGAATGGTGGTACAAAGCCAAGATTGGTATTGTAACTATTGACGAAAATGCCGGGAAAGAGAAAAAAATAAACAATTATTTTCTGGTGGCGGCCGACGATATTAAACAGGCACTTCAGCGTCTGGAAGAAGGACTTTCATACATTCTCGTACCGTATCAAACTACTTCACTGGCAATTAGCACGATTATTGATGTTTTTCCTTATTTCGAAGACAAAGTTAATCAGCCTGTCCCTTCAAACCTTAAACCATTGAAAGAAGTAACTAAACCACAGGTTTTTGAAGATGAAGACCTCGATGAGGAGGTAGTTTATACTGCTGACGAAGATGAGGAAGACGAAGTTGACGAAGAAGATGCCGATGATCAGGAATAAATATTCAGGCTCAATTATATTTAAAAACATTGTTCAGGATTAAATTTGCCTGAACAATGTTTTTTGCCTTTAATAAAACAGGTATTTGCTGAAATTATACCTTTTCAAAAGCATTTTTCTTCAAATTGATCATCACTTTGTAAAAAGTGAATTTATCGCGTTGAACCGGATCAAATTCATAATAGGCATTTGCAACCCGGCAAATGTCTTTTACTTCGCCATAAATTGAATTTATTTCGCGTTTAAGTTCAGCGTCCAACTGATCACTTCCGTGCGAAATATCGAAACAGTTCTTTAATTCGGCGAGCCTTTCCTTGTACGAAATCAGCCGACTAAGCAAATTTGTATTGATTCCGCGCGCAAGAATGATTTGCTGCAATTCAGGAGTCATGTTTCGCTTGAATGTTGCCATCATTTTATACAAACTAAAATGATCTCCGTTTTTTGCATCACTGAAATAATCAACGTATCCAAGATTATCAAAAGTCTCATTCAGGAATTTTTTATCGTGACTGAAATCAACTTTTAATTGGGCGCGAAATACACTGACATCTTTAAGCGCCGAAATCATTAATTCGTAAAATTGGCCGTGTTTGTCGAGATGGTCGACGAGAGATTCTTGAGTAAAATACTGATTCATAATGCTGTCTATCCGATTTTTCAAATTTACAGCATATTCGGGCGACCAATTTCGCCGAATGGAAGAGAGTTCGTAGATGTTCTCGCTAAATGACTGAGCGATCTTTCTGCAAGTCAAAATTGTTGCAGTTCCTGTTAGGCAAGTTGATATGACATTCATTACTGCAGGTTTTTTATTGATTACTAAAAGATACGGAATATCTGTCTGAAAAGATATTTCTAAAGTGTTTATTATGAAGATTGTGTTGTAAAAAATGTATTAACCGAAAAAGTATCAATTTCTGAAGATTTCAAGCGATTAACGGGCAAAAAGAAACCCTGACCAGTTGCGTGAACCAATCAGGGTTTCCCCATATATTAAAAATTCCTTTACCAGAATAAATTAGCTGTTTTTGGCCAATCTTTTGCGTTCGTGTTCTTTCAAATAGATTTTCCTCATCCGGATTGAAAGTGGCGTAACTTCAACCAATTCGTCTTCGTTGATGTATTCCAAAGCTTCCTCCAGACTAAACCGGATGGGTGTAATTAACCTCATTTTTTCATCCGTACCAGAGGCACGCATGTTGGTCAGCTTTTTGGGTTTGGTCACATTGATGGTCAAATCATCAGCGCGGGTATTCTCACCAATGACCTGTCCTTCATAGATTTCCTGCTGCGGATCAATAAAAAATGAGCCACGATCCGAAAGTTTACTTATAGAATAAGCAAATGCAGTTCCGGTTTCAAGAGCAACCAATGAGCCGTTATTCCGGATTTCGATAGGTCCCTTAAAAGGTTGGTATTCAATGAAGCGATGATTCATTACCGCTTCTCCGGCTGTGGCTGTCAACATGTTGGTTCTCATACCAATAATTCCGCGCGATGGGATCATAAATTCGAGGTGAATCCGATCTCCCTTGCGTTCCATGGTTTGCATTTCGCCTCTACGTTGTGAGGCCATTTCAACCACTTTTCCTGAATATTCTTCAGGAACATCTACGTGCATCTCTTCAATGGGCTCACATCTTTCACCTGCGATATCCTTGTACAGAACCTGAGGTTGTCCAACCTGAAGTTCATAACCTTCGCGACGCATGGTCTCAATCAAAACCGATAAATGAAGCACGCCACGTCCATAAACAGTATAAGAATCAGCCGAATCGGTAGGAAGAACACGCAAAGCCAGGTTCTTTTCCAGTTCTTTTTCCAGGCGGTCTTTCAAATGGCGCGAAGTCACATATTTTCCTTCTTTTCCGTAGAAAGGCGAATTGTTGATCATGAAAGTCATACTCATAGTTGGTTCGTCCACTGCAATCGGATCGAGTGGTTCAGGATTTTCCCAATCACAAACCGTGTCACCAATATCGAAACCTTCAATACCAACCATCGCGCAAATATCTCCTGAAATCATGCTTTCAACTTTTACTCGTCCAAGTCCGGTAAATGTATGAAGTTCTTTGATTCTGGTACGTTTGACTGATCCGTCGCGCTTTACCAGCGAAACATTCATCCCTTCTTTAAGTTCACCACGATGAATGCGACCGATAGCAATACGGCCAACATACGATGAATAATCCAATGAGGTAATCAAAACCTGCGGAGTTCCGGGATTTGCAACCGGGCCGGGAATATATTTTACAATAGCCTCGAGCAAAGCAGTGATGTTATCAGTAGGCACCTTAACATCGTCCGACATCCAGCCTTGTTTAGCCGACCCGTAAATTGTCGGGAAATTCAACTGATCTTCAGTCGCATTCAAACTGTACATCAGGTCGAAAACCTGTTCGTGAACTTCTTCGGGCCGGCAATTGGGTTTGTCAACTTTATTCACTACCACAATGGGTTTCAGTCCAAGCGCCAGCGCTTTTGATAAAACAAAACGTGTTTGAGGCATGGTTCCTTCAAACGCATCAACCAACAGCAAAACTCCATCGGCCATATTTAGTACCCGTTCTACTTCGCCGCCAAAATCAGCATGACCAGGAGTATCAATGATGTTGATTTTAACATCTTTATATATAACAGACACGTTCTTAGCCAGAATGGTAATTCCTCGTTCGCGCTCCAAATCGTTGCTATCGAGAATCAACTCCTGTTTCTTCTCGTGTTCTTTCATGATGTTACAATAGTAAATCATCTTGTCGACCAGCGTAGTTTTTCCGTGGTCAACGTGGGCAATAATCGCAATGTTTCTAATCTTCTGCATAGGGTTCAAAAATGAAGGCGCAAAGATAGCCGAATAATCCAATCGAACTTGCTTTTACGACAAGCAAGCTGTTAAGTTTTTGTAAATACTGCTCTTTTAACAATTTAGGCACATTAAAAAGCAAAACGGAGGGCTCCTTTTTCAGAGTCCTCCGCTTTTCGGGTGTCGTGATTTTCAATCGCGGGTACAAAAATACGGAGATTACAAATCTCCGCACCCAATTCACTTGTGACGTTTCTTCAGTTCGCGGGCTAAATCCTCAATTCGGTAACCTTTGTGCGAGAGCAAAACAATGAGGTGATAAAGTAAATCGGCGCCTTCATACAGAAAGTTTTCATCGTCGTCAGCCATGGCGCCAATGATGGTTTCAACCGCCTCCTCTCCCACTTTCTGGGCAATCTTACGAGTTCCACTCTGAAACAATGAAGTGGTATATGAACCTTCCGGCATTTCACGTTTCCTTTGGTCGATAAAATCCTGAAGATATTCCAGAAACTGAATGTCGCTTTCCTGATTTTCTTCTCCCCAGCAGGTATCATCGCCGGTATGGCAAACCGGCCCAACAGGATTTACTTTAATCAGAAGCGTGTCGTTGTCGCAATCAGGCGTGATTGAAACGACATTCAGGAAGTTTCCTGATTCTTCGCCTTTGGTCCACAGCCTGTTTTTAGTACGACTGAAAAAAGTTACCCGACCGGTTTCTTCGGTTTTAGCAACAGCTTCTTCGTTCATAAAGCCCAACATCAGCACAACATTGGTGGTATTATCCTGAATAACAGCCGGAATGAGGCCATTCAGTTTCGAGAAATCGAGTTCTGTATTTTCCATTTATATTTTAATTTTATATTTTACTAATTGTTCCTGAAGCTGGTTTTCAATATGAATCCTGTCGCGTTCAATTTCATTCTTAAGTTCCTCTTCAGTAGGGAGATAAAGTTTATATTTTGATGAGAATAGTTGTTTGCTTTCGGCCAGCACCGAATATTTGATTACCGATTCGTTCTGTTGTGAACACAGTATGATTCCAATTGTGGGGTTATCGTCAGATTGACGTATTTTTTCCTCGAACAGACGAACATACATATCCATTTGCCCCACATCCTGATGGGTCAGCTTTCCAACTTTGAGGTCAATCAGCACAAAACATTTCAGAATGTAATTGTAGAAAACCAAATCGATGTAGTAATGCTCGGTACCGACATTCATGTGATATTGACGTCCAACAAATGCAAACCCGCGCCCGAGTTCCAAAATAAACGAATGTAAATTTTCGAGCAATGAACTTTCAAGTGTCTTTTCCAGGTACGAAATCTCCGGTTTTAGCTTGAGAAACTCTAAAATGTATGGATCTTTAATAAAATCCCGAGGAGAATCAGCCAGTGCCCGGATACTTTCAACAGCTTCTTCCTTCACCGGATTTTTATCCCTGCTGGAAATAATCCGTTCATAATACAAAGTACTGATTTGACGATCGAGAGCACGAACACTCCAGTTTTGAAGTACCGTTTCTTTCATGTAAAAATCCCGCACCACCTGATTATCAACACGAATCAGTAGGCAGAAATGCGACCAACTCAATTCGTCAGACAGTGTCTGGCGAATTGGTAAACAAGGATTATCCGTTGAATTCTGTTGGCAAACTTCAGGAAAAGCCAAATAAAACTGTCTGAAATATTTCAGATTAGTCACAGAGTAACCTCTTCCAAATTCTGAAGTCAATTTTTCTGACAATTCTTTCAGCAGCTTCTTCCCGTAATCAGCACGCACAGAACCATTTTGTTCTTCCTCAACGATTAACCGGCCAATTTCCCAATAGGCAGTAACCATACTGGAATTGGCCGCCCGGTAAACATTCCGGTAAGCCGTATCCAGAACAAGTTTTACTGATTCGAATAAATTGGGATTTTGAGCCAGCATAATTTATATCAATCGATTAGAATTCAAAGATAAGCATAGTTTTACCGAACAACGATTCCCTTTGATCTTAAATAACTTTTCAAATCGGGTATTGCAATTTCCTTGTAATGAAAAATGCTGGCGGCCAGTCCGGCATCGGCTTTTCCTTCAGTAAACACATCCACAAAATGCTCCATGTTTCCGGCCCCTCCGGAAGCAATGATAGGAATCCGGAGCATGTCGGCCATTCTTGCCAGTTCCTTGTTGGCAAAACCGTTTTTTGTTCCGTCGTGGTTCATCGAGGTGAAAAGGATTTCTCCGGCACCGCGGTTTTCTCCTTCCTTGGCCCACGAAAACAATTCTTTATCGGTTGGGATGCGACCGCCATTGACAGTGACTGTCCAATGATCGTTTTCGCCTCGTGCATCGATGGCCAAAACAACAAACTGACTTCCGAAATTCAGTGCCAGATCGTCGATCAGTTTTGGATTGCGCACAGCCGACGAGTTGATGCTGATTTTATCTGCCCCGGCACTCAGCAAAGCTTCGGCATCTTTCAGTTCACTAATGCCGCCCCCCACCGTAAACGGAATGTTGATTTCGCGGGCAATGCGCCTGACCAAATCCACAAAGGTTTTTCGGCCTTCGTGCGTGGCGGTGATGTCGAGGAAAACCAGTTCGTCGGCTCCCTGTTCGGCATACAGCGCACCCAACTCAACCGGGTCGCCCACGCTTTTAATATTTACAAAGTTGATGCCTTTGACGGTTTGACCGTCTTTGATATCGAGGCATGGTATAATTCGTTTTGCTAGCATTTTTTATAGTTCCAAGTTTCAAATTCAAAGTTCCAGGTTAATAGTGCGTTATGTAGCTTTAGGGTGTTATCATTAGTTTTATCCAAAATCCAATCACAATAGCCAATGTAAACGATGTCAGTGTCCCCAGTAAAAAATATTCTGCCTTCTGGTTGCCATCCTTTTGGGCTTCGCTAAAACGAAAAACCGATTTGGCGGCCACAAGAAAGCCAATCGCCTGAATTTGTCCGGTAGTCACAAAAATTACAATGAGTATTCGTTCAAATATTCCAATCCAGGCAGATGCATTCAATTGCACCGCACTACTTTCTGATTTGGTGACTGATTTCAAAAACATTCCGGTCAAAATTCCCAGCGGATTGGTTATCAGGATAAACCCGGAAGCATAAATCCAAAAGTGAAGTAAGCTTTCAGGAATAGTAATTTCAGTAAAAAATGTGGCCAATATCCAAAGGATGCCGATGTGCAAAACCTGATCGGCTATAAAAAACCATATCGTTTGTTTGACTTTCGATTTTACGACATCTATCAGGTAATGCGTCAAAAAGATAACCGGAACAAACCACCAAAGCGTTAATTTTAAAGTAAATATCACCGGAAGAACAGATGCGATCAGAGTATGAAGGATCAATTTTTTCGATTTCCATCCATTTTCTTTTTTATGAGATACCCAACTTGATGGTTGCAACCAGAAGTCGGCAACCAGGTGACCAGCAAGCATGGAAAAGAAAAGTGCATTCATGTTATAATTTTTAGCGTTTCTTCATACCCATTCAGAAAATCCTCCATGGCTGCCCATTTCCCTGATTTTAGCGCTTTACTCACCGCTGCGCCGGTAATATGCAGTTTTTCAGCAATTTCCCTTTGTGTTTTGCAAGCTGGAATCATCGAAATGACCGTCGCTTGTCCTGGTTTCCAACTCCAGATAATACTTTCGGCCAAATAGAATGTTGCGGCCAGGATTGGTTGAAACTGGGGAGAATCAACCGCTATTTTTAGCAGCCGTCCTTCTTCTTTCATTTTATCGAGCTGGTGACCCGAAAGCTGAAAGGCCTCCCCCTCAGATTGCAAAACATTGCCCGGAATAGTCTTGGAAACAGTGCCAATCCCAATGCTTATCCGTGCCCGTGTTCCTGTAGTCGATAAAATAATTGCTTCGACAATTACCGTAATCATCGCGGCTTTTTCCTTTTTGACCATGAGTTGAAAACTATCACCACGATAAAATTGGACAGACATTAAGATATCCTGATTATTTTCAAGGAAGCCGGACAACCCGGTTTGCATATTGGTCTTTTGCTCTTTAGTCAACCCCGATGAGTTGATCAAATCACCTGTAATCACTCCAACTAAGTTTTGCTTATCCATGATGCAAAAATAACTTAATTTGGTAAATAATACAATAATTAACCTGAAAAAGTTAATATATAAATAATTAACCTTAAATGGCTAATTATTTGATTTGTGAAAATTCCTTATTTCATTCAGGGATATTCTGTTCTCATAAATTGCTTTTCCGGTAATAACCCCCGGCACACTCATTTCATCGAGTTCGTGAATATCTTTCATCGAGGCAATTCCGCCGCTGGCAATCAGTTCGAGTTCAGGAAATTGAGCCATGATTTCCTTGTACAAATCGATACTTGGACCGGTCAGCATGCCGTCGCGGGCAATGTCGGTAGAAATTACTTTCTGAATGCCGCAACTGGTATAGCTTTCAATAAAATCGAGAATGGACAGTTCCGAAACTTCCTGCCAGCCGCTCACGGCAATCATTTTGTCTTTGGCATCAGCGCCCAGAATAATTTTCTCCGCGCCATAAGTTTCGATCCAGTGCAAAAAAGTTTCGCGGTCTTTCACCGCAATACTTCCACCGGTAACCATTTGTGCTCCACTTTCGAAAGCGATACGTAAATCATCGTCTGATTTCAACCCGCCACCAAAATCGATTATCAGATTGGTTTTTGATGCCATAGTTTCAAGCACTTTGTAATTGACGATGTGTTTAGCTTTTGCACCATCCAAATCGACCAGATGCAAACGGGTAATTCCGGCATCTTCAAACATTTTGGCCACTTCGAGCGGATTCTCGTTATAAACCGTTTTCTGGTTGTAATCGCCTTGCGACAATCGCACGCACTTGGCGTCAATCAGGTCGATAGCGGGTATTATTGTTATCATAGGAAGCCTCCCCCGACCCCTCCGAAGGAGGGGAGAAAAAACTCCCACCCACGAAACAGTCGTTCTTTATTTTTACTGTTTTAAACACTTTTACTATAACTCAAAATAAAATTCATATTCGGCTCAGCCACCTGTTTTGCTTTTTCCCAAGTCCCCGACCCCAAGTGAGGGTTAGAGAGAGGCTTTCCCTCCCCTTCGGGGAGGGAAGGAGGGGCTTTTTAGAAAGTTCTCCAAAATTCTTGCGCCAATCGTTCCACTTTTTTCAGGATGAAACTGGGTTGCGTAGAAGTTATCTCGCTGCAATGCTGCACTAAACGGATTGATGTAGTTGCAAACAGCAGCCGTGTGTTCACCGACTGCGGCATAATATGAATGCACAAAATAGACAAATTGGTTTTCGATAGACGGATCAAAAATTTCACTTTTCAATTCAGTAATATTATTCCAGCCCATGTGTGGCACTTTGGTCACAAACTCCATTCCCGGTTCAGGAATAAAACGTTTCACCTTTTCTTCGAAAATGCCCAAACAAGGTGTATCATTTTCTTCAGAATAACTGCACATGAGTTGTAAGCCCAGGCAAATGCCCAGCACAGGTTGTTTCAACTCCGGAATAAGCAGATCCAGACCTTCCTTTTTCAGATAAGCCATGGTTGTGCTGGCTTCTCCCACTCCCGGAAAAATCACTTTATCTGCCTTTCGGATTTTGTCGTGATCACCCGTGATTTCGGCCAAAACGCCAAGCCTTTGCAGTGCATTGTTGACCGATTCGATGTTTCCGGCATTATATTTTATTATTACAATGTTCATAAAGCCCCTCCTCAATCCTCCCCAAAGGGGAGGAAGCCTTGTTTCGTATCAGATAATTTTATTTTTTCTCTACTATTCAATAACAACGAGACAATTGTTGTGTATTTTTGCTTTGACACTTTTCAACTATGGCGCGTTCTTCTAACGGTTAGGAAACCGGTTTCTCAATCCGGAGATGGCAGTTCGATTCTGCTACGCGCTACATTTTTACTTTAAAAGTTCTGCAATCACCATCTTCATTTCCTGAAATTCTTCTTCCTTGTAAAGCCTTGTCATGTATATGATTTTCCCTGTTTTATCAACAATGACATTGCGGGTCACACCTGCTTCCTTTTCAGCAAACCGATAAAATATACCACCTTTCGGATCGAGTGTCAACGGATAGGTCACCGGAACATCTTTTGCAAATTTCTCTACGGTTTCCTTTGGCTCATCCAGATCAATTCCATAAAGCGCAAAATTCGCATTGTTCTTGTATTTCTTCCAGATATCGGATTCGATGTGCGGCATTTCTTTGCGACAAACCGAGCACCAACTGGCAGTGAACTGAAGCATCACAACTTTTCCCTTCAGTGAAGAAACCGGAATGGATTTTCCATCTGTGGTTTTCAGAACAAAATCAGGAACCTGTTGTCCGATTTTAACAATGTATCCATAATCCGCCGGAATTTGCTTTACCGGTGTTTGTGCCTGAACAGTGGCTGTCAGAAGCATTAATAAAACAGCTAAATATCTCATAATTAACAATTTAAAATATCCAATAATCAATAACGAAAAACCAATATCCAAAGCAACTTGAAACCTGAAACTTTTCAGTTAAACACAACCGTTTTATTTTTATAAACCAGCACTTTACGCTGTAAATGTTTAAAAACGGCGTGCGACAAAACAATTTTTTCCAGATCGCGCCCCTTGCGAACCAGGCGTTCAACGGTGTCGGTATGGTTGCAGCGGGTCACATCCTGCTCGATAATCGGACCGCCATCCAATTCACTCGTCACGTAATGACTGGTGGCTCCAATGATTTTAACACCACGTTCGTATGCCGCATGATAAGGTTTTGCACCGGCAAAGGCAGGCAAAAAAGAGTGATGAATGTTGATGATTTTATTCGGAAACTGAGCGACAAATTCAGGTGAAAGTACCTGCATATAACGCGCCAGCACAATGAAATCAACTTCATGCTTTTTAAGCAACTCAACTTCAAAAGCTTCCTGCTCGGCTTTATTCTCCGAATTCACCGGAACATATTGAAATTCAATATCGAACCGATGGGCAACCGGCTCCAAATCCGTATGATTACTGATGATGACCGGAATTTCAACATCCCATTCACCCGCTGTGTAGCGCGACAAAATATCGAACAGGCAGTGCGACATCTTCGAAACAAAAATGGCCATGCGTGGAATCTGCTTCGAAAAATGCAGCGAATAATTCATCAGAAGTTTATCTGCAATCAGGGTATAAAAATATTCACTGATTTTATCTTCCGGAATGGCAAAACCATGCAGTTCCCACTCCACGCGCATGTAAAAAATCTGCTCTGCCCGGTCCACATACTGATCGAGGTAAATGATGTTTCCGTTGTTCTTGTTCAGAAACTCGGTAACCGTAGCCAAAATTCCCTGCCGGTCAGGGCAGTGAATCAGCAAAATGGCTGTATTCTTTTTTTCACGCAATGGTTTGATGCTTTTCATATCTATTTATTACCACAGAGAACACAGAGTTTTCACAGAGATCTCCGAGATTATTTTAATTATTGATAACTCTTTTTATCCCTTTTATAAGTTGAGTAACATTAAAATTTATGAGTAACCCGATTTCACATTCTGAAAGCTTCAGGTAAGTTAACATTTGAGCCAAATGAATATCTGTCAATGATTCAACAGCTTTAAGTTCAACAATTACGCGATTTTCGACAAATAAATCCAATCGATAACCACAATCCAACTCAACTTCTTCATAAATAACATGTAATGGTTTTTCTTTCTCAACTTTTAAACCAGTTTTCTGTAATTCATAAAACAGACATTGCTGGTATGCAGATTCAAGTAACCCAGGCCCCAACGTCGAGTGCACTTTTATCGCACATCCAATAATTTTCTCCGTTATTTGATTTTCTGAAAGCATTTTCTCTGTTTTCTCTGTGGTTAAACTTTTTAAAGCGTTCCCTTTGTTGATGGCAGTTCAAAATTAAAAACATCTTTTCGAATGGCCATTTTTATGGCTCTGGCAAGCGCTTTAAAAATACCTTCAATTTTGTGATGCTCGTTGGTTCCTTCGGCCTGAATATTCAGGTTTGCCAATGCCGTATCCGAAAACGACTTGAAGAAATGGAAAAACATTTCAGTCGGCATTTCACCCACTTTTTCTCTCCGGAATTCTGCATTCCACACAATCCACGGGCGTCCGCCAAAGTCGATGGCCACCTGAGCCAGACAATCGTCCATCGGTAAACAATAACCGTAACGTTCCACACCTCGTTTGTCGCCCAGAGCCAGTTTAAATGCCTCGCCCAGAGCTAATGCAGTATCTTCAATGGTATGGTGTTCGTCGACTTCCAAATCACCTTCAACCAGAATGGTCAGGTCAACACCTGAATGGCGGGCAATCTGATCAAGCATGTGATCGAAAAATCCAAGCCCGGTGCTGATATCTCCTTTGCCCGTTCCATCAAGGTTCAGTTCAACCTTTATTTTGGTCTCTTTTGTATTGCGGACAACCTTTGCTGTGCGATCAGGCGTAGCCACTTTCGCATAAATTTCATCCCAATCGTCAGTGATCAACACACACGATTCAGCCAACCCTTTTTCCTGAAGTTCAGTTTCCAGCGAACCGTCGTTAATCAGGATTCCTTTGGCTCCAAGGTTTTTAGCCAGTTGAATATCCGTCAGGCGATCGCCGATGACAAAACTGTTGGCCAGATCGTAACTACCATCCAGGTATTTTCCCATCATGCCGATGCCTGGCTTACGTGTTGGAGCATTATCGTGCGGGAAGTGGCGGTCGATCAAAATATCGTCAAAAATAACTCCTTCGTTTTCAAAAGCTTTCAGCACTTTATTGTGCGTCGGCCAAAAGGTATCCTCCGGGAAACTGGCAGTTCCCAAACCATCCTGATTGGTAACCATCACCAGTTCATACGACAGATTTTTGGCAATAAAGTGCATATTACGAAAAACCTTGGGGAGGAATTCAAGTTTTTCAAGAGAATCAATTTGTTCGTCCTCTGTTTCAAAAATCAGAGTTCCGTCGCGGTCGATAAAAAGTGCCTTTTTCATAAAAAATAAAATTTCCAATAACGAATATTCAATATCGAATATCCAATTATTTGGGGAGTTTTGATTGTGCTGTCTTTACACTTTTTGCAAAAATTGCAATCAGTTCTTCATTTTCCTGAAGAACGGTGCTAATAATTTCTTCTTTCAAAAGTCTTTTCCTTCGAAATATCTTTAGACAAACTTTTGTTTCACGGAGTTCCTTTAAAAGAATTTGAATTTTGTGAATAAAATCTTTTTGCGATTCACCTGATTGAGCCTCACCATAGAGTAGTGCAGGCGCTGTGCAGCTTCTGATACCCTGATTGCCCAAATGATTCGCTAATTTTGTATTTGGAAGTATCTCAATTAGATCACTTACCATTATCGCAAATTCAATTAAACGATCTTCCAGATCATACTTTTTGGCTTCCATATTGTTGTATTTTAAATTGGATATTCTACATTCAATATTGGATATTTTCACTCTCTAAATCAGATCTTTAAGCGCCCTTCTCAATTTCTTGTTTTCTTCCGGCGAGCCGATGGTTATTCGCAAACAATCGTCGCACAGGGTCACTTTCGAGCGGTCGCGGACAATGATCTTCTGCTCAGTCAAATACTCGTAAATGCCGCGTGCATCGTGCATTTTCACCAGGATAAAGTTAGCATCCGACGGATAAATAACCTGAACAAACGGAAGTTTGAATAGTTTTTTGACCATTTTTGCGCGCTCATCAAGGATTATTTTTACCCACTCTTCCTTTTCCTGAAGATTATTAAGCAGTTCCATGGCCTTTTGCTGAGTAAGAATATTAATGTTGTACGGATATTTGATCTTATTAAAAACACGGATAATCTCCGGTTGGGCAAATGCCATGCCCAGACGAATGCCAGCCATGCCCCATGCTTTCGAGAAAGTCTGAAGAATAATCAGATTCGGATATTTATCCAATTCAGGCAGCAAACTGCTTTCCGAGGCGAAATCGATGTAGGCCTCGTCAACAACCACCAAACCATCAAATTCTGTAATCAGTTTTACCATTTCATTCTTGTTGAGCAGATTAGCGGTTGGGTTATTGGGAGAACAGATAAAAACCGCTTTGGTGTACAGATTGGTGGCATCCAACATTTTTTGGGCACTGAATCCAAAATCATCGTTCAGTTTAACTTTGCGGACTTCCACATTGTTAATATCAGCCGCCACTTGGTACATTCCGTAAGTCGGATCGATTGTCACCACATTGTCAAGTCCCGGTTCGCAAAAAGCACGGAAAATAATATCGATCGGTTCGTCGCTTCCGTTTCCCAGGAAAATCTTTTCAGGAGCAATATTTTTTATGACCGAAATCTTCGCTTTCAACGTCCATTGCAGCGGATCGGGATAGCGGTTGTATGGCGCGTTGAACGGATTCTCATTCGCGTCCAGAAAAACATCAGCCTCGCCCGAAAATTCGTCACGGGCCGAAGAATAGGGTTTCAACGCCTTTATGTTGTTGCGAAGTATTTTTTCCAGTTCCATATTTCTTATTTAAAGCCTCCCCCTAACCCCCTCCAAAAGAGGGGGAGAAAGAACTGCAGTGATGATCGTTTTTTCATTTTCTTATTTCTGGTTTTTTATTTCTTTTAATCGCAGTGTCACCGCATTTCTGTGCGCATGTAATTGTTCGGCTGCCGCCATGGTTTCAATCACCGGGCCTAGATTTTTCATACCTTCCGGAGTAATTTCCTGAAAAGTAATTTTTTTCAGATAACTATCGAGATTCACTCCGCTAAACGACCGCGCCCAGCCATTGGTCGGCAAGGTGTGGTTCGTTCCTGAAGCGTAATCGCCGGCGCTTTCGGGCGTGTAATTTCCCAGGAAAACCGATCCGGCATTTATAATCTTTTCAGCCACCTCAAGATAACTTTCCATGGCAATAATTAAATGTTCAGGTGCATACAAATTAATCAGGTCGACCATTTCCTGAATTCCGGAAAGAACAATGGCGCGGCTGTTTGCCAAAGCCTTCTCTGCAATGGCCTGGCGTGGCAACTGATTAAGCTGATTTTCGATTTCGACATTCACTTTTGAAACCAAATCCGCTGAATTGGTCACCAACACCACCTGGCTATCGGGCCCGTGTTCGGCCTGCGAGAGCAAGTCGGAAGCAATAAACACCGGATTGGCCGTTGAATCGGCCATTACCGCCACTTCCGAAGGTCCGGCTGGCATATCGATAGCCACATCGCTGAGGCTGACCAACTGTTTGGCGGCCATCACAAACTGGTTTCCGGGACCGAATATTTTATCAACTTTCGGAACACAGTCAACGCCATAAGCCATTGCTCCAATGGCCTGAATTCCACCAATTTTAAAAATCTTCGTCACGCCAACCAACTGCGCAGCAAATAAAATTGCAGGGTTGATCTTTCCGGATTTATCGGGCGGAGTGCAAAGTACAATCTCTTTGCACCCAACTATTTTTGCCGGAATGGCCAACATCAAAACAGTAGAAAACAGCGGCGCCGATCCTCCCGGAATGTACAAACCAACTTTTTCGATGGCAACCGCCTTCTGCCAGCAGGTGACTCCGGAAGTGGTTTCAATCTTTTTGGTGAGCGGAATTTGTGACTCATGGAATTTCTTAATATTCGCGGCTGCTGTCCGGATGGATTCCTGCAACCCGGTGCTGACCTGTGGAACAGCTTCAGCAATTTCTTGGTCAGAAACTGTAATTTCAGGGAGAAATACGCCATCAAATTTTTCAGTATATTTCTGAATGGCCTGAATTCCATCCGATTTAATTTCATCGAGGATTCCCTGAACTTTTTGAGTCAGTTCAGCTACGCTGAAAGTGGGTCGTTTCAGCAATTCATTCCAGACATTTCTTTCAGGATTTATGATCGTGTTCATTTGCGTTGAATTTTAATCGTATTCATTTTCAATGCCATGAAATTTCCGGCGAAAAGCAGGAAAACTCCCAAAACGGCAGCCAGTCCCCACTGATAATTTTCGAAAAAAGAAGAGATTACCAGCGCAATAACCGGCGCCACAAGTGTTGAATAACCGGCTCTGTCGGGCCCGATGTCGCCTACCAGTTTCAGGTAAAATGTAAAGGCCACAATTGATCCGAAGACCGATAGGTAAAGCAGCGAGCCCACGTAAGGTAGCGAAAAATCAATTGAAAAACTTCTTCCCGAAAGAGGAACCATCAGCATCATGGCCAGACTCCCATAAGTCATACTGAATGCATTGGTTTGAATAACAGGCAATTTACGGGTTTGATTGTATTTCGAAAGAATATTTCCCAGCGAGGCCAAAACGATGGAACCGAAGCAAAACATCAATGCCTGATAACCAACGGCCAATTGTTCAGCGTTCTGTAATTCGTGACTGAAAATAAGCAATGTTCCGGCAATGCCCAAAACGGCGCCCCACATGACTTCTTTTTTGATTTTCCCTTTCAGCAACAGGTAATTAAAAAATATGTTGGCAAAAATGGAGAATGAAAATATCACGGCGACTACTCCACTGGCAAGACTTTCTTCGGCCAGGTATACCAGCCAGTAATTAAACCCAAACAGAATCACGCCCTGAAGCATCATTCTAAGGTGTTCCTGAAACGTAAATTTCATGTTGAGTTTCCGCAGAAGACTATAAACAGTCAACAACATTCCAGCAAGAAAGAACCGGTAAACCACTGATACCAGCGGATCGACCTGTCCCAACTGAAATTTAATTGCAAACCAGGTTGAGCCCCAAATCAGACATGGAATAACAAAATATAGAAGTTGCCTGGGTTTCATGAACTCCTGAATTATAAAATCATTTTTTCAATCGGGATAACAAGGATTCCCTGGGCTCCGGCAGCTTTCAATTTGCCAATGATTTCCCAAAAATGTTTTTCTTCGATGACCGAATGTACCGAACTCCAGCCCTCTTCGGCCAGCGGCATCACGGTCGGACTTTTCATACCCGGCAGAAGCGATTCAATTTCCTGAAGTTTGTCGTTGGGCGCGTTCAGCAGAATGTATTTTTTCTTGTCGGCACGTTGCACTGATTCCATCCGGAATACTAATTCGTCGAGGATCGCCTGTTTTGAAACCGATAAATTCGGGTTTGCTATCAAAACTGCCTCAGAATAAACAATAACCTCAACCTCCTTTAACCGATTGCTAACCAACGTACTGCCAGAGCTCACAATGTCAAAGATGGCATCAGCCAAACCAATTCCGGGTGCAATTTCAACCGAACCTGTAATTACGTGTATTTCAGCAGTAATATTATTCTTTCTGAAGAAGTCCTTCAAAATTTCAGGGTAAGATGTGGCAATTTTTTTTCCGTTGAAATATTCGATTCCCGGGTATTCATCATCTTTCGGAATAGCCAGTGAAAGCCTGCATTTGCTAAAACCCAGCCGTTTGGCAATAACCACATTTTCTTTCTTTTCCAGCATTTCGTTTTCGCCAACAATACCAACGTCGGCCACTCCCATAGCAACTGCCTGAGGAATATCATCGTCACGCAGGAAAAGTGCTTCAAGTGGAAAATTTGTAGCTGTCGAAATCAGTTTCCGCGTACTAAGCGGCAGCTTAATTCCGGCGTCATCGATCAGTTTAACCGAGTCTTCGTTGAGTCTGCCTTTGGTCTGAATGGCAATTTTTAAAATTCCTTCCATGTTGAATATGGGTTTAAATCAAAGAAGGCTTACCGTTGTGGTAAGCCTTCTTTTGGGTTAATATCTTTATAAAAACATCAAAACAATTACTGCCTACCTGTAGATAGAAATACATGATGGTGGCCGAAATGTTTGATAGCAAATTTCATTTCCTTTTATTTTAGAGCTGCAAGTATAGTTATAAATCGAAACTAAAACAAGTATTCAAATTACAGTTTTGTGCAGTTTACGTTTTATTAATATTAAATACTGACAAAATGTAAACAACCGCTATGAATACCACGAATCAACTGAGTATTCATAGCGGTTCTATCCAGAATTGCAGACTTCTTTTCAGAAGCAGGGTGGAAATTTGAAATGAATTTGTATGTTTGTACAATCGATTGCAATCCTAAACTTAAATCAATTAAATATGAAAAATTTATTTTCGCTTCTGCTCATATTCGTTGTCGTTGGCACGAATGTTTTCGCAAAAAATTCTCCGGAAAAAATTTTCCAGCCCAAGCAAATTAAAAAAACAATGATTAAAGCTGCACTGTGGCAGTTTGCAAATCCCAAACACAATCTTTACGATTGGACAAATGGAGCCTTTTATGTTGGGGTTTCTGCTGCCTACAAGTCAACGGGAGACAAAAAATATCTGAATGGGATGATGGAAATGGGTCAGAAGAATGAATGGAAACCGGGGCCAAGGATACAGCATGCCGACGACATAGCCATTTGTCAGACCTATGTAGACCTTTACCGAATAAAAAAAGACAAAGCAATGATTCAACCTTTTATTGAACAGATGGAAAAGTTTTTGGCAACACCTTATGAAACAAAAGGAATTCAGCAAACAACATGGTGGTGGTGTGATGCTTTGTTTATGGCACCTCCGGCAATGGTCAAACTTTCGATGGTTACCGGAGATAAAAAGTACATGGAAAAAAGCGATGAGCTATTTCATGCATGCTACGATTTACTTTTCAATAAACAAGAACATTTATTTGCACGCGATCTGGGTTATGTAACCAAAGGCGATGCCTCCGACAAGTATGAGGCAAATGGCAAAAAAATCTTCTGGTCGCGCGGAAATGGATGGGTCATGGGCGGTTTGGCCTTAATCCTGAATGAATTTCCAAAAGATTACAGTGATTTACCCTTCTATCAGAATTTGTTTAAAGAAATGGCTGCCCGAATTGCTGAATTACAGCAAGAAGATGGACTTTGGAGAGCCAGTTTGCTCGATCCTGAATCATACCCGGGTGGAGAAGCAAGTGGCTCAGGATTCTACACTTATGCCTTAGCCTGGGGGATAAATCATGGTTTGTTAGATAGAACAACATATTTACCAGTTGTGAAAAAAGCATGGACAGGGATGAACAATCTGATTCAACCTGATGGACATGTAGGATGGTGTCAACCAATTGGCGCCGATCCCAAAAAGAATTTTTCTGCGGATAGCTGGGAAGTTTATGGAACCGGCGCATTCCTTTTAGCCGGAAGCGAAGTCATGCAAATACAATGGTAAGACTGAATCAATAATTAATTGGTTTCGTATAAAAAGACATTCTTGTCTGATTTGTGACTTCATTAAATTAGGAGATAATTTTATCAAGTGAAAAGACTGTAAAAATTGCGGCAAAAAGCGTTTGTTAAAAAAATATTAATTCTAAATTGAAAGCCTGTATATGCATGGTTTATCGATAAATATTTAATGAATTGCTAAAAAAAATAGTTTCTTTGCACCGGTATTCCCGTTTGAATTTAGAGTAACAAATTGGCTTTTTAATTTTTAAATACGTTCATAAGGTTTATGGGTAGTCATTCTTTTTATGAAGAAATGAAAATCAAAAGCATAAGCTTAAAATATTGAAGATGCGTGATTAGCTATGCGAATAGCTAGGTTTTTATCAGCCAATTTTGATCGATTGGTTGATCTTGTTTGTGGTATGAAAAGCCGGCCAGTTGGTCGGCTTTTTTTATGATCACACGGAAACAATCATGCATAAAAAAAACCGCTTGGTAAAGCGGTTTTTTTATCTATCCCAGATATGTTTTTAACAATTTACTTCGAGAAGTGTGTCGCAATCTTCGAATGGCCTTTTCTTTAATCTGCCTGACTCGTTCGCGGGTTAAACCAAAACGCTCACCAATTTCCTCAAGCGTCATCTCCTGACAGCCAATTCCGAAGAACATCCTGATAATATCACTTTCGCGTTCGGTAAGAGTTGCCAAGGCTCTTTCAATTTCCTTCGCCAGTGATTCCATCATTAAAGCACGATCTGCATTTGGCGAATCGTTGTTTATAAGTACATCCAAAAGGCTGTTATCTTCACCTTCAACAAAAGGCGCGTCAACCGAAATATGACGACCGGAAACACGAAGCGTGTCGGCAACTTTATCGGCTGGTAGCTCTAAGGCATCAGCAAGTTCTTCAGGAGAAGGTTTACGTTCATTTTCCTGCTCGAACTTCGAGAAAGCCTTATTGATTTTATTTAGTGATCCTACCTGATTCAAAGGCAGACGAACAATTCTGGATTGCTCAGCTAAAGCCTGAAGAATAGATTGCCGAATCCACCATACAGCATAGGAAATAAACTTGAAACCTCTGGTTTCATCAAACTTTTCAGCCGCTTTTATAAGCCCCAGATTTCCCTCATTAATAAGGTCAGGTAAACTTAGTCCCTGATTTTGGTACTGTTTTGCCACCGAAACAACAAAACGCAAATTAGCTCTTGTTAATTTCTCCAGTGCAGCCTGATCGCCTTTTTTAATCCGTTGCGCTAACTCGACTTCCTCCTCAACAGTAATAAGTTCTTCTTTACCAATTTCCTGCAAATACTTGTCTAAAGAAGCGCTCTCACGGTTGGTAATCGATTTCGTAATCTTTAATTGTCTCATATCCCCTTCAAAAAAATAGCGTGCAAATATAGGCTTTTGAGGTCAATAATTCAAATGGTTTTTCGCTAATGGTTTTTTGTTGTCAATTTTATAGTAAGTTTTACCAAATTACTTCGAATCAATACCAAAAACATAGTAAGCAACTTCACCATTTGGATATATTCCTTCTACTAATATTCCACCCTTTGAGTTTTTAATAATTCGTTTTAACTCGTTAACTTCCGAAACGGCACTCTTGTTCACTTGTGTAATAATAAAACCCTTTTTTATTCCAGCATCTTTAAATTTGCCATTTCCAAGGTCAGTGATTTTCACACCATAACTTATTCCTAAACCACCCTTATCGCGGTCGGAAACTTCAGCAAATTTCGCACCAAAAATATCATCGGGATCATCACCCTTCACAATTTCCGTATCTCCGTGCTTGTTACGAAGCGTTACGTTAAATGGTTTCTTTTTATTATCCCTTTTTACCACAACATTTACTTTATCACCAGGCCGATGTTTGCTTATTTGTTCCTGAAGTTCTGACGATGAATTTACTGGCACACCATCAATACTGATAATGACGTCGTTGTCTTTTATTCCTGCAATTTCAGCAGCTCCGCCAGGTTGAACCCGACCGACAAATACTCCTTCAATCTTATCCAGATTGTATTTTTTTGCAACTTCCGCAGTCACATCGCCAATGTTTACATTAAGAAGCGCACGCTGTACTTCGCCATATTCCCTCAAATCGGCAACTACTTTTTGCGCAATATTTGATGGAATCGCAAACGAATAACCACTATATGATCCGGTTTGCGATGCAATTGCAGTGTTGATGCCGACCAAATCGCCATGTGTATTTACCAAAGCTCCGCCGCTGTTTCCGGGATTAACTGCCGCATCGGTCTGTATAAAAGATTCAATGCTCATTTGATCGGGATTAATGCCGATGTTCCGACTTTTTGCACTGACAATACCGGCTGTTACAGTTGAGGTAAGATTAAACGGATTACCAACTGCCAAAACCCATTCGCCAAGTTTTAAATTATCCGAATTACTGAATTTGAGCAATGGAAGATTTGTTGCATCAATTTTAATGAGAGCAATATCTGTTGAAGGATCAGCTCCAACTAATTTTGCTTTAAATTCCCTTTTGTCATTCAGCACCACCGAAATATCATCAGCGTCTTCAATAACATGATTATTGGTTACAATATAACCATCCGAAGTAATTATTACTCCAGAACCAACACCCTGCCTGATTGGTGTTCGCTGTTGATGATACCCCCTGTCTCCAAAGAAATAATCAAAAATATTGTTTGAGCCATAGTATTCCCCCTTTTGTGTTACCTGAATATGAACCACTGAATGAACTGATGTTTCTGCGGCAAAAGTTAAATCAGGCAATTCGCTTGAATATGCTGTTGGTAAGCTGGTATACTTCATAGACTGATCCTCCTGAACCGCGACGACCTTAGGATCATCAAAATAGCGTGTATAAGCCCAAAGAGCAATAAAACCGCCAACCAGTGCCACCAACAATGTAAACAATCCAATTTTGAAATTCTTCATCTCTTTTTACTTTTTGTTGTTAGAAATTTTTGACTTTTTAACTTTGAATCTTAAAGATAACGTATAACATTTATATGTGTTTTACCATTTGCAATTCGTTTAATTTGTTTAACAGATTTTAACAACGGATTAAACAAATTAAGCTTCAAAAAACAGCCGGCATGGTTGTACTTTACTTATTATCTTTTGTTTCAACACAACACAAAAAACCGCACAAATTAAGGCTAAAGCAATCAACTCATTCTTGAAACTTATTTAAATAATAAAATCAAAATGCTGGTTCCGAATCAGTAATAAAATCTGATATGAAATAAATTTAACCGCAGTATTGAAAATCAAATATCTTATATTTACCAATCCAAAAAAATGGGCTATTATCAATAAAATAAGAAATGTCTGATAAACTTTTCAGAAAATTAGCAATCCCGTCGAATGTTTCCACGTATCTGAGTTGGACATTGATAATTATTACAGTGGCAACTACTTTGCTTATTGGG
Source organism: Prolixibacteraceae bacterium (assembly GCA_041652995.1). Lineage (GTDB taxonomy): Bacteria > Bacteroidota > Bacteroidia > Bacteroidales > Prolixibacteraceae > Aquipluma. Next base: position 128,538 of record JBAZGO010000001.1, read on the forward strand.
GGAGTTTTGATTTTCGAGCAGACCATATACTTCAACAGACTAAGTGAAAAAAAAAGCAACGAATATATAGAAAATCAAAAAATATATGTTCAAGAAATTGTCAACAACGAAATTGAATACATCAATACTCAAAATGATCTGTTCAAAAAACAGATAAACAGCAAAATACGACAAAATGTAAATCAGGCATATTCAACCGCAGAGGCCATTTATCAAAAATTTAAGGGAATAAAATCTGACGAAGAAATAAAATCTTTAATTATCGGAACAATCTCATCACTTAAATTCGATATGGAATATGAAGAAGTTTTTATAACAGGCCTTGATGGAATTGGAATTTATTATCCCAGAAGACCTGATTTTTCAGGAAAAGACCTTCGAAAATTAAAAGATAAAAATGGAGCCTCGGTTGTTTTCGAAGAATTGAAATTACTAAGGAATAAAGAAGAGGGATTTTTGGATTACGAAATTGAATCTTCCGAAAACTCTGAAAATTTTCCACATAAAAAAACAGCCTTCGTAAAAAAGTTTGGCCATTTCAATTGGTACTTTGGATCAAAGCAATATCTCGACGATTATTTCCCAAAATTCAGGGATGAGATTGCACAGAAAATAAGTTCTGTACGATTTAGATACGGAGGCTACGTGTTTATGAATAATACGAATGGGAAGCCAATCGTTATGGATGGCAAAGTATTTTCAGGAAAACTAAATTTGCTTTCGGATACCATAGGATTGAGACACAAAACATTTTTACAGCAGCTAAAAGCAATTGACAATACTGATCACGGTGGATTTTTCTGTTACAAATGGAACAAAATCAATGAGGATAATTTAGTAGAAAAATGTTCGTACGTTAAATTATTTAAAGAATACAACTGGCTGATTGGCGCAGGATTTTACCTCGATGAGATTAATCAAAATATTAAAAATCAACAAATTGAACTTCGAAATGATCAACAAAAAAGCATTGCCTTAATTCTGCTTATTTTGTTCGTACTTTTAATTCTTGAAACGCTAATTATTTACCGTTTCAATAAAAGTTATAAATCAGATTTTGAGCGCTTTTTCAACTTTTTCTACCTTTCACAAAACAGTTTCAACAAACTTAATATTTCTGAATTCTATTTCGACGAATTCAGGAGAGCAGGGATTGCAGCCAACAAAATGATTTTGTTGCGCGAAGAAATTGAGAGCAAATTAATTGAAGAGCAAAAAAAGGCAAAAGAAGCCGACCGGCTGAAATCTGCATTTCTGGCCAATATGTCGCACGAGATCAGGACTCCAATGAATGCTATCCTTGGGTTTTCTGAACTTTTGGAAGACGAAAATCAGGATGAACCAGATAAGACTTTGTTTATAAAACTAATTCGGCGAAATGGTGAAATGCTCCTAAACCTGATCAATGACATCATTGATATTTCGAAAATTGAAGCCGATTTACTATCCATCAGGAAAAGGACGCTTGAGCTGAATAAATTTTTGAACGAAATTAATGACCATTACACTGAAACACTGGCGTCGAAAAAAGATAAGAATATTCAGTTCAAAATCATCAGCGACATCAATCCTGAAGTTTCAATTATGACCGATGAAATCAGGCTTCGTCAGATACTTGATAACTTAATCGGAAATGCAATAAAATTTACTCATTCAGGAAACTTAACCATTCATGTTCAGTTGAAAGATGGATTTGTTCATTTCAGCGTTTCGGATACGGGAATTGGGATTCCTGCCAGTCAGCACGCGTCCATTTTCGAAAGATTTATTCAGGCAGAACAGAGCACTAAAATGAACTTCGGCGGAACTGGTCTGGGGCTAGCAATTTCGAAAAATTTAATTGAATTACTCGGCGGAAAAATTTCGGTAAATTCGGAACCAGGAGTAGGATCTACTTTCTCTTTCTACATATCAGCACACTAGCTATTCGGAACTTCAAACCATTTATTTACTGCTTCTTCAGGCTTGTAATTCACAATATAATCTATTGCCCGGGCTGCATTTTCGGCAATAAAATACAATTTCCGGTAATTCTCTTTTGCAAATTTTTCGTCGTACGATTTCTCGAATTGCATGAAAAGATCGTTGTAGAAATTGTTGGTATTGATAAACACAATCGCCTTGCTGTGGTAACCCAATTGTTTCAGCGTTATTACCTCCAAAATTTCTTCCAGCGTGCCAAAACCGCCGGCCATAGCTATAAATGCGTCTGAAAGTTCACGCATTTTTGCTTTTCGCTCCATCATATCGCCCGAAACGATTATTTCGTGTGCATGAAGCGATGCCAGGTTAAAATCACGAAGTTTCTCCGGAATGACACCAATGGTTTTTGCACCGTTCTTTCCTGCTTCCCTGGTAACAACATCCATCAAACCAACATTTGATCCGCCATTTACAAGGCAGAAACCCGATTGACCAATAATGCGGGCCAAGTCGATTGCATCGTTTACATACACTTCTGCAATGGCATTACTCGACGAGGAAAAAACACAAATATTCATCTATTTCGAATTTATAATTAAAAAAAATTACGATTTACTATTTCCGCCAGTTCAGGTAAAAATAGTAAATCGTAAATATGAAAATAGTCAATCTCTTCTAAACGTCAATATTGGCGTAAACCGCATGATCCTCGATAAACTGCCGGCGTGGCGGAACTTCATCTCCCATCAACATGCTGAAAATATGATCGGCTTCAGCAGCATTTTCAATCGTAACCTGACGCAATGTTCTTACTTCAGGATTCATGGTCGTAGACCACAACTGCTCGGCATTCATTTCACCAAGACCTTTGTAACGCTGTACATGAATACCAGATTCTTTCCCTTCGCCCCAGTCTTCAATCAACCGCAGTCGCTGCTGTTCAGTCCAGCAATATTCTTCGCGTTTTCCTTTTTTTACCAGGTAAAGTGGCGGAGTGGCAATGTAAACATGCCCACGCTGAATCAGCTCGTTCATAAACCGGAAGAAGAATGTCATGATTAGCGTGGCGATGTGGCTACCGTCAACGTCGGCATCGGTCATAATCACCACTTTATGATACCTCAGTTTATCCAGATTCAAGGCTTTCGAATCATCATCAGTTCCAATTGTAATTCCCAGGGCAGTATAAATATTCCGGATTTCTTCATTGTCCAGAACTTTGTGGATCATCGATTTCTCAACATTCAGGATTTTACCTCTTAATGGCAAAATGGCCTGAAAGCTTCGGTTTCTTCCCTGCTTGGCTGTACCACCTGCCGAATCTCCCTCAACAAGGAAGATTTCGCACTGCGACGCGTCTTTTTCCGAGCAATCGGCCAGTTTTCCAGGCAATCCGGCTCCTGAAAGCACATTTTTCCGCTGAACCAACTCACGGGCTTTGCGGGCAGCATGACGAGCCTGTGCTGCAAGAATCACCTTGTTTACGATGGCTCTGGCAGCGCGTGGATTCTCCTCCAGATAATTGGCCAGCATTTCGCTCACGGCCTGATCGACCGGCAAACTGATTTCGGAGTTTCCCAGTTTTGTTTTGGTCTGCCCTTCAAACTGCGGCTCGGCAACTTTCACCGAAACGACAGCAGTCAAACCTTCACGGAAGTCGTCGCCACTGATTTCGAATTTCATTTTTGCCAGCATACCGCTATTTTCAGCATAGGCTTTTAGCGTACGCGTCAACCCACGACGGAAACCGGTGAGGTGAGTTCCTCCCTCTATCGTATTGATATTGTTAACGTAGGAATGAATATTTTCGGTAAACGAAGTATTGTAGTGCAACGCAATTTCAACCGGGACACCTGCTTTTTCAGATGTAATATGAATTGTTTCGTCGATCAGTCGTTCACGGGTATTGTCAAGATACTCAACAAATTCTTTTAACCCTTCCTTCGAGAAAAATTCTTCGTGTTTGTATTCGTATTCTCCATCGCTAACCTTAATCCTCTTGTCTATAATATTCAATTGCAAACCTGCATTCAGGAATGCCAGTTCACGCAAACGGGCAGCAAGAATTTCAAATTTATATTCGGTTACAAGGAAAATTGAATCGTCGGGTTTAAACGTTACTGTTGTTCCGGTACGGTTAGTCACTCCAACTTCTTTAACACTGTATAAAGGTTTCCCTTTGCTGTATTCCTGCTGCCAGATTTTGCCATCGCGGTGAACCTGAACTTCTAGCAAGATTGAAAGTGCATTCACACACGAAACACCAACTCCGTGCAATCCTCCGGAAACTTTATAACTATCCTTGTCGAATTTTCCACCAGCGTGCAATACAGTCATTACTACTTCGAGTGCCGAACGGTTTTCTTTGGTGTGAATTTCAGTCGGAATACCGCGCCCGTCATCAATAACGGTAACCGAATTATCTTCATTGATAATCACATCAATGTTTTTGCAATAACCGGCCAACGCCTCGTCAATCGAGTTATCCACAACCTCGTAAACCAAATGGTGCAAACCTTTTTCATTCACATCACCAATATACATGGCCGGACGTTTACGCACGGCTTCAAGTCCTTCGAGCACCTGAATGCTATCGGCACCGTAATCTCCATTAGCGCCTTGTGTTCCCCAATTCTGGGTTTCTTCAATTTCTCTCATCGATCAAAATTTTTAAATATCCCACGTTACTACCCCTTCAACCCTGCATCCCAGAGTCAAAACCAGCTTCAGAAAATAAATCTTCTGCTGCTTTTTTAAATGTTGCCGGATTGGGTAATAAAAAAAGATATTTGATTTTCAGTAATTTCTTCACTATTTGAAACCTTCAAAAACTAAGTCGCAAATATAGTAAAAAAGTGGTAGAATTGACTATAAAAACACCTCATAAAACGCTAAACTTTTTAACATCTTATGAACTTTATAATTCCTGAATTTCAATGATTTATACCACCCTGATAACTTAATTGAAACAATCGTCCAAATGATTGCCGGATGTGACAGATCTTTTAGAAAGTATAACTGATTCCAGCCATCCAATTGAAGCTTTTGGTGGTGTACCCCAGCCACTGTTCATACTTCTGAAATCCAAAATTATGCATACGGACGAAAAAACCAAGTTTCTTCGAGAACTGGTAATCCGCGCCAGCATTCAAATCAAAGACCGGATCCATTGAAATCTGCATTTCGGAATTTACGAGGTGAACCGGATTTGGATCAGGAATGGTTGGCAGAGGCAGTTCGAAATCGCGGATGAGCGCTGTTCGTTTGCCAATGACATAAATATCGGCATTAAACTTTAACTTTTCGCCGGGCTGGTAAATTCCTGAAAAAGTAAGATCGAAATTTGGCATTTGCCACGGTTCCTGAAGCAGGTTCATATTGTACGAATAGTAATTTCCTTTCAGGTGAAGCGAAAAATTATCGGATACTGAATGAAGTACTTCAGCCGAAATTTTCAGGAGTTTGTAATCGTCGTAAACCACGCTGAATGTATTTTTCAACCAACGGTTCTCGGCCAACAGATTGTTCAGATTCTGACTTTCGGTAATGTAAAAATGCTGATCGGTAACTTTTGAATACGAAACCTCAGCGACATAATTTGTACGTGCACTGAACTTCCCTTTAAAACCGCCGGAAACCACAAATTTAGTATTCGAATTTACCACATCGTGATACGGATCGGCATACGGATTTTCGTAAGCAATTGCCGAATACGAATTCTGAGTCAGGTAACCATCGGCGCCAACAAAAAGAGTTAAGATCTGTGGAACCGGCGACCAATCTGCCCTGATTTTAGGCCAGACGAACATGACTGCATCGGTGTCATCGTCAAAAAGCATGGTGGTATTTAACCCGGCCTCAAAGCTGGCATTGTCAGCAGTCCATTTCGCCGAAGGATTGATTTGGATCATAACCTGCGACTTTTTCCCGTAGGCTGTAGTTATTGTGTTCCAAATACTGTCTGATTTAAAATGATGAATCGACGCATGCAAAATACCGATAGTCTGGTCAAATTTTTTCTTCAAATCGCCTGAAATGATTGTCTGGTGTTCGCTTTGTCCGGTTTTTGTAATAAAGTAATGGTAGTTAATTCCAAAATCATAATCCATATCATACACCGAACGGGTTTCACTTTTCAGGCGTACATTGGCTGTTCCAACCGAAAAATACTGTTTGTCCTGATAATACGGGATCATTTCCTCTTTCAGTTCATCGGGCATCCAATTGCCTGCGTAACCGTAATAATTGAATGATTTGCGATCGAACCCCAGGCTTCCTGACAAAGTTGCTCCCCTGAAAAATTTCTTTCCAAATACCTCGGCAGTGTTATAAGCTTCGGGCGCTTTCACCAGGTCGGTATTCAGGAGTTTAATTTTGCCATACGAAGAAAGGTGCCTCAAATGAATACCAAAATTAGATTTTTTGTCGGGCCGGGCATTGAAAAAAAGTTCGCCATAAGGAGTCAGGTAATTCCCGAAACCCAATTTCAGCAGACCCATTTCCATTTCAGGTTTGGGCTCGCCAACCATTTTGGCAGCCGTAATCGGAGTTACATCGAAAGTTGCAAAAACAGGCTTGCTGTATATCGAATAATCGAATGTTGGAGCTTCGGTCTGCTCTGGTTTTATCTGTGGAATGTCGTTTATTTTAGCGGCCTCATCTATTGTTGGCTGGTACGCTTTGGTCACTTCAACTTCCTGCTTCAACTTTGTGGTGTCTCTTTGCGCCTTTGCGCTGATTGCTGCAAGCGAAAGTGCCACTGTTGCCAGACTCACGGCCAGAAAATGTAGTTTTTTCATAATATTTAATTTTTCACATGATGGAAAACTCATCTATTCCAGGATTCATGCTACATTTTTTCTTTACTTTTTATTTCCTCCAATGTTTATTTCCAGTGGTTTGCTTTCGTTTTTTGTCTGGCTGGCTTCGGCCTCTTCAATTAGCTGAAGCTTTTGCCGGGTGGTATCTATAATTCCGTCGTCAGCTTCAGGATAATTTTCGAGAATACTTTGCAAGGTGTGTTTAGCCTGAAATTCGTCGCCATTCTTCTGATAAATATCCGAAAGCAGAATAAAACTTTTGGCCAGCCAGAACTGATGCGGCGAATTTTTATTGATGAAATCCATGATTTCATTTTCCGCTTCTTTCAACTTGTTATTTTCAAACAAAATTTCAGAAACCAGGTATTTTGCCTCCGCGCCTTCGGCAGAATTGGTGTCATCCGAAAGCTTTTTAAGAATCGGATATGCTTTGTCCTTATTTCCGGTGTTGTAATACGAAATAGCCAGTTTGTAATTGGTTTCGCGTTTCAGAATATCCGGTACTTTTTCGGAATTCAGCACCTGCAAAGCAGCATCAATACAAGCCTGATAATTACCCAGATTAAACTGGCAGCGCATTACCCCAGTTTGAGATTCCTGCAAATTATTTCCTGAATTCGAAAATTTAGCCAGCCGCTCAAACCATGCAAGCGCCTGTGTGTAATTTTTGGCATTGTATTGCAAACCCGCAGCTTTCAATAATGAAGTTTCGGTAAACGTATTGTCGGGTTGAGCAATGACATATTCGTAACCCGTTAGCGCCTTTGCAAAATCACCTGTGGTATATGTTAATTGAGCCAGGTAATAATGTGCATTTAAAGCAAATGCTCCGGAAGGAAATTGCGCCAGGTAATGCTCCAATTGCGGAATGGCCTTTTTGTCTTGCGCCATATACAGTTTTTCGGCAGCCTGGTAGGTCAGCGAATCCTGCTCGCTAACCGAAACCTGAATGCCCGGTCCAAGGTTGTTGGTATACCTGATATACGAATCCACATCGTTCATTTCCATATAGCTGTTTTTCATTCCGGCAAGAGCAGCCTGCATTTCCGGGCCATTGGGCGAACGGTCGACCACCTGTTTGTAGTAATTAACCGACGATTGGAAATCGTTTGCATTGTAATAATCGAGCCCAAGCTGAATCAATGTTTTGTTCAGGTAATTGCTGTTTGGATAATTGGTGACCAGATTTTTATAACTGTTGATTGCGAGTTGAGGCTGATTCATCCGTTCGTAGGTTCGGCCAATTTCGTACAAAGCATCATCCTGGTAGCTTGATTTCGGGTAATTTTGAATCAAACTTTGTAAAGCTGAAATTTTACCCTGGTAATCGCGTTGTAACCCCAAACAAAAAGCTTTCTGGAACAAGGCATAATCGGCATCATACGAATTAATTTTCAGGGCCTTGTCATAATTCGAAATAGCTGAAGAATAATCACGATTCAGAAAATAGCAATCGCCAAGCCGGTTGCTGGCGTCGGCCACTTTATCGCTTCGCAAGCCATTTTCGAGATTCATGAATTTACGAAAGAAATCACTTGCAGCCTCGTAATCTTTCATCTGAAAATAAGCATAAGCCAGATTGTAATGCGCTGTTTTATATTCAGGAAGAGAAAAGGCTCCGGGCGATTTCAGGAAAACATTGTATGCATTTATCGACTGGTTGAAATCATTGATCCGGAATAAAGCTTCGGCTTTCCAGAACAAGGCAAGCGCACGGTAATTTTTATTGAAATCGCCCGCATCAATCGACTTGTCGAAATTTTCAATTGCACCGGTATAATCCAGGTTATTAAAGCTTTCGAGCGCGCGGTAATACGCCACACGCTGATAGGCTTTTTTCACCGATGGGCTTTTCACCTTTATGTTTTCGATGGAAGCCATGGCATCGCGGTAATTGCTGGTACTCATGTAAACTTTCACCAGGTAATCGTAAGCAACATCGTTTCGCTCGGCATTTGGATACAGCGAAATGTATTTATCGAAGGCCTTAATAGTTTCGTTAAACGGCGAATACGAAAGTTCGTAGGTGATTTTGGCATAATTGAACAGCGCATCTTCCTTGATCTTCGGATCGAAATCCATTTCCGAAGCAGCTTCAAAAGCCTGGCGCGCCTTATTTTTATCGTTGGTGGTCACATAGCAATCGGCCAAATGGTAATACGCGTTTTGTGCCAGTTCATCTTTTCCCTTCGAGGCAATTTCGAGGTAAGGAATTGCTTTGGCTTCTTCGCTGCCCAAATAATAGCAATAACCCAGCATGTAATTTTCTTCGCGGCCTTTGTTGTTTTTATCCGACAGGTAAAATTCCAAAAATTGCACCGCTTCTTTAAATTCGCGCAAATGAAAATACGAATCGCCTAAAATACGCGACAGTTCAGGTTGTTGATCTGCCGAAACAGTATTGATAACCGGTGAAGTATAATCCACAACTTCGCGGTATTTGCCTTGTTTGTAATAAATCTGGCTGATATAAAACGGAATTACTTTTTCAAAAACAGGATTTTTCTTCAGTTTTAAAAACTCATTGAGCGCCGATTCGTAATTTCCATTCAGGTATTGAATATGCCCCCAATAATATTGCGACGGTGCAGCGTAAATCGAATTTCCTTCTTTAATTTCAGCAAAATCCGCCAGGGCAGCATCCATTTTCTTCATTTCAAAATTCGAATAACCATGCATGTAATTCAATTTTATACGCTCATCGAAACTCAGTTCCGTTTTATCCAGGTTATCGAGCGATTTGATCACCGTCGAATACTTCTTCTTATCGAACTGGTAAACGGCCTCTTCATACAAAGCCCTGTTCCTGAAAGAGCTTTCAGGAAACTGATTCATAAATTCGGCAATTTGATCCTCGGCATTTTCATTATCGAGTTTTAGCCCGCACAAAGCTTTGTAATACATGGCTTCGGCTTTCAAATCTGAATTTTCGTCAGACTTTACAGCAATCTGCTCAAACAAATTGAGCGCTGAAATGTAATTTCGGGCTAAATATAATTCTTTGGCTTTCTGAATTTCCGGATTTACAGACTGGTAATAAACCGTTTGCTGAGCGATCAACAGACCCGGAACGAAAGCAAACAGAAGCAATAGAAAAATGATTCGGCTTGTCTTCATAGTATTGTGAGTTCTTTTAGTTCGAAACTGGTATTATAAAGTTTAAGCGTCGGTAAAAACACAAATTGTACCATTTTTGAATACAGACAGGTTTTTATGAAACTGGTTGCATCTGTAAAATTAAATATTCTGCGATGCACTTGCCTGAATTCTAAACAAAAACTCAATACTAACAACAAATAGTATTCTTCTACCTATATTTATTGAATTTGCTCAAAAAATTACAAGAAATTAATTGAATGATTTATTTCTTGTTACTTTGCATCAAATTAAAAAAACCAAATGAAGAAATCAATATTCCTTATTGTTGTGGGATTATTTTGTTCTGTAACCTTATTTAGCCAAAACAATATAGATACTGAAACTCACACTGATTCTATTCTTTCTGTACAAGTAGAACCAACACCAAACTATGACATCACCATTGGTTTTGCGCCAAGATTACCATTTAATGCATTAAAAACCAGCTTCTCTGCAAATAACATTTTTTTCAAACGGGTTGGGCTTTATGCAACTCTTGAAAAAGGATTGGATACCAATTATTTTGCCGGTGCGCTGGGAGTTACAACCAGTATTCATAAATATGTCTATCTGTGGGGTGGAATTGGAATATTCCCATACAATGACTCGAAAAACAGTTCATTCTGGAGCAGGTTTAGAAAAGAATTCGGGGTCGGTTTTACTCCATATAAAATGACGGTGGTTCGATTAGGATGGTCATTGACAGTTGGACCATCTATTGCCGCAGGAATCAAAATTCCAATTAAATCGAAACACAAACTCAAAAATAAATAGTACCAGTCCTTTGCTGCTGCCTTCGGTCACTAAAAAAAAATTGCGCATTGAAAAGGCAAAGAAAAATGTTAGTTTTGCATGCATACCAAATTGCGGCTGAAAATGGCAGAAGAAAACATCATAGAACTTTATAATGCTGATATAATTCAGCACGATCACACCGTACTTACCGACATTAGTCTTGAAATAAAAAGCGGCGAATTTGTTTACCTCATCGGAAAAGTCGGAAGTGGAAAATCGAGCCTGATTAAAACGCTGAATGCTGAACTGCCTCTCGAAAAAGGGAGCGGTAAAGTTGCAGGTTTTAGCCTTGCCGACATCAAAACCCGCGACATTCCGTTTTTACGCCGGAAATTGGGAGTTGTGTTCCAGGATTTCAGATTGTTAACCGACCGTGATGTTTACAGTAATTTGGTTTTTGTACTGAAAGCTACCGACTGGAAAGAACAGACAGAAATTGAAGACCGCGTAATGACAGTTTTGGACATGGTTTCTATGACCAACAAATCGAAATCGATGCCGCATCAACTGTCGGGCGGAGAGCAGCAACGCGTGGTTATTGCAAGAGCTTTGCTCAATAATCCTGAAATTATTCTGGCCGACGAACCAACCGGAAATCTCGATCCGCATACCTCCATCGAATTGATGCAAATCTTCAAGGACCTGAACGAACAGGGAAAAACGGTTGTCGTAGCCACTCACGATTATCCGCTTATTAAAAGGTTTCCTGCGCGAATTATTACCGTTGATGAACAGAAAATTTTCGAAACGGTAATCACCCGAAAAGAAAATTAAGAACCGGGCCGCTCAATTATTTTTTCAGAAATGACACATACGAACGAATGTGTCCGGCATACCATTTCCGGTCGGTCAATCTGCTTGCTACAAATTTCCTTGTATCTTTCCTGAAAACTGAAAGCACTATAAATGTTGCACTTCTGGAAATCCTGTAGACTAAGTAAAGGATGATTCTGTATATTTTCGACAGAGTTGGATGGTCTGTCAAAATCGTCAACCGCCTCAGAAAAAACCTGGTTCGAAATGTTTGCCTGTAATCAATTCCGACCCGATCAGAAAATACAAAATTAAACTGGGCAAAATACGAATTAAACAAATGGCGCTTTTTATCGAATTTTTCAACAGCTTGCAAAGCGTCTTTATTTTGTGAGAGCAACAAAAAATCGTAAAGCTGCCTGAGTAAAATATCGCCGTTTACAAATGCACGGTCGCCAATCTGCGAGTTTAACACATTATGAATCATCAGTTTTTGTACAGAAGGAATAAAAGCCACGCCACCGCCGACATTTACTTTTTGTTTGTCATTTAGTATTTCAACCGCTCTCAATATTTTCTGGTTCGGAAAATCAAGAATCTCACGGTGAAATTCCACGGCTGCCGGATAATCCAGGTTTTGCAACCGCGGATAGTGCTTGATTTCTGACAATAATCCTGGCTTAAATTCAAGAATGGACTTAAATCCCTTTCCGATAAGAATTTCAGCAGCTTCCACCATCCGATCTTCAGGCAACAGAATGTCGACGTCGCCAAGCATACGCTCGGCAATGTCGTTATATAAACCGTAAAGCAAATGAGCTGTGCCTTTTAGAAATAATGGTTGAATATTGTGTTCGTTCAAAAGTGATGTAATTTCTTCGGTCTGAGCCAGTATGGAAAGATTTCGCTCCCTGTTCAATTCAGTCAGATCCGACAAATATTTGGTCAGGTTCTTTGACAGATCGGGTAAAAGCCCGTTCCGTTTCAATTGAAGGTAAAATGCAGGTAGCACCAATTGTGCACTGCTCAACAAAACCACTTTCTCCCAGTTAATCCTGTTCGCGGCAATTTCTTCCCTCACTTCAGCAACCCGATCGGGAAACTGATCAAGCGTTAAACATTTGGCAACAAACAACAAACATTCCCTATATTTCATGGTGAATATGGTTTAGGGAATATAACCGTCGCTCGCTTAATTTGTTCTTTTCTCCTGATTTCCCGAACAACTATTTAAATGGCAAATAGATTTTTTGCAGAACTTCTTCTTCGTTTTCCCAGCACAATTCGCTGGAAGCCAATTGAAGGTTTTGTTTCCATTCTGCAATTTTCTCCTGATCAAAAAGCGCTCTTTTCATTGTTTCTGCCAATTCTTTTCGTTGATGCGTCTCCGCAATTGCTCCAATCCGGTATTGTTCAACAATTTTTCGCATCTCCGGAAGGTTTGAGACCAAAACCGGAACGCCAGCCTGAATGTAATCGAATAATTTATTTGGAAGTGCGAACCTGTAATTCAGGCCCAAATCTTCTTCGAGCGAAATTCCCAAATCAGCCTTGCGCGTAATTTGGCTCAGTTCTGCCAATGGAAGCCGTCCCAAAAACTTAACCTTTTGATCCAGTTTTAATTCTGCAACCATTAGTTTGAGTTGTTCTGTAATGTCGCCATCGCCGGCAATCCAAAGTTCAGCGCCATCCAAAAACTTCATGGCCCGAATGGCAGCCTCAAGACCGCGACCCTGATTTAATGCTCCCTGATAAAGAATAATCTTCGAAGAATTACTCATCCGATGACTCGAAGTCATCGGATGAGTAATCTTTTCAGTCGCCGAACACACAGGAAGATTTCGGACTACCTTAAAATCGACTTTATACAAATCGTTGTAAACTTCGGCAATCGAGTCGCAAACCGTGTACGCCGCATCAACCCCTGGAACCAGCAACTTTTCAAGCCAAGTCCAGATTGCCCTGACAACCGGACGGCCAATCAGTTCGGGAACTTCAGTAAAATATTCGTGACTGTCGTAAATCAACGGTTTGCGTTTTAGCCTTGCTGCCAGAAAATTTGCAGGAAGAGTGTCCAGATCGTTGGCCACAAAAACATCGATTTTGGTTTTCAGGAGAAAAAAGAAAAGACGCAGATTGTATTCGAAGTAAAATAACGGGCCTTTCCTGAACAGCAATTTCATCCGTCGAGTTTGGTAGTCCCGCTCAACAGGTTGACTTTCGGACAAAAGCCGGCCAACCAGAACAGGTTCGAAACCCATTTTTTTCAGGCTAACGACAACTTTATGTACACGGTTGTCGGTTACCAAATCGTTGATGACGCTGAGCGATACTTTTTTCAAGGCTAATTTATCGGGATTCATACAGCCAAATTACTAGAAATAGGACGTTCTTCTGTTATATTTGCCAAAAAAATTCTGATGATCCGCTCGTATTCCAACTACTCGCTCAAAAAGCACCACACCTTCGGCACAGAAGCCAGCGCGAAATACTACTTCGAATTCACCGAACCTGAAGATCTGGCTGGTTTTTTGGCTACAAACAAGGAATGGCCCAACTGGGAATTGCTGATTTTGGGCGAAGGAAGCAATCTTTTGTTTGTCTGTGATTTTCAAGGACTTGTATTAACCCCAAATGTTCCGGGCATCACAATTATTCACGAGGACCGGAATCATATCTGGCTTGAAGTTGGTTCGGGTGTAAACTGGGATCAATTGGTTGAATACGCAGTTTTTCACCAGTGGGGCGGTATCGAAAATTTATCGTTGATTCCCGGAAAAGTGGGCGCTGCTGCCGTTCAAAACATTGGCGCTTACGGTATGGAAATCCAAAACCGGATTGAATCGGTTACTGGTTTTGATCTTGAAACACAGACGGAATATAGTCTCGGTGTAAACGATTGTCAGTATTCTTACCGCGACAGCATTTTCAAAAATCAGTTGAAAAACCGATTTATCATCACCAGCGTCGTTCTAAAACTCGATAAGTTTCCTGAATTTGTCCTGAATTACGGTGATCTGAAAACTGAAACAGAAAAGCTTGGTACAATCAATCTCCGGAATATTCGCAAAGCTGTAATCGGAATCCGTGAATCGAAACTGCCCGATCCTAAAGTTTTTGGAAATGCCGGAAGTTTTTTTAAAAATCCGGTTATTGAAAGTGATCAGACTGAAAAATTGCTGGCAAATTTTCCACAATTGCCGCATTACCCTGCTCCTGATGGCCAGACAAAATTAGCTGCCGGATGGCTCATCGAACAATGCGGCTGGAAAGGATTCCGCCGCGGAGACGCCGGTGTGAACGAAAAACAGGCTTTGGTTTTGGTGAATTACGGAAACGCCACAGGGAAAGAAATCTATGATCTGTCAGAAGAAATCAAACAATCGGTTCAGAAAAAGTTTGGAGTTGAACTGGAACGGGAAGTGAATGTGATTGGAAGCCTCCCCTAACCCCTCCAAAGGAGGGGGATTTTGGTGTGTTGCGATGATTTACAACAATTCACAGGATTTCGCTTCGCTTTACCATGTGATACTGCAAGCCGTCCTTTCAGAACTCAACCCAACAAATACGGAAATCCCAGGGGCAAAGCCCCAATATGTAACAGCATAGGACGAAGTGTAACGAAGTCCTATAAACATATCCAAATTACCTTTTCCTGCAAACAACCATCCAAAACTTCATCGGTTCTTCGTTAGATATATGTTTTACCGGTTCTTCAATTTCGCGGTATTCAATCAATCCGAACTTCCCAAATTCGCGTTCAATCGAGACCGAATCGTAGAAAAACACATTCAATCCATTTTCAATCCTGAAACGATCTTTGCCAATCGGCTTTCCAGATGCATACAATTTTTCATAGCCTTTCGAAACAGTAACAAAAACCATCAGTCCTCCTTCTCTCAACTGATCGGAACAGTTTTTCAGGAATTGTCGCCGTTCGTTTTTATTCAGTAAATGAATCAGTGCATAACAGTAAATTCCATCATAAACCAAATCACCGAATGGCATTTCAAGTACCGAGCCATGATGAATTTTGCAGGCAAGATCGTTTTCATTAGCAATCTGGATGGCTGTTTCCGAGATATCGATTCCTGTCACACTCATTCCTTTTTCAACGAAAGGTTTTGCATTGCGGCCAAATCCAATTCCCGGTATAAGTACTTTCCTGATTTTTTCGGATGCAAATAGATCGCTTATCTGCAAGGCAGAATCGGCCGGTTCGAATGTCCAAACCGTACCAATCTTCCGAAACATTTTATCCCAGAATTCGCTCATCTTTTTACCGCAATAAATATCATGTCTGTCGTCACCGATCCATCCGGTTCAATATATTCCTGAAGCTTGACTTGTTGGATTTTAAACCCATTCTTTGCAAAAGCATCTTCCAAATCCTGTTGCAGATGGTAGTTGAAATAAATCCTTGCATCACCCGAAAAGCTGGTCGTTTCAAATCCGGCACGATTTTCATCGCCTTCCATTGTGCTTAGATACAAAACGCCTCCCGAAACCAAACGATCGGCACAATCACCAATCAACTTTGCAGCGTCGGCTTTGGATAAAAAAGGAAGACAAAAAGAACACATCACGGCATCGAACTTCTCCTGAATTTCTGAAAGAACACGAACATCCATCACCCTGAAATCGACATCCGGAAGTTGACTCCGGGCTATCTCAATCATTTTAGGGGCAAGGTCAAGTGCAACAATCCTGCTTTCAGGAAATCGATCATTTAGAAACCGGGTCACATTCCCGGGTCCACAGGCCAATTCCAGAATATTAGGGTGATCCGCATTGATCAGATTACAGAAACGCGAAAGATGTTCGATATACCCGCTAACATTTTCAAAATGACTGGCATATTCTTCAGCAAATTCGTCAAACCGCTGAACCGAAAGCTCAAAGTTTTCCATTATTCAATTTGGCCTTCATTTCTCCGGAATTCGTCAACCACTCCTTTCGCTCTTTCCAAATCGAGGCTCGAAACGACTATTTTCACGGAGCCAGCTCCGCCGGGAGCGACGTTCCATGGCGCCAAAACGCCCATTTTTTCATCTTTGGTAAAGCAATATATTTCAGCATTATCCAATAAACTCTTTACCATGGCAGCTTCCCAGTCGTTACCTTCAAAAACGACAACCGCATACGAATCTTCTTCTGTTTTCATAACTTCAGGATTAATTGAATTAGCAGCTTTTCAAAAGTCTGAAAAGCTGCTATCAAATTTAGGCTAAAATTGTGAGGCTGGCAATCGCGAACCGAATTTCAATCAGTCTTCTGAATACCATTTTATTTTTTGCGAAGCCCGCATGATAATGGCCAGAATAATGAACAACCCGATGCTTCCAACCAGCAACGCAAAGTCCTGCAATTGAAGAATCACGAACAAAAAAAGGTACAATCCAGTCTGCAAAAGAGTTACCCAGGCAACCAGCTTTTTATCCTGAAGAATTGGGTAGGAATACCACGAAATTAAAGTGGTAACGGCAATTGCAGAAATGAAATATGCCGGATTGAACCCAATTTGCTCGCTTATTGAGGTTAGTAGTACATAAAAAATAAGCAGGGCAAAAGCAACCAGCGCATATTGAAATGGATGAATCCGCTTTTTACTTTGTATCTCGATGAAAATGAAAATGATAAAGTTGAGTGCAATAAAAAGTATAGCGTATTTTACCGACCGCATCGCTTTCTGATAATGGTCAATCGGAATCAGCAGTTCGACACCGAGCCTGGCATCATGCGTGTTGTATTTTCGGTCGGCCCATTGCTGCGGAAAGTTTCGGTTTAAATGTGTAACCAGCCACTGCGCTGTAAATCCATCCTTATTTATATCGCGCTTTGTTGGAAGAAACCCGCCGGTAAATGCCGGATCTGCCCAGTTTGATTTCATCAACACTTCTGAGGATTTCCCGAGCGCTTCAACGGAAAGATCAGCCGAACCATTCAGAACCAGATCGATTGAAAAACTCAGTGGCTGCTGCAAATCAGTAGCACCGGTTTTAATGGTAATTCCTGAATTGAACAAATCAGTGTCGGCCACACCCGGTTCAACTTTGTATTTCTGGTTGTTCAGGACAAGTTCGGGCATATTTTTGATGCCCCGCATATCCGAAACGCCAATGGTAAAATAAGCGGCATCCCACTTAAACTGTGCTTCAGGAATATCGAGCTGCGACAAATCAGGTTTCACAAATGTGCCTTCCAATCTTAGCTTGCTTTCGTAAACCACGACCTTGTAAATTCCACGGTGCCTGGTTTCCGGATTTAGTGTTCCGGTAGTTCTAAGTGTTTCGGGCAAGCAATGAGCAATTCCGTGGCGTTCAATCATTCCCTGGCTGTTTTCTTTTTGCTCGAAATACGAAAACGGAACGTTCAGAACTGGTCCGGCGACAACCTGTTTGTCGCCCCATTGACTGTAAAGTTCACTTTTAACCTGCTCACTGAGCGAAATCCGTTCTGCAATAATTTCCTGAATCAGGAATGTTGGAATAAGGAGCAAAATAGCCAAAAACGATACGATAATCATTTTTACACTGTAACTGTTCAGAAATTGTTGGATTTTTTTTGTTTCCATCGCATTTGTTTTAAAAGTACTTTGTTTTTCAAAGTTTGTGATTAAAAAAATTATTGTTTGCTTATTAACTCTTCGAGGGCATTTAAATGTTGCCGAAACAAGTCACGCCCAGTTTCAGTTGCCTGGTAAGTTGTGCTTGGTTTGCGGCCAACGAATTGCTTAAATACCACAATTATATTTTGTTGCTCAAGCGCCTTCAGGTGGCTTGCAAGGTTCCCATCGGTCAATTCCAGCAACTCTTTCAGCGAGTTAAAGTCGATGGTCTCGTTCACCATAAGCGCCGACATGATTCCAAGCCTGATACGGCTGTCGAAGATTTTCTGAAGGTTTGAAATTGGATTTTTCACCAGAGTTAATTTACTATTTGACTATTTACTATTAATAAGTTCGGAGCGTCTGGAGTTCGAAATTCGGAGTTACTTCTGTCTTCTGACTCCCTGCTTTCCCTGCCAACTGCGACTGAACACTGCGACTATTGTTCTTCTGTCTTCCGACTTCGGACTCCCAACTTCTGTCTTCCTGTCAACTGCGACTGGAAACTGCGACTACTCTTACCGCTCATGCCTGTAAAACATCACCGTGCCATAAACGATGTGCATCACGCCAAAACCCAGAACCCAGAATAAAAATCCGTGATGAACAAAAATTCCGGCCAGAATTCCCAGTACAATCTCAGTCAGTCCAAGATAATGAATCTCGCCCAGCGTGAACTTTCCGGCATTGACCAGCGACAATCCATAGAAAATAAGCATAGCCGACGCTACCAAATCAATATTATTCCTGAAAGCCAGAATCAGCACAAATATTCCTCCTGAAACTAGCGGTATGAAAAGATGCCCCAGCAACCGGCGGGTTGAACTGGTCCAAAGTTTCTGTGCGCTTCTTTGTGCCTTTCGGTACGAAAAATAAAAGGCTCCCACGATTGCTGCCACAAGCACAATCATTGCGACAATTCCCAGGTTTATACTTATCTGATTCAAAGGTGAAGCGCCGACACTGCACAAGTATTCGTCGTAATGCATACCACCTGAATCGAGAACGATAAACCAGGCAAAAGCTGCGCCAATTAAAGCACACACTCCGGCAAAAACACCAGACAAGCCACTCAGCGATAAAAACTTGGAAGATCGCTCCATGATTTCACGAATGGCCTGAATATCTTCTCTGGGATTGGATGAATTTGTTTTCATTTAAAAGTACTTTGAATTGCAAAGTTAATGATTGAAATTCAAAGTACAATAGCATGAACAAAAAAATTCCGGCTCCGCTCCTTTTCAGGAAACAGTTGCCGGAATTCTATGGGTGGCGCGATTTTCAATCGCGCTTTTTAAATCCGGCGAATACAATTCGCCGCACCCGAAAATCGCCGCACCCAATTTATCCAATTTCCCTTGTTATCGCAATAGCAGCGATGGTTCCGTCGGCAATGGCTGTGGTAATCTGGCGGTACTTTTTGCTGGTCACATCACCAACAGCAAACACACCATCGATGTTCGAACGTTTATCTTCGTCAGTTTTAATGTAGCCCCACTGATCCAATTCAAGTTGGTTGCCAAACATCTCCAGATTGGGTTTTTGGCCGATGAAAACAAAGATACCATCACTGATCAGTGTCTTCATTTCTTTCGTTTTCAAGTCTTCTACCTCCACTATCATTTTGTCGCCAGCCTTTTTAAATGCACGTGGCTCATGTTCAAGCAAAAAAGAAATTTTCGGGTTCTCAAACGCTTTATCCTGGGCAGTTTTGTTGGCCTGCAATTTATCGAACTGGTGCACAATGGTAATTTTCGAGGCAAATTTCGAAATGAAATCGGCTTCTTCGATGGCCGAATTTCCACCGCCAATCACCACCACTTCCTTATCGACAAAGTATTTGGCATCGCAGGTGGCACAGTACGAAATACCGCTGCCTTTATATTCCTGTTCTCCGGGAATTCCGATTTTGTTTGGCGAAGTTCCGGTGGCTATTATAATTCGTTTGGCTTTAATGGTTTCGTGACCGTCAATGGTAATTTCCTTTTTATCGAGGTCGACATGAGTTACATCAACGGCAACTTTATAAGTTGTACCACAAGCTTTCGTTTGTTCCGACATGTTGTGCGAAAGCATGTATCCGGGCTGCGGTTCAATAAAACCGGGATAATTTGAAACCATGTGCGTGGTCGAAACATTTCCGCCAGGCAACGCAATGTCAACCAAAACCGTATTTATTTTGGCCTGACACAAATATAATCCAGCAGTCAGTCCGCCCGGACCAGCGCCTAAGATGGCCACATCTACATCAACAACCGACGGTTTCTGAGTTTTAATTATTTCGGTTACACGCTCTTTGCCCAAAACATGTTTGAGTTCGCGAACGATTTCCGAACGTTTCACACCACCTGTTAAACGGGCGGCAACCTCTTCCCCATCCTGATAAAACAATAAGGTTGGTGAACCTTTAACACTTAATCGATCAGCCAGATCGCGGTTTCCCTGACGATAAATTTTCACAAATTTAATTTCTTTACCGAAGAGCTTTTCCAAACTTTCCAGTTTGGGTGCAACGGCCTCACAGGGAGGGCACTCGGTCGAAAAAAAGTCGACAAGCACATTTTCGCCTGCCAGCACTTCCTTTTCAAAATCTGATGAATTTATTTCTTTCATGACTTTTGGTTTTTTATTTATAAACGCTGTTACGGATAAGAAATCATTTGGGTTGAAATCCTATCCACTATTTTAGTTTAATTTTTCTGACTATCAGTAATTTCTCTTAAAGGTGCATGATTAAAAACACGGTCTTTGACAACCAGTGTGGTGCAATCGGCCTTCACCTCACGCTGAAACAAAATATCATGTCCCATGCAAAGTCCAATCATTGCCACTAAATCAACATTTTCAGTGTTCAACTGCATAGCCTGCCCAATCGGGTTGCACGAAACAGTGCAATATTCACTTTCAGGATTCACTTCATTTTGGGCAATTCCACCAACGGTACACGAAACCGATCGAACATTCAGTCCGCTTTTCCTGATAATTCCTGAAATTTCCTGAACCTGCTTTTCCATTCCGTAGCAATAAGCCAGACCAATTCGTTTATAATTCATTTTTTTGGCAAACTCAATGGTTTCCTGAAGCCTTGATAACGTTCCGGCCCGGCCATGATCGACCAGACTTGCAGCCGCCTTCACAATATTCTTTACTTCGGAATATTTCCTGATAACTACTTCTTTGTCGAAGGAAGTTGCCTTGCAGGTATCGGCGCTCCGGCATTGTTTATCGAATGTGCAGGAAGTGCAATCCACAGCTATTCGTTGAAATAATTTGCAATTCCCAATTCGAGCAATTCGGTCACTGGCCGGCAGTCGTAGCTGTTCAGCGTTCCGTTGTAATTTTTCGCCATCGACGCGCAACCTCCACCACAAATCAGGCTCAGATTACAGGTTTTGCATTTCGGAATCGATAAAATATCGCGTTCCTGCCATTCCTCAACGGCTTCGGAATTTTTCCTGACTTCAGGATAAAAAGTACCCAGACTTTCGCCCTTTTTACCAACAGTTGCGGTACAGGCATATACATTTCCGGTAAAATCGAAAGCCCATTCTGTTTTGGTTCCTGTACAGGCATCAAACAGTGGTTCGGGCATTTCGCCTTGCTCGAATAAAAATTTAGAAACCGAAAAGGCTGGTTTGTGAAATTCAGAAATGTGTGGAAACTTTTGCAGCAAATCGTACAAATCCTGATACAGTTCGAGGCGCGAATACAATTTCGACTGGTTGGCCTGGCATTCGTGCAACTCGTAGTTACGGCCCAACTGGGTTTTGAAAAGTGGTGAAGCAGTCCATCCTTTATCGATGGCAAATTGTGCCAAATCAGGCAGGTTGCCAATATTTTGCTTGTCGACCACCATCCGGAGATTAACCGGAATATGATTAGCCAGCAACTGATCAACGCCACTCACGATCCGGTCGAATGTCGGATTGCCACCTTTTAAATATCGCCTTTGGTTGTGAATATCAGCAGTTCCGTCGAGTGTCACCTGAATTTCACGGATTTTTCCTGCTTTCAGAATTTCAATGTATTCAGGCAAATGATATCCGTTGGTTACAGCGGCAATTTCAAGATTGTACTCTGCTGCCTTCCGGATAATATATTCAATGTTTTCCTTATGGTGCGTCGCATTCAGAAAAGGTTCGCCTCCAAAAATGGTTATGTATTTTCGTCTTCCTGAAAATTCATTCAGGATATATTCAAAAAATGAATCGGTAACTTCTTTCGACAAAGCGACGGGCAAAGCTTCGTAACCAGCCTGGTAGCAATACGAACAATCGAAATTGCAGGTATAATTAGTTACAAAAAAGATCTGTATTTCATCCTTTTCGCGGTTGTCGAGAAACCGAAGGTATTTCTCGCGAAACAGTTTTTTCTCCTGAACCGGATCGACCAGGTAGCCATTTTCAATAAAATCAGGGTTTTCGTCCGAAGCATTTTTTAGCTGCTCATAAGTACCGCGATCAAGAATATCGGCCTGTCCCGACAATGAATTTACGACAAACCAGTTGTCTGAATCCTTTACTTTTGAAATGATGTTGTATTTGGAAAGCTGCATGGGAAAAAGGTGAGCCCCCTTCCCGTTTCCCCAAAGGGGGAAAGCCTGGGAGCGCTTTATTAGATTTGTACTTTAATTAAAAATTACAACTAGAGTGCCACGCCCACCCCACTCCCCTCCTTCGGAGGGGCTGGGGGAGGCTATGCCTTAATCGTGGCATCCTGCAATAATCTGAGACTGTTTGGCACAGCATTGTGCCTGTTTAACCAGTCCTTTTTTCTCTTTTTTAACGAGACTTTTCATAAAACTGAATTTTTGGTAATGATTAAACTATACAAAGAATAAAAGTAAGCTAAACGAACCAAAGTTCAAAATCAAATACTTTTAGACTTTTCAAAAAACATAAATTAAAAATATCCACTATTGAATACTCAATATCCAATTTCCAAATTAGAGCCAGACTTGAAACCTGAAACTTGAAACTTATTTAGCAACAGCTAAACTCATCTTTTCGGGCAGTGATGGTAAAACTCGAAACTTCAATCTTACCTTTCGGATAAGGTTTGCTTTCTTCCAGAATCTTAAAATCCTTAAACCCGGTATTTTTAATGAGCTTGATGTATTCGTCGCGTGTAATTGAACCGGCCCAACACTCAGCCACAGCTTCCGGATCGTTGGCGTATTCTTCCGGAACAGGTTCGCTCGAATAAATATCGCTGATTACAAATCGTCCGCCATTTTTGAGTAACCGGTAAATTTCTGACCACACTTTTTGTTTGTTGGTAACATGATTCAAGGTACAGTTCGAAATAATTAAATGGGCAATTTCATCGTTCAACGGAATCTGCTCCAGGTCGGACAGAATAAATTTCACATTTTCAACACCCATTTTGTCAGCAGTCGACGTTGCTTTGCGAATCATTTCTTCAGTCACATCAATACCATAAACAAAACCGCCTTCACCAACTTCTTCCGCTAAACGCAAAACGTCAGTTCCGCGCCCGCTTCCCAAATCAATACAAACTTCATTGTTTTTTGCTTCGCTTTTGTCGGCAGCGCCTCCGCACGACAAACAGCAGGTGTCGTTTGCCAAAACAGAGTATCTTCCGGCTATTTCAATTGTATTCATTACTTAGATTTTGTATTGCAAATATAAGTTCATAACACCAAGAAAACAACATATATAGATTATTTGATATGTTTCTTAATAATGCGGAAACATACGAATAAACAGTACTTTTTGCACTTCTAAATTTAATACAAAATACTGAATTACTGATCATTAAATTTTAAGTATTGAAAATCAAAAAAAAATCAGCAAAAGGGGGTTACCAAACCTTATTTAAACGGATAAATAATGCAATCAACCCAATTCTCAGAATAATTAATTTTCCACCGCCTGAAGATATTGGGATTCTCTTCTTGTTCATTTGATAACTGTGATCAAATACAAGCAACTACAATTACATTTTTTTAGTACGGAAAGAACTGTTTTTCATTTGATTACTCTAACTATTGAGAAAGCTGATTTTGATGAAAATAATTAGTAGTATTAATTGTCATATAGCAGATATTATCATCTGTTTATCTTTAAATTAATGTGCTGTTCAATCGATTTTTGATTGAAATGTTCCGGAAATTGCGAATTAAGATTAACAAACGAGCCATGAAAGATTACAAAATTCACCTGAAATCCAAGTCATTCTAATTCATACGGAATTGATTTGTTTCAAATGTTGTTAAAAATTGAATACGCATTACAAATCTAACTTAGCTAAACCAAAGCCATGCAAAACAATCTTTATGAAATAATCAGATCGTTTAACGAAAAACAGAACTCTGGAAGTTTGAACAAATTATCCAGTTCATTCAACTTGGAAAAGGAAAATTGTTTTTTTGTTTTCGACATCGATTCAGGTAGTTGCAGCTATATGCATTCTTCAATCAAAAATCTTCTGGGTCATACACCGGAAGACATTGTTGACAAAGGCTTCCTGTTTTACAAGGAAATTATACATCCCAAAGATTTTTCATACCTGGTTAACGAAATCGTTACCCTTATTCAAATAGCCAATTATGAAGTTTCAAAAAATGAGATTTGCCTTCCTGTAAATATCAGGCATAAAAACGGCCATTGGGTTGGTTTAAAGGTTCATGTTTCCTATTTAAAAGATTTGAAAAACAAAAAGCTAGACATACTTTTTGGATTCCTGGAAAAAGATCAGGAGCTTGAATCTGAAAGCTCCTCTACCCCATTCAATGTTTCTGTGCGCGAAAAAGAAGTTTTGAAGAAACTTGCCGCCGGAAATTCGGCAAAAACCATTGCTTCCGAATTGTCGATCAGCGAAAGCACAGTAATTACGCATCGTAAAAACCTGATTCAGAAGCTAAAAGTAAAGAACAGTGCCGAATTAATTAAGCGAAGTTTCGAGCTAAATATTCTGAATTAGCTGCATTTCCAAGTCAAAAAAAATCCCCATAAATGAGGATTGAACTTGGATATTTTTTCCTCTACCTTTCATTAGATATTCACCACCTTAAAATGAGCCGACAGGAAACTAGCCTTTGACTACCGCCAGAATCCTTTCATTTTAGGTTTTTGAAATAATTTAACTGCGAATTATACGATGATACATCCAGTCCTAAAGTTTTTGGCAGAACAATTAAATGCCTATATCGAGGAAGTTAAGAAACCGGGAGATGCTTTGGAAGCACCGTTCGTCACACTGCAAAATATTTCCAGACTGGATGAAGACTTATTGAAAACGACCAACAAAATATTGATTTCGCTGGTAAATATTTCCGAAGAAACCTCGATGAAAAATAACCCCGATTATACTTCGGTGAAAAATAACCTGGCGACTTACAACAATCCACCCGTAAATCTGAACCTGTTTATCATGATTACTTCGTTTATGACGAATTATGAAAACGCTCTAATTTACCTGTCCTACGCCATTACCTTTTTTCAGGGGAAATACGCTTTCAACCTGAAAAACAGTACAACTGAAGTTGAAGGTTTACCGGATGATTTTCACATCATTCTTGACCTTTTTAACCTGGGTTTTGAACAGTTAAACTATGTATGGAGCACTTTTGGCGGAAAGCAACACCCGTTTGTATGCTATAAAGTAAGGTTGCTCAAGATGGAAAGAGAAAGCACACGTGAAATAAATGGTGTAATCAGTGAAGTCATGATTGACGGCCGAAGTAAGGTAAATTAAATTCAAATAGAAGAATGAGCCAATCAATAATCTATAAAAGTCTTTTCGAAGTCAAAATCAGGCACCACTATTTCCTGAATAAAGGAGAACAGGCGTGGGACTCTATGAACCAGGAAGATAAGGACAGCCAGGAAGCAACATTTGATGTACGCGAAATTCTGGATATTACGCCAACTTCTGACTGCACCAAAGCGCTGAAGGCTCACAGTTGCGTTTTCAAAAACACTTCTTCAGGAATTATTGTTGGAATTAAAGCCACGGCAGATGCAGCAAATGTAGGTAAGTTTAAACCATTTGTGCCGCTGGATGATAAGCAGTCCTTCCGGTTTTTAGTAAAACTGAAAGATTACAATTTCCTGAATTACACCGCGCTATCGTTGCAGACTTCAAGAGACAAACTATTTGTATTGAATAATTGTCTCACAAACGCCTCAAACCTTTTTCCGGCGCTTAGCACTATCCCGCCAGTGTTTGAAAACGGGAAAACCTATATGCCCGGCGACATGTTGTCGGATAATGCCACAAATCAGACCAAATTATTTACAGCACTTGTGAAAACCGGAGTTGCTCCTGCCGGTTCTCCTGACTGGTTGGAAGAAGCAGGAAACGCCGAAACACCCTTGAGTTATGTGAACATCAGCGACAGTTACCCTGTGGCAAAAGGCTTTTTCACATATACCATGACCGAAAAAAATTCTATTCCGATTGCCACCATGAAAGACGCCTCCGGCTTTACCATCAAACCTAAAATAGAAATTCTTCAGGGCGATTTTTATACGTTGCAGGTTGATTTGCTAAAATATCCGGAAGGAATATATTCGATTCACATCGATAGCGATAATCCTGCTTATCACGACGATGTGACATTTTATTTGCTTCAGGGCAGCGAAACGCCATTCGCCTTAATCGAGATTAAAGCAAAAAGCAAAAAGGCAGATTTTGACCTGACCAGTCAGGAAGATTTGCTTTCGCCGGTATTCGAAGTACGTTTCAGAAACCGACGAACACACTGGCGCTATGTTGGAAAAATATTTGACACACCATACATTCCTGATGATCCCTTGCCACTTACACGATATGGAAATATCGAAATTATGAAACCTCCCGAGCCGGAAGACACCAAAACGATTATGCTTCCAAATCCATCAGTAAGTTTGATAAAAGCCGATGCTTTGATCAATCTGGATGAGACAAAATATTACTCAGAAATTCACATAAACTAAATCAAAAAAAAGGAAATCTAATGGCAACAACGTACAAAACTCCCGGTGTTTTTGTTGAAGAAATTCCCAAATTACCACCGTCTGTAGCACAGGTTGAAACGGCATTACCTGCTTTTGTCGGCTACACAATTAAAGCAGACGATATCGCTCCAGGCGATTTGATCGACAAACCAAAGCGGATTGGATCACTTGTTGAATTCGAACAGTTTTACGGAGCGGGTCCTTCGCCTGACGTAACTCTTGTAAATATCGACAGCAATAACAATTTCATTTCGGCCACTGTAAGAAACAATTTTTTCATGTACGATTCGCTGCGTATGTTCTATGCCAATGGCGGCGGCGATTGCTACATTGTATCAATTGGTAAAAGTGATAAATCCACAACCATTTCGGATGCCGATTTTACAGATGGTATTGATAAACTGCGCAAAGAAGATGCGCCAACAATCATTTTATTTCCGGATGCTGTTTCTTTAGGAGATTCAGAAATAGCCGGTGTTCAGCAGGCCGCCTTATTGCAATGCGCCGATTTGGGCGACAGGGTTGGTCTCTTTGATGTAAAACAGGATGATGCGCTGGGAACAAACTTCAGGAATAACATCGGCATTAATAACCTGAAATATGGGGCAGTCTATTCACCGTGGCTAAAAGTTAATTTGCCAAAATTAATTAAATACACCGATGTTCAGTCGGTAATAAAAAGGGCAGGTATTTCGGTTCCTCTCTCCGGACTTACGGCAGATACAGATGTTCAAAATATAATTACCCAGCTTGAACAGGCTTATGCCGATCAGGCCAATGTAAGTGCAAAAACCCTGGTATTGAGTCCTCCAAACGGGGTGCTTTCCGATGGATTCAGTTCGCTGATTGCAACATTTAATGGCGTTGGAGGCAATTCAAATGCAAACCTCAAAAATGTATTTGATTACCTGGTAACAATCGGGGCACAAATCAATGAATTTGTAAATGGTGCTGGTCCTGATAAATTGACACTTCCGGATTTTCTGGCAGATGTGACCGCAGCAATTACCTCGAATTTTGATCCGGTATTGGCTAACGTTAAGGCACTTAATCTCGAAGCACTTTCTGTCATCACTACACCTCCGGCAGCAACAGATTTTTCAGCATTAACTGCAGGTTCCTGGCCACTTTCAACCGCCGCTGCTGCTTCTGCACTAATCACTGGAACAAATGATTCAAACAGAAGAATTTCTGCTGTTAATCTTTTGGAGCCGATGTTCGACGAACTCAATACAGCTTATCAGAACCTGATCGTAAATACAATAAGTTCGTATACAAAAACTCTTGATGATTCACTTGCATTGTCGTTTCCGATCTATAAAAACATACTGAACGGGGTAGGTAAAAGCATGACTGAAATGCCTCCAAGTGGAGCAATTGCAGGTGTTTATGCGCTGGTTGACCGGACTCGGGGAGTTTGGAAAGCACCCGCCAATGTAAGTTTAAACAGCGTGCTTGCTCCGGCAACTGTATTTACAGCCTCCGAACTCGACAATCTGAATGTGGATGCTGTTGCGGGTAAATCGGTCAATGCGATCCGCTATTTTACAGGCAAAGGAACTTTGGTATTTGGTGCACGAACTCTCGCCGGAAATGACAACGAATGGCGCTATGTGCCAGTGCGCCGATTCTTCAACATGGTAGAAGAAAGTTGTAAAAAATCGACCGAACCATTTGTGTTTGAACCGAACGATGCCAATACCTGGGTTAAAATTCAGGGAATGATTGAAAACTTTTTAACCACTTTGTGGAGACAAGGCGCTTTGCAGGGAGTAAAACCCGAACATGCTTTTTACGTGGCTGTTGGCCTCGGTAAAACAATGACTGCACTCGATATTCTGGAAGGAAGATTGATTGTTGAAATTGGTATGGCCGTTGTTCGTCCTGCTGAATTTATCATTTTACGTTTCTCTCACAAGCTGGCTGAAAGTTAACAGATACTGAATTACGGCAAATATTTAAAACTTAAACAATTTCATTTTTAAAATAAAAAATATGGCAAACTATCCTCTTCCCAAATTTCACTTTCTGGTGCAATGGGGCGGCGAACGTATCGGATTTACCGAAGTTACCGGACTTGACATACAGATTGAAGCCATTGAATACCGGGAAGGCAGCAGCCCGGAGTATTCAAAGATTAAAATGCCGGGCATGCCAAAATACAGCAATATAACCCTGAAAAGGGGCAGTATGAATGGTGATTCCGATTTCTATAAATGGATAAACACCACCGCGTTAAATACTGTTGAACGGCGCGATATTATCATCAGCCTGCTTAACGAAACACATTCGCCTGTTATTTCATGGAAAGCCAAGAATGCTTTTGCAGTGAAAGTTCAGGCCAGTGATTTGAAAAGTGATGGTAATGAAGTAGCTATCGAAACACTTGAACTGGCGCACGAAGGTCTGAACATTCTGAATTAGAAATTTCAGGCTTAAGCTAAGTCACATCAAAAATTAGTTCATCGTTTTAAGCAAAAGATATGGCCACACCTGTTGCAGGCGGATATTATCCGCCGGTGGGATTTCATTTTAAAGTAGAGTTTGTAAACTTGGGCAACAACAACGACCAGCGTTTCCAAAGTGTAACCGGACTGAATGTGGAATACGACACCGAATCGTTTAAAGAAGGCGGTGAAAATCGTTTTGAGCATAAATTACCGGTTCGCACCAAGTATCCCGATCTCTCTTTAAAACGTGGAATGCTCACCGATTCGGCAGTAATCGACTGGTGTATCGATGCATTGCAAAACCGCAGTTTTAGTCCGGTGCAAGTAAATGTTACCTTATTGAATGAAAAGCACGACCCCATTACAACCTGGCAATTTTTCAATGTCTGGCCAAAAAAATGGAGCGTGAGTGATTTCAATGCGCAGGAAAATTCGGTGGTTATTGAAACGCTCGACTTATGCTATAACTATTTCACCATAAACCGAAGCTAATGCCGCTAGAAATTAAAGAATTGCAAATACGTGTGACTGTCAACGATCAACAGGCCAAAGAAGGGGCGAATGCAGCACCGGGAAGTCAGGTATCGAAAGACGCCCAAAAAGCCCTGCTGCAGCAATGCATCGACGATATCATGGATATTCTAAACAGCCAAAAAGAACGATAAATGGCAACCGGAGAATTCGAAAAATTAAAAATTTATGCCTACACCGATCCGGGTTGCGGAGACGATCAGTTGGCCGCATTGGATGAAAATCCGGTAACGGCAATGATCAATCCTGAAAACTATACGCTGGAAACAAAAGTGGAATTCAACAACGGACAGGCTGGCGGCACAAGTGGAAGCCAGCCACGCTTTGAGAAAAAACCACCGGGCGAACTGGCATTCGAATTTCTGTACGACAACACCGGAATCATTGATGGCCGAAAAAGAGATGATATCTCGGAGGATCTGGCCAAACTAAACGATTTTTTGATGGGTTACGATGGCGACATTCATCAAACCCGCTTTTTCAAATTCGTTTGGGGCACCAGCCTGATGAAAGGTGTTTGTTCATCGCTAAGTATCACGTATAAACTATTTAATCCTGACGGCAAACCAATCAGGGCGATCTGCAAAGTTACCATCCGCGAAGTGGCCGAAGAAGAGCAACGGGTTCTGGAAGAAAACAACCATTCACCCGATCTTACCCATTTCAGGATTGTAAAAAAAGGAGACACGCTGCCTTTGATGTGTTTCAAAATATATGGCGACTCAAAATATTACATTCAGGTTGCACAAGTGAATAAACTAAGCAATTTCAGAAACCTCACTGTAGGCAATGAAATATTTTTTCCACCATTCGATAAAACAAAAAACTAGATGCCCAATGAACGAAACATACCGTCTGACAGGCCGAAAAGCGTAGTTACGCATACAATTCTCAGCGGCGGCACCGAAGTTTCACAACAGTTTCAGCTCTTATCAATCATTGTAAATAAAGAAGTTAACCGTATCCCGATGGCAACGCTTGTTTATATTGACGGAGAACCCAGCAAACAATCATTTGAATTGAGCGGGAAAGCTGATTTTGAACCTGGAAAGGAAATTGAAATTAAAGTTGGGTACAGCAGGGACGAAAAAACCCTTTTCAAAGGCATCGTAATTAAACACAGCATCAGGATCAGGAATAACAATTCGCTGCTGATTATTGAGTGTAAAGACAAAGCCGTGAAAATGACAGCCGCATGCAAAAGCAAATACTCACTGGATACCAAAGACAGTGATGTGATTGAAGAACTCGTTGACGCGTATGGTTTGGACAAGGATGTGGCTTCGACAACTGCCACACACAAGCAGATTGTGCAATACAATTGCACCGACTGGGATTTTATGCTTTGCCGGGCTGAGATGAATGGTTTGTTGTGCATTGCCAACGACGGAAATCTGTCGGTTGCTCCGCCTGATTTTAGCAGCAATGCCGCCTTAACCATTCAGTACGGAGCAACTATTCACAACCTGGATGCGGAAATAGATGCCCGCCTGCAATACAAATCCATCAAAGGTTCGGTCTGGAATTACACCGATCAGGAATTGGTAAAAGACACCGAAGCTGAAGATCCGGGCGTTCCGGATGCCGGAAATTTAACCGCCGACACGTTGGCTGATGTGATTGGTGAATCGGAATTCCGTTTATTCAACAGTGCAAAAATTGAAGAACCTGAATTGCAGGCCTGGGTAAATGCAGCAATGCTGAAAAACCGGCTGGCCAAAATCAGGGGAAAAGTGACTACCGACGGTACTGCAGATGTTTTACCCGGAAACCTCATCCAGTTAAATGGTGTGGGCGACCGGTTCGAAGGAAAATTATTTGTTACCGGAATCAGGCATCAGATCACTGAAGGACTTTGGCAAACCACATTTCAGTTCGGAATTAATCCCGAATGGTTTGTTCAAACCTACAATGTTCAGCAACCTTTAAGCGGAGCCATGTTGCCCGCTATTCAGGGTTTACACATTGGCATTGTAACCCAGCTCGAAAGCGATCCCGATGGAGAAGACCGCATCAAAGTAAAAATACCAGTCATCAATAACGACGAAGATGGAATCTGGTGCCGTGTGGCTTCACTCGATGCAGGCGACAAGCGCGGAATGTATTTCAGGCCTGAAATTGATGACGAGGTAATTGTTGGCTTTATTAACAACGATCCCCGGCATGCAGTAGTTCTCGGAATGCTAAACAGCAGTGCAAAACCGGCTCCGATAACTGCTTCCGACGACAATCACGAAAAAGGTTATGTGAGTCGCAGCGAGATGAAAATGATTTTTAATGATGATAAAAAAAGCTTTTCGCTGGAAACGCCCGCTGGAAACAAATTCATTATTTCCGAAGATGAAACAAAGATTTACCTGGAAGATCAGAATGGGAACAAAATTACGATGAACGAAGACGGAATTAAAATAGAAAGCATCAAGGATTTTGTCATTAAAGCCGCCAAAGACATCAATGCTGAAGGCGTTAATATCGGAATTAAAGGTAGTGCGCAGACAAAAGTGGAAGGAAGTGCCGGAGCAGAAGTTTCGAGTGGCGGAACCACAGCAGTTAAAGGTTCGATCGTAAATATTAATTAACTCGTTACAAGTACTCGTTCTTTAAATTAACCTGAAGGCTTCGCGTTTGAAAGCCACCGACCTTGTTCGGTGAGCCGAAAAACAAGTGAAGACGACGTTAAAAAATCTTTTCTGTTTGAGCCTCGACCAAAGGAAGAGGTGAGTTTAAAAGATTTTAGTCGTTAAACGCAGGTTTTTCGTGTGAAGCGAACACAGTCTTGACTTTTTTTGATTCCTTTTTTGTGTCAAGACAAAAAAGGAATTGGGGTCACAGGGGCAAAGCCCCTCTCTGAAGTTATAATATTTAAAAAAGCGAAGAATTATGCCAATGGCAGCCAGAGTTGGAGACATGCACGTTTGTCCGATGGTAACCGGAACAGTGCCGCACGTGGGCGGACCGGTAATGCCACCCGGAACACCAACCGTGATGATTGGTGGAATGCCAGCAGCAAAAGTTGGCGATATGTGCACCTGTGTTGGCCCACCCGATACGATTGCCGCCGGTTCAGGAACTGTTTTCATAGGTGGCGCTCCGGCAGCCCGAATGGGCGACAGCACAGCACACGGCGGAACAATCGTAATTGGTTGTCCGACAGTAAATATTGGAGGATGACAATAAGAGAAAAAGTCATTAAATAGTCACTAATCGTCATTTATCGTTCGAAACAACAAATGACTATGAATGACCCAAAATGACAATATCTGACAGAAAGAAACAGAATATTAAAGAGTAACAGAATGAGCGACGAATTTACGAGCAACGATTTTCTGGGGGTTGGCTGGGGTTTTCCACCAACATTTAATGCACAAACCAAGGCAGTTGAGATGACTGAAAAGGAAATCGATATTGAGCGGAGTTTGCAGATTCTGCTGACCACCACCATTGGCGAGCGCATTATGCAACCCAAATACGGCTGCAACATGAATACACTGTTGTTTGAGCCGCTGAACACGACCGTGAAAACAATCATGATCGATAAAATAAAAACGGCTATCCTTTTTTTCGAACCACGTATTGATGCGAAAAAAATTTCGCTGAATATGCAGAACGAACTCGAAGGCGAAGTACTGGTTGAAATTGACTACATCGTTCGGGCCACCAACAGCCGCTTCAATTTTGTATTCCCCTATTATATCAACGAAGGCACAGAGCTTAATTTTTTAACCACCGACAAATCAGTTAAATAAAAATGGCAAACTGCAGCGAACATAAAAATCCACTGATTCATAACGGAACCAGTCAAATCCAGCGGGTTTTGCCGGGAATGGATAAAACTCAATACGCTTTGGTTGACGAAAAAGAATATGCCGACTGGATTGTGTTTGCCAACGATTTTGCCGTATTCATCAACTATTACAACAATTCAAATGCAATTGCCGGCAACTGGAAACCGTTTTTCTCAAGCGATATTTCGGCACAGCTTGGCACCATAGCCCTTCAGGACATCGACCGGTATAAGCTTGAAATAAAGGAACGGCTTGATTTCATCCGGAACGACGACAACAAAACATTACTTCCGGACATCCGGATAAGATTGAATGAACTGTTTAGCATCATGCTAACGCTCAGCAAATCGTTAGACAACTATGTGCATAAATTACCTGAAGATACTTCGCTGAAACAAACCATCTACAACCTCACGAAGACCAAATTAGCGCCAGCGCTCAACAGGCTGATTGCCTATTATAAAGCTGCACAAAATCACGGCTATCTCAATCACAGCAGTTTAAGTGAATTGATGATTTTAAATATGCCGTTAACCGACGCCAATCAAGTTATCAATACCATCGGACTAAGCAAAAATTGGTTCGATGATTCGGTGTACACAAACTGGACCGATTACGAAAATCAAATTGATGCCGACGATAGTATTTTTAATAATCCACTCACCGCTTATGCCAATAATTTCTTGAGCATCGAGCATGCTGCAAACCACAATTTATTGACGGGCATTTTCGATACATATCTATCAACTTATACTAAAATCATTCAGGAAGCAGAAAGTGAATTACTGAAAACACTCGAAAGCTACGACAAGCACACACCACATTACGCGCTGTTCCTGAGCTTTTTAATGTTATTCAGGTTTACGCAAACACACGTTAATACAATTACACAGCGTCACCTTGATTTTTACTACAAAGAAGTTTTGCGACTTCAGCCAAGAGCTGCCGAAGCCAATAAAGTTCATGTTTTGGGCGAGCTGGCCAAGCAGGTCGACAGTTACCTGCTCGAACAGGGCACTGCTTTAAGAGCCGGGAAAGACAGCCTGAAAAAAGATGTAATTTATGAGCTCGACAGCGACACGGTTTTCACCAAGGCTAAAGTTTCGCAGCTTAAAACATTTTTCAAAGCATCGGCAAACGAAAATATTTATAACCCGGGTACAACTACCATCAAGCAAAACAATACCGGACGCGTATTTGCATCGCCAATCGCCAACAGCGACGACGGAATTAATCCGCCTTTAACCAGCGCCAACAAAGAATGGCATCCGTTTGTACACAAAACATACGATGAAGCTGAACTGCAAAGTATCGCCATGCCAAAAGCACAACTTGGTTTTGCCCTAGCATCCCATTATTTATACCTGACAGAAGGCGAACGGAAAGTGTTTGTTCGTTTTGCGATGAATAACAATTCGGCACTTGATAACAAGCATATTGAATGTTATCTCACCGCCGAAAAAGAATGGTATAAAGCTGAAAGCCTGACCATTGCTTCTTCAGGAAAAAAACTTTCGGACGGAACAACGAACTGTGCAGAAATTTCATTTACCATTCCCGGCTCGGCGCCAGCCATTGTGAATTACAATGCAGCTAAACATGGCGGAACTTTCAATATTGAATTGCCGATTCTGAAAATCTACCTGATTAACGATGACTCCACCATTTACGAATACGACACGCTGAAAGACATTACCATCACTAAAACGGAAATCAGGGTTGAAGTGGGAATGGATTCAGGATACAATCAAAAAGGTCTGAAAAATCTTCAATTGTCGAACGACTTTGGTGTGTTGGATGCGTCAAAACCTTTTACTCCGTTTGGCGGGAATCCGAATAAAGACGCAGGTTTAATAATTGGCAGCAAAGAGATCATCAGTAAGAAAAACGCTTCGGTAAAATTAAATATTGAATGGGCTGAACTTCCTGACGCTACCAGCAAAATAAAATATATAAAAAACGACAGCACAACAACCACTACCCCAACCTGCACACCACAAATGCTTTCTGGTGGAATATGGATTTCTCATGCTAACGACAGTACAATTGCTTCATCAACCTCCATATTCAACGGAATTACGCCGCAAGTTCAGCTATTCCCATCAGGACAAGCAATTCCTGAAAGCGTAATTGTTGATTATGAAGACGAGTACAATTCTCTCAATGCTTCATCAGTCAATGGATTTATCAGGCTAACTCTTTCGAGTAGTTTTGGATACAACGAGTACATCAGGGACTACGCGCTATACATTGTTGAAAAAAGCCCGGATATTTCCGACACAATTACAGTTGAACCAATAACTCCCTACACGCCAAAAATAAAATCAATTTATGCCAGCTATTCGGCTTATACCATCGATGATGTAACTGTTTTAACCGAAACTGCTTTCGATAACCGTGAAATTAATTTCTTCCACCTCTACCCGTTTGGCGAGGGTGAGCAACACAAATATTTAAACACGGTAGAAAATGTTTATTTGTTGCCGCAGTTCAAACATTTGAGCGACGGAGGAGTCGAAACCCATATTGGCGAATTTTATATCGGAATCGAAAAATTAAACCCGAATGAAGCAGTAAATATTCTGTTCCAGATTATGGAAGGAACAACCGATCCGACTGTTGCCAAACCACTGGAACATTTAAACTGGGCCTTTTTAAGCAACAACAAATGGATTGAATTTGAATCGTCGGACTACAGCGACAACACGTTGCAACTGGTTCAGTCGGGCATTATTTCTTTTTCAATTCCTGACGAAGCTACAGCAACAAATACGATTTTACCTTCAGGATTTATATGGCTGCGGGTGGCAGTTACCGAAGCTGTTGAGGCTGTGTGCGATATAATTACCGTTGATGCCCAGGCTTCAGTGGCTACTTTTGTAAACAATGAAAATGCAGGGGATTTTCTGGACACAGCACTGCCTGCCGGAACGGTTTCCAAATTGAAAATTCCGGATGCAGCCATTAAAAAAATTACCCAGCCATATTCATCTTTTGGGGGACGAACCAAGGAAAACGACGATCATTTTTACGTCAGGGTTAGCGAACGTTTGCGCCATAAAGCCCGTGCCATCACAGTCTGGGATTACGAACATTTGGTTCTCGAAGCTTTTCCTGAGATTTATAAAGTAAAATGCCTGAACCACACACAGATTGAAGATGGCATTTACCACGAAGTAAAACCGGGCTATGTGAGCATCATCACCATTCCGTCGCAGCTTAACCACAACGATGCCAATCCGCTTAAACCATACACGCAGCAAAGTACGTTGACCAACATCGAAAACTATCTGCGCAAACGAATTTCCTGCTTTGTCAATCTGCGCGCCTGCCAGCCACAGTTTGAAGAAGTCAGACTCGAGTTTTCGGTGAAACTGTTTGACGAGTTTAAAGACTTCACATTTTACACGGATAAACTCAAGGAGGAAATCACGCAATTCCTTTCACCATGGGCTTATGGGAATACGTCGACCATTGATTTTGGCGGTAAAGTGTACAAATCGGTACTCATCAATTTCATTGAAGAACGATATTACGTCGATTTCATCACCGACGTTTTCATGTATGTAAAAGTGGATGAAACTTCAGCGGAAAGTTCCGATATGGACGAAATTTCGGCCTCAACAGCCCGAAGCATATTGGTTTCAACGCCTGCTTCGAAGCATGTGATACACGAATTGATTGAAACCAACAGCAATGCCGAAGAGATTTGCATCGATAAGAATAAATTTCAGAACTCATTAAATAATGCCTGAACATGGCTAAGAGCTATACCATACAAAAAAATCCATCGCTTAACGAGAGCAGCAATTACGAATTTCTGCGCCGGAAAGGCATGGAATACATTGAAAAACTTGGTAGCAAATTGTGGACAGATTACAACATTCACGATCCGGGTATCACCGTGTTGGAGGCACTCGCTTACGCATTAACCGATCTTGGCTCACGGACTTCGCTCGACATAAAAGATTTGCTGGCTCTGTCTGCTCCTGAAACTGCTGATGCCGATGGCCAATTCCCTTCGGATAAGCGTCAGGCTTTTTACACGGCACGAAATATTTTAACGGTTAATCCGTGGACGGTCGACGATTTCAGGAAATTGCTGATTAACATCGACGGAATTAAAAACGGCTGGCTGAATTGTAAAAAATGCGCCTGCGACGATCTTTATATCTATGCCAATTGCGCCAAAAGTATTTTGCAGTACGAGCCAACTGAACATCAGGTTATTGTGCGGGGATTGTACGATATTTTGCTTGAATTTGAGGAAGAAGAAAAAAGCGGGAACCTGAACAGCGGAAAAATAAAATACAAATTCAGCTTCCAGAACGGGCTTCAACTGGCCAATGCAACCATCGAAATGCGGCTTCCTTCGTGGGCAAAACTGGAAACGAACAAAACGTTTTATAAAAACTTCAGGAACCCGAATAGCGAAATTACCGACATTGCTGTACCATTTATTTCAGGCTCAATTCCGGTAATTGCCGACATTCCTGATTCTCCGGAACAAGTTCTGGACAACGCGCTAAGGAAAC
Organism: Prolixibacteraceae bacterium; assembly: GCA_041652995.1. GTDB lineage: Bacteria > Bacteroidota > Bacteroidia > Bacteroidales > Prolixibacteraceae > Aquipluma. The sequence goes on from JBAZGO010000001.1 coordinate 166,838, forward strand.
CTGTTTTTGCGCAGGTTCAGGTTACGTTTAAACCCGATAAAAACGATGCAGCCACCGAAGTTCTGGTTTTCGATAATGTTCCCATAAATGTTTGGTTCAGGAATACGGCTGAAAGACGGGCGTTGGTTTTGCCTGATTTAAAAACAGCCATCATGGACAAAACTTCGGCAGGCATTTTTCCGAAATATCTGGAAAAAATAAAACGTGCCGACGCGGTGATTGCCGAAACAGTGCAGGTTTTGCACAACCACCGAAACCTTGCCGAAGATTATTGCACCATTAAAGCCATTGAAGTAGAAGACATTGCCATTTGTACCGACATGGAAGTTGAGGCATCGGCCGATATTGAAGCGATTCTGGCCGAAGCATATTATCTCATCGATCAGTACATGAGCCCGGATATAAAGTTTTACTCGCTGCAACAACTGCTCGACGCGAACAAACCGGTTGACGAAATTTTCGAAGGCCCTGCATTAAGCAACGGATTCATCGATAACGATGAACTGGCTGAAGCTTCGTTGCGCACCATGCTTTACACTTCGGATGTGATTAATATGATTATGGACATTCCGGGTGTTATTTCGGTAAAGAATTTTGTGTTTGCCCGCTACGATGATTCCGGACGTTTGGTCGAAAGCCAGTCATGGAGCATGTCGGTCACACACAATCGTCAACCCAGATTATACATTGAAGGAAGCAAAGTGATGGTGTACAAAAATGGGTTGCCATTTTTGGCCGATGCCAACGAGTTGAGCGACACACTTCAGGTGGTAAAAGGGCGAAATTCACAACCTAAATATTCGGTTCTGGAGAACGACTTGCCTGTTCCGCACGGAAGTTATTATGACCTGAATTCGTATTACGCCGTGCAAAATTCGCTGCCATTAACTTACGGCGTTGGGGTTGACGGATTGTCAGACACAGCCACGGATTTTCGCAAGGCGCAGGCCAGGCAACTAAAAGCTTATCTGTTGTTTTTCGAACAATTGCTGGTCAATTATCTGGCGCAACTGGCCAACATCAGGGAATTGTTTGCAGTCGACAATACGGTAACCCAAACTTATTTTTCGCGCCTGATTGATTCCGGAGAAATTGATGGAATTGCAGATTTATACAATGGTCTGGATACCGCAACTTTGCAGGGATTGATTGAGCGCGAGCCGATATTTTTATCACGCCGCAACCGCTTTCTCGATCATTTGCTGGCCCGTTTTGCCGAAACTTTCAACGACTACGCGCTGATGTTGTATTCGTACACCGACGACAAGGATATTGCCGACAGCCAGTTGATTGAAAACAAAATTTCGTTCCTCCAAAACTTTCCGGAGCTGAGCCGAAACCGTGGAAAATCGTTCAATTACAAAAATCCCGATCTGGTTTGCAATAACGAAAATATTGCCGGACTGGTAACCCGGATCAGGTTGCTTTTAGGTTACAGTACCAATTACTCCGGAAGCGTGGAGCTTCTTCAGGAAAATACCGGTGGGAAATTTCACGAAAGTTGGCGCCTTATCGATAAAAATAAAAAGGCTTATTTGACCAGCAAAACCAAATACGTTGAAAGTGAGCTCGCAGTTGCTGAACAAAAAGTATGGGATGAAATCGACAAATCATTTGTTTACATCACCGACCCGGCTCATTATACCATAAAAAAAACGAAGCCATTCACACTCAATCTGGTTAACGGTAAGGGTAAAGTGATTGCAACCCGGAAACAAACATTCAAAAATAAAGCCGAAGCTGAAGCTGCGCGTGATGAAATCATCGCTTTTGCAGACAGCATTATTACTCCGGAAAAAATTCACATTGTTGAGCATGTTTTACTCCGCCCACGCGCCATCGGCGATCCGGTGCTTTCCGTTTGTCTGGATTCAAGTTGCAGCGATTGCGACGAACGTGATCCATATTCTTTCAGGATTACCGTGGTTTTGAACGGCGAAGATGGTTTGGCCAACAAAGGCATCGAATTCAGGCGTTTTGCCGAGCAAACCATTCGCATGGAAACACCGGCACACATCGGGTTAAAAATTTGCTGGGTCAGCAAAGCATCCTTAAAAGAGTTTGGCGATTTGTACTGCAACTGGCTTTCGGAACTTTCGAAGGCGGAACCCGATGCCACAACGTTGCGCACCAGACTCGACGCCTTGTTAAACGTATTTACCAATCTGAATAATGTTTATCCGCAAGCCACGCTGCACGATTGCATTGACGGAAACGACAGCAACAGGGTATTCCTGGGGCACACTGCAATCATCAGCGATGCAGAGCTTGATGAACAGATTAAAAAGAAAAATGAAAATTAATTTTTTTACGATCCGCGCAGGCGGAAAATAAATTTACAGTTATGATACCTTCAGCAGCCAATTCAGACTATCCAAAGTTTGTAGCCGATCAGGTGCTTACATCTGATAACCTCAACGACTTATTCGGCTACCTTGATGAGCAGGGACGAATGACACGAACCAATTTATCTGGTATTGGTATTGTGTGCGGGTTAGAAGTGAAAACTTCAGCAGATGGCAACAGCATCACCATAACCAAAGGTGTTGGTGTAACCAGTTCTGGCTACCTCGCTTCAATGGATGAAGATATAATCTATACGAAAAGAACAACAGCTATTTTCGACGCTGTTAAACCTGAATATTACAACAAGTTTGTAAACATCGCATCAAAAACTCAAAAGTTTAATCTGTGGGAATTAAAGCAGGAAGCTGAGACTGAAGGTACCACTGCTTTAACCAAGACTTTTCTGTCGGACGGAGAAAAAATTGTCCTGATTTTTGTTGAATTGCTGGAGGAAAACAACAAAAACTGTGACCCCAATTCGTGCGACGACAAAGGAATTCTGGTAACTGTAAATTTCAGGCCATTGGTGATTGAAAAAGCGAATGTGGATGACTTGTTAAACGGAGCCGGCGAAATCGCAAGTCCGTGGCTGACCCTTCCGGAAATAACCATGAAACGGTTTGATGTGCTGGCAACTCCAATGTTCGAATGCCTGAACTTTTTCGATGCCTACCGCAAGATTCTGAGCAACTCATTCCTCAGCAATACCCAGGATTCGTTGACAAAAGCTTACAATGTTCTGCAGCCATTGCTATCAGAAGATTTTCCGACCAATCCGTTTGCATCTCTCGCCAACCATTTTAAATTCCTGAACGATAGCAGCATTACTCCTGAACAGTTGATTGTTATTCAATATTACTACGACCTTTTCTCCGACATTCTGCTTGCATACAGCGAATTCAGGAAAATGGGCATTGAATTTATTGGTATGTGCTGCCCCGATGATATGTTCCCGAGGCACCTTTTGCTCGATCTGGCCATACCCGATACCACTTCGCTAACCAGTGCCTACCGGCATTATTTTATACCATCGCCCATTTTGAGCGACCAGAAAAAAACGGCTTCACACCTGAAAATACTCTTTAAAAAGCTGGTTTTGCTGGTTCAGAAATTTGCTGTTCCGGCACCCGGCATAAAGGGGAAAGATAAAGAAGTAGATTCCAACATCCGGATCACACCTTCGGTGCTGGCAAATATTCCATTATCTTCAAAATCAATTCCATACTATTATGCCATTACTGGTTCGTCAGATGATTTGTTAAAAAACTGGAGTCCTGAAAAGCGTTTGCAGGGGAAAGTCACCCGAAACCTGTCGTATCACGCCAAAAAATACAACACTATCAACGAAGATATTTTCGCGCCATTGTTATACGATCTGGAACCGTACAATTTTCTGCGGATTGAAGGTCACATTGGCAAACCATATACACATGCGGTAAAAAACATTACGGATATTCGCGATCAAAATCGCCTGCCATTTGATATCGTCGCCTTGAGTGCAGATGTTTCGGCAATCAATTCCTTTATTAAAGACCTCGGAAGTATTCTGACTGCCGGCACAGCTACTTCTCAGGCCACGCTTCAATCGTTAATCGGAACAAACTGTCATTTCAGCGATCTGGAATTACTTTTTGATTCGATCATGGCTGAACTTACCGGAAAGCTCAGCAACGAAATGAAATTCTTTTACGATTTGAAACGCGATGGACAACGCAAACCACTGCCTGCACCAAACAGCAATGTTCCACAGGTTCCATTGCTCATGAAAACCGATTCAACATTCAGGTTTACTGAGAATAGCATCGGTCACGAATTTGAGCTTTATTACCAAACAGTGAAAGACCTGCCATTTATTCCGCTGCAGGTTTATTTCCAGTCGTTCGGTCAGGAAGGAAATACCGATGTAATGGATTTCGTTTTTAAAGCAGTTTTGTATTACATCGAAATGCTTTACGAAACAGTTACCACCAGCCTCAGCAGTTTTACATTCTACAATTTCTACATCAGGTATTATACTCTAATTCAGGCTGTCAGGTACATTAAACTTTTAAATAAATTACTGAGTGAAAGATTCCCGTTAAGCGAAGAAGAAAACGATCATTTGGATGCCTTGCTTTCCATTTCCGCCGATGGAAGAATGTTGCAGTTATACATGGAATTTCTGCGCCGTATTCTTCAGGTAAAAATAATGCAACAGGCTGGTTTTTATTTCAATAGCAATCCGGGCATTCAACACAAAGCCGGTGTGCCAATGGGTGGAACTTTCATCATGGTTTATCACGAAACCGACAAAACACAAACGGTTAATCCAAATGCAATTACCAATAATTCATTTGCATTTAAAGCCGACGCTGCTGAAAGCAGATCAAGTGCCGCAACAGCGACAACTACCACTGAGAAAGTAATCGCAGAAGCATCGACAACAGATCATTTGCGTGTACTTTCGTCAGGAGTAAACGAAAAAGTTTTGGTTGCAAAAGACAAAATAATTACCGGTTTGAGGAAGACAATCAATACAAATACAATAACTGCCGAAAAAGCAACGAATAACACAGCAACAATTGACGCAAAGGAATCGGGAACCAATAATTTAGCCGCTGCTCCCACTGCAACTGCTTCCTCAAAAACAGATACATCTCAGGATATTAATCAGCAGATTCTGGCCTATTTGACTGATGCCGCAACTTATCTTAAAAATCGGAAAGCAGATCAGTTGGATGAAGCAATTGCCGATTTTAGCGATGGTGTGGTAATCGCCGATTTTTATCTGCCGTATCTTTGCTGTTCCGATTGTCCGCCGATACAAATAACTGTAGTTGGCCAAACACAACCCAACCAGCCACCGGTTGCAAGACCGGGCGACAATGTTTCGGTGCAATTACCGGTTAATTCGGTAACTCTCGACGGCAGCACGTCTTCCGACCCCGATGGAACCATAAAAACTTATTTGTGGGAACTGCAATCGGGTTCTGAAGCAACGATAGAAAATCCTTCGGAAGCCAAAACAGTAGTTTCCAAACTTTCGGAAGGCAACTATGTGTTCAAATTAACTGTGACAGACGATCAGGGGACAACTGATTCGGATACGGTTACCGTTACGGTTCTACCGTTGTCAAATGTTCCGCCGGTTGCGGTTGCTTTCGCTGAACCAAACGTAGTTACTTTGTCGGCAAACGGGTCGGGTGTTTCGCAGCTTTCCGGAGTTGAATCAAAAGATCCTGACGGCGAAATTAAATCATTCGGCTGGTCATTGTCATCAGGTCCAACGGGTGGTGCGATAATAAATAATCCGGATCTGGAGAAAACACTGGTTACGTTTACCCAACCCGGAAATTATGTTTTCAAATTGATTGTAACTGATGATAAAGGCGCTTCCGATACAACAGCCGTAACAGTGACAGTCACTGATACTCAGCAAAATCTACCTCCGGTGGCCAAAGCCAGTGCAAATCCGGCAACCATCGTATTTTCTCCTGATGTACCTCAGGTTTCACAACTCGACAGTAATGGCTCAGTTGATCCGGATGGAACAATCGTATCATTTAACTGGTCATTGTCATCAGGGCCAACTGGCGGCGTAGTTATAACTACTCCGGATAAACCGGTTACTACAACTTCATTTGCGCAAGTTGGAATCTATGTATTTAAATTGACAGTGACTGATGATAAAGGTGCTTCTGACAGTACATCAGTGACAGTTACCGTTACTGAGTCCAATCAGGGGCCGGTGGCTAAAGCTGCTGCAAGTCCGTCGACAATAATATTCTCACCTCTTGTTGTCAATTTATCACAACTCGACAGTAATGGTTCAGTTGATCCGGATGGAACAATCGTATCGTTTAACTGGTCGTTGTCTTCAGGTCCAACAGGCGGCGCAGTTATAAATACGCCTGACAAGCCGGTTACCACGGTTTCATTTGCACAAGTCGGAATTTATGTATTTCAATTAACTGTGACTGATGACAAAGGAGCCACAGCTTCTGCAACAGCAACTGTTACAGTAAACGCAAGTACCAATCAGCCGCCTGTTGCCAGTGCGGTCGCTGTTCCAACTTCAGTTGTAATGATTCCGGGACAAGCAACCACAGCACAATTAGACGGTAGTAATTCTTCTGATCCGAATGGCAACATCAAATCTTTTCAATGGTCATTGGTTAGCACTTCGGGAGGTGCACAAATTGTTTCGCCAAATGCTGCAAAAACAGTTGTTCAGTTTACACAGGCAGGCACTTTCAAGTTTGATTTAACAGTTACCGACGACGCAGGTCTGGCAGGTTCCGCATCTGCTTCGGTAACCGTAACTCAGGAAATAGTAACCCTGAAAACCTGCGCGTTGCTGAATAACATCATTACCGATTTCGATAAAATTCAGGGTGCCGATACGCCTGCTAATTTTAAATTGTTTACAGCCCGATATCCCGACATAAGGGAAATCACAGCATTCTTTAACCTGATGAAATCGTCGAACATCGTAGACCAGCCTGTTGATGCACAAATCAAATTTTTTATCGAACAGAAAACTGAAGCACAGCTTGTAAAATGGATCGATAATTTGAACTTGTTCATGCTTGAATTACCCGATTTAAGATTGCTTGCCTTGCTTACACTCAATGTTCTGTCGCAACTTTCATACTTTATTTCCTGCATTCAGCCGGAAGATGTGAACAAGTCGAAGGTAAAAATGGTCAACGCGTTAACGTCTTATGCCAAACTTTTGCAAATGCTTTTGCAGGTTGCGCTTAGTCTTCCAACCGATCAGCGTGGTGTTCTTGCAACAATGAATACTAATGCCAGGGATGAACGAACAAGAGTGAAAAGTAACGGAGATGAATCGGCAAAACCAACTTATGTCGAAATTCTGACCACGATTTTAGGCAATTTTAAAGCAATGAACCTGTAACATGAAAGGCTCCGTAAATACCATCCGAAATCAAACGCTGCTGTTTAATTACAATGGTAGAGCCGATGGTTTTGCGCTGCAAAAGGAAGTGAGCGACTGGTGTAATTTTACTTTAATTCCTGAAATTGAACGACAACTCGAATTTATTGATCCTGGCGAAAATTATCTGACGATAGATAAGCTCGAAATAGAGGCTACTGTTGATTCGAACGACTGGAAGCAGAAAATAAATGATGAACTGATATTTAGCCTGAAACAAAGACTTAGCGATTACAAGCCAACTTTATCCGAAATCAAAGAAGAGATCGCAACCAAAAAGGCTAAACTGGATGAACTTATTTTGTTCTATTTCGAAAATGGCTACCTGCCCTGGTGGGGAAAAGCTTTGCTTGACGAGGATTTCAAAACAGTTTTTAGGAATTGGATTGTGGACGATTTGCCTGTTGGCAGGGCCGAATTTATCAGCGAACGACTGGAGCAGATTGTCTCAAAAAATGTTGTCAAACGTATCATTAATCAGGTTCCGCAGAAGCTATTTTTTCAATTTCTCAGGAACATTTACCGCCAGTCGTCTGAAATTCTCAGTCAGTTCGAATCATTTTTTGAAAAACTCATTTTAAATCACATTTCTCCTGAAAACGAAAAAATAATTGTAAAGTCAGTTTACGGTCATGTTCTAAAAAACGCGGTAAAAAGGCAAGGTAAAATCGAATCAGATTTGATCCTGCCCTTTCTCTTCAAAGAATTGAAAACAATACATGTTTCAGAAAAAATCCTGAAGCCACAATCTGTTGGCACTGAAAAATCGTCTAATCCCGTGAAACGTGCCTGGCAGGAACTTTTAATCAGCGAATCGAAACAACAGAAGATCAAACCCGAAGCCGATAAATCAGCAACGAATAAGAATATTCAGGAAGAAATTGTACCGGAAGAAATTACCAGCGATAAGCAACTTCTGTATACTAAATTAATCGATCGGCTGTTAAATCCGGATTTGGAAGAAATCGATAAAGACGAATTGGTGGCTGAACTTCAGGAAGGAATATTTATAGACAATGCTGGCGCAGTAATTTTTGCAGCGTTTATTCCGGCTTTGTTTAAGAAGTTGGAAATAGAGAGAGAAGGTAAAATCACAAATCCTGATTTGGCAGCATTAATCGTCCAATACTGCGCTTCGGGACAAACCCAAATCGACGAATACGATTTGGTGTTTCCGAAAATATTGTGTGGATTGGACATTGAATATCCGGTCAATACAAATGTGGCGCTTTCTGAAGAACAAATGACTGAGGCAAACGAAATGCTTCAGGCATTAATTGAATATTGGTCGGCTCTTAAAGACACTTCAGTGGAAGGCTTGAGAGAATCGTTTTTGAAACGAAGTGGCAAATTAAGTCTTGCTAATGACGAATGGGTGCTTCTAGTCGACCAAAGGCCATACGACATGTTGCTCGAAAGATTGCCATGGAGCATTTCGATGATCAAACTTCCGTGGATGAAAAACCTGTTAAAAACCGAGTGGGTTTAGGCTAACCAAATATTAGAAATAGTCAGGATTAAAAAGATGACCTAAAAATAAACAGAGCATAAGTCAGATCATGTTTTCAACTGCAGAAAAAACAAATCCTTCCGCAACTGTTGTGCAGCAAAAAGCGCAACAGCAATCCTTTTTCAGAAAGGCGGAGGAAGATTCGTTTTTTGGCAGCAGCGAACAACCGTCCTTTTTTAGCGCGCCGGTTCAGGCCAAATTGGCTGTCAGCAGTCCCGACGATCCGCAGGAAAAAGAAGCAGATGCCGTGGCTGAAACTGTTATGAAAATGCCCGATTCGGCGTCAGCAGCAGTTACTTCCGGAAGTGAAGAAAAGGTAGATAAAAAAGAGGAAGAAGAAATTCAGGCCAAAATTGAAACGCCTGTTCTGAGCAGAATAAGCCGGAAGGAAAAAGATAAAGAAGAAATTCAGGCCAAACACAATCCGACCATTTTCCGAATGTCGGACGAAAGCTTCGATTCGTTTGCAAATTCCGATTCTGCCAGCAGTTCAACAGCAACAATCAGCCGAAAAAAAACGGATACATATCATTCAGGTATTGTTCAGCGAAGTGGCAGAAGTCCGCCGCATGAAGCCATTCCATTCGAACAAACGTTATCGTCCACCAAAGGTTCAGGCAGTGCGCTGCCTGGCGAAACCCGCGAATTCATGGAAAGCCGGTTTAATGCCGACTTTAGCGGTGTGCGCGTACACACCGGATCAACGGCACAAGCTATGAGCAGTAACATTCATGCTCACGCTTTTGCGCATGGGAATGATATCTATTTCAACGAAGGTAAATTTTCACCTCATTCAGAGGGTGGAAAAACTTTGCTTGCCCACGAACTGACTCACACCATTCAGCAAGGCGCCAGTCCGGCTAAAAACTCCGGCTCGGTAGCTCCCAAAACAATTGCCCGCAAAAACAGTATCCAGCGCAGTGAATCCGGGGTCCCGGTTCAGTTAACCAACGCTGTTGAAAAAGCGAAAACCGTAGAAGGTAAAATTGACGCCAACAAACCACAGGCCGACGGTTACCGGACCGGCTGGGAACATCTGGTTGAAATTTTTAAAACTACGTTTGGAGAGGATAAAATTATCAGCGGTGCCGGCGGAACAACCGTCGAGGGCGCAGTTGCCGAGCAGGATATCAAAAAGAAACGGGAACAAAGCGGCGTAATGGTGGTTGACAAAACCACAGTGACCAGTGCCAATGGCATACCCAAAACCAAAACCGGATCGCGCGATGCGATGCCCAGTTGGTGCGGTATCTTTGCATTCTGGGCCCTGAACAAATCGGGCGTACCAATGCCCAAATGGGAATTAGGTAAAAATATGATTAAGCCTGAAGCTGCCAGGCTTCCGGGAAGTCCGCCAATGCCGGGTGATATTGCTTACCGAAATGCTTACTCGCATTTTGCCATTGTTGAAAGCGCTGCCGGAAACACGGTCAAAACAGTGAACGGAAATACTGCCGGAGAAGACAATTTGGGCGGACAGGTTCAAACCAAGGAAAATCCGTTGAGCGACTGGACGGCTTTCTTCGATCCCCTGAAAATTATGAAAGGCAGTTTGGGAAGTGGTGACGGTCCGGTGGAAGAAAAGCCTAAAACACTTCGGGAATTACGGAAAGAATTGTTCCACATCGACCGAAAAGAAGAGAACGAACAGGAAAACACAGCCGATTCGAAGCCTGCAGAAATTCAGGCCAAACCCGAATTAAGTACCTGGTCGATTGATGCCTCCGGAACTCTAAACACCGGAAATACTATTCAGAAAAAAACTGAGCCGGAAGAATTACAGAAAAAAGAGGAAGAAAATCAGGAAGAAGAAAAAATCGTTGCGCCAAAATTATTCGATGTTCAGAAAAAGACGAGCTCCGGAAATGAAGTAGAAAAAGAAGGTCACCAGTACGAACTGAAATCTGCCGCGACTCCGGAAATCATTCAAAATAAATTGATTGAAAATATAAGCGTTAATCATTCCGAAACTTCAGGAAATACACTTGCGCTATCGGCCGAAGCGAATAGCCGCGGCCCCCCGGTACAGTTGCACAACAGTGGAAATATAATTCAGGGTGGCTGGTTCGACGATGCCCTTTCGTTTGTAGATTCTGCCATCGATTTTGTTGCCGAAGGTCTGGAAGCTGGCAAACGATTATTGCTGAACGAAGCTCGCGACTTTGTAATGGCTATTCCGGGTTACAAAGCCCTGAGGGTGGTTTTGGGCGAAGACCCGATAACCGGCGAAGAAATTGAGCGCAACGGCCACAACTTCATTGAGGCCGCATTCGACATCATGCCGGGCGGAAATTTGCTGTACGATAAATTGAATGAGCTAGGCGCGTTGACCGAAGCCGAACAGTTTATTGACAACGGAATTGCAGCGGTGGAAGCGCTGGTTGGTGGCGTGGTCAGCCGGGTTGAACGATTCTGGAACGGATTGACGATTGAAAGCCTTGCCTCGCCGACACAGATTTTTGAGGATGCCGGAAATATCATTCACAGCACGATCAATGATGTGGTCAATTTTGCAACTTCAGCCGCACGCGAGTTGCTCGAAATTGTCAAGCGTTGGTTGCTCACGCAACTTGTCGATTTCATTAAGGAACACACCACTGCTTATCCGCTGCTGACGGTTATTTTGGGTGAAGACCCAATTACCAAAGTGCCGGTAGAAAGAAATGGCACCACTATTCTGAGCGCGATACTTGAACTCGGTGGCGAAGAAGGAATTCAGCAGCGCACACAAATGCAGGAAACCGGAACTTTCCAGAAAGCTGCCGACTGGATTGACCGTGGAATAAGTGTGTTTGGTCATTTGCTGGAAACAATCACTGGTAATTTCAATCTGATCTGGAGCATTGTTTCCATCGATGCCCTGATGCATCCGGTTGACAAATTCAACGAGATATACAACACGTTTGCAGGTCCTGTAGCCGATGTTCTGAAGTTTATGGCCGATACTGCAATCATTATTCTGCAGTTCATCAAAGAAGTTTTGATGCAAAGGCTCAGTGCCTGGGCCAGAACGGTAAGGGGATATTTTCTCGTTACCGTCATCATTGGTAAAGATCCGTTTACCGATGCCATTGTTGAGCGAAACGTCGAGAACATTATTCATGGGTTCATGAGCCTGATGGCTGGCGGAGAAGAACAGTTCCAGCAGATGAAGGAATCCGGAAGCATTGCCCGGGCCACCCAGCGAATTGATGCAGCAGTGGCTCGCCTGAATATGACTCCGGCCGCAATCGTACAATTGTTCGTCGATTTATGGAATGGCTTTACGCTGAACGATCTGGCACATCCAATAGAGGCATTCCAGCGAATTATTGACACGTTCGGTGAGCCCATCGGCAGGTTAATCGCCTTTGTGGTTGAAATTGTGAAAATTGTGGTTGTGGTTATTCTGGAAATCATGAATTTCCCGTTCGACCTCATCAACAACATCATAGCCCGAACTTTGGCGGCTTTCGAAAGTATTAAACGTGACCCGATCGGGTTCCTGAAAAATCTGCTGAGAGCTATCAAACAGGGCTTCATTCAGTTCTTTGACAATATTGTTACGCATCTGATAAATGGTGTCGTTGGATGGTTGATGAGTGAATTAAGAGATGCCGGAATCCCGGAATTAACAGATTTCTCACTTCAGGGAGTGATTGGCTGGGTTTTGGAAGTGCTCGGAATTTCGATGGATAAAATCTGGGAAAAACTGGCTGCTCATCCACGCATTGGTCCTGAACGTGTTGCCCGCATAAGAGGAATGATTGATACCCTAGAAGGAATCTGGACCTTTATCAAAGACGTTCAGGAGCGGGGCATTGTGGCTATTTGGGAAAAAATTCAGGAACAACTAAGTAACCTGTGGAATACCGTAATTGATGCGGTAAAGAACTGGGTGATGGAAAAAATTGTGACCCAGGTGACTACCAAATTACTCAGTATGCTCGACCCAACCGGAATAATGGCCGTAGTAAATAGCTGCATTGCTATTTACAGCGCCATTCAGAGTTTCATTAAGTACCTACGCGAAATGCTTGAAGTAATTAATTCGTTTGTGAATGGCGTGGCAGATATAGCAGAAGGGAATGTAACAACTGCTGCTACCTATCTGGAAAATACAATGGGTAGGGCTATGCCAATCGTCATCGGGTTCTTAGCCAACCAGGTCGGACTTGGAGGAATAGGAAGACGGGTAGGTGAAATGATTGAAGCCGAAAGGGAAATGGTTGATCAGGCCTTAACCTGGCTGGTGAATAAGGCAGTTGATACCGGAATGAATTTGCTGGACAGGGCTATGGCGATGGGAAGGAGTGCGGTAAGTTCGGTAATGGGTTGGTTAGGTATAAGAAAACAGATTAATGTCAGACCAGGAGAAACACATAGTTTATATTTCAATCCCCAAACCAACACGTTAACAATGGCCAGCACTCCTGTTGCATTTAGAACGTTTTTAACTAATCTCAGGATTCCGAATCATAAACAAGCGAGACTGAATCCTGTAAAAACTTCAATTGAGGCTCAACTACTTCAGGTTGATAATTTGATAGGAAATACGACATTGGCTGAAGCAACTAAAACATCCCAAATGCAAGCTTTGCTTGAACTTATTGGGCCTGAAATTGCTGAACTTATTAGAGAAACTTCGGGTACTTCATTAGTATCACTTGATCCCCAATGGGGAGGATTACATGCAGGGTTTGGATCATCTATGCGGGTTCAGATCGTTAATGGACGACCTACTACGACAGGTTCTCAACCTTCCAGCGGATTAACAAACTCGAATTGGGCTAAATTAAGAAAAAGAAAGACCAGCACCGGATCAAGTGATACTTATTATATAAGAGCACATTTATTAAACGATAATATAGGAGGCCCTGGAAATAGATGGGAAAATTTATCTGTGTTAACTCAAGATGCGAATAATAGAGATTGGTATGGATCAGGATCGCATTTAGCTGTGGAAACAAGAGCGACAGGGCCGCTTTTAGAAGAAGGTAAAGCTTTTATTTATGTGGTAACTGCTGCCTACGGCCGTAATGAAAACACTTCATTGTTGAATCAGATTCCTGGTTCGTCTTTACCAGCTTCACAAAAAGCAGATATTCAAAGTATAATTGAAGCCGAAGAATTTGTTCCAACATCATTTACTTGTACCATAAACGAGATAGATTCTTCTACAGGTGAGACTGTTGCCGAATCTGATCATAACGTTAATGTTTCAGTTCCCAATAATATTGCGAACACATCTTTATCTGATTATAAATTATAGTACAGTTAAAATAATTTTTTATGAATCAAAATCTTATTTCCGATCTTAATCATAGCTATACCATCTGTAAAGCTGGCAGCTATAAAAATTGTAAATAATATAAGAATCGTAAATGAAGAATATTAATGAATATTTAAACTAAATAATGATCTCAACAACCGAAAATGCAAACAAATTTCCTGAGGCTGTGCAGCAAAAGCACGACAGTAAATTTTTCCCTGAAATTCATATAATTCCTTCTAATTAGATAATTGATAACAAAAATCTATTATGAAAACATCTACATACCGCCGTGTTCGGCATCGGGCACACACCAGCGAAACTGTTCGTTCGAAAAATGAGCAGCAACAGGAACAGTCGTTTTTTGGCGAAACTTCACACGATCCATTCTTTAAACCTTCAAATGGAATGACAGCCCAGCCATCCGTTCAGTTGAAGTCTGACGACAAAAAAGAGGAGGACAAAAACGTGCAGCGCAAATCAGCCGGTCCTGAAGAAAAAGACAAACTTCAGAAAAAGGAGGAGAAAAAAGAGGAAGAGAAAGTAATGAATAAGGACGAGGAGAAAGACAAAAAAGATGAAAAATTACAGCGAAAGGAAACTGCGGCATCTTCTCCTGGAAATGCTTCCGCTTACATTGGTTCGATGCCCGGGAAAGGCAATCCAATCTCAGCCGATGCCAATGCATTCTTTTCTTCCAGAATGGGTTATGATTTCAGCGATGTGAAAGTTCACACCGATAAAGAAGCTGCAGACTCGGCCAAAGATCTCAACGCAAAAGCCTATACCGTAAAAAACAACATCGTATTTAATGAGGGCCAGTACAATCCTGAATCAACCGAAGGAAAAAGACTGATGGCTCACGAATTGACACACGTGGTACAGCAAGGTTCATCCAAAAAGGAACAGTCAGCGCATCATCATTTGGGCAGTTCAACCAATGAGTCCACCGTTCAGCGAATGCCCTTGCTTGATGCTTTGGCAGAAAAAGCTGCCATTGCACACAACCGCAAATTGTTCGACAATAAGTCAGTAATGATTATTCAACTCATCACCGGAAGTAAAGTGGATGGTGGGATGGGGTCTCTAACAGTGGAGGCCATTGCCAAATTTCAAACAGCCAATGGTCTTGGGCCAAACGGAAAGGTTGATGATGCAACGTTGGACGCCTTGTTTACAAACAGAGTAACTCGCGGGCGTCAGGAACATGCCATTCAGTTGGTGGTTGATTACAACAATATTGACAGAACAGATATATTAAATTTCCATTTTGACCCTGCGATCATTTTATCTGATACCGTATTTCAACCCGGAGGTATGCGTGTCGTCACGCTGGGTAAATTTGCATTTCTTAGCGCCACGTTTTTAAAAGTGTTAATTCAAATTGAAATGCTGAAACCTGCGCCCGCTGTTCCGGCAGCAGGCCCAAAACCTTCTCTGCTCTCCTCTGCAAAAGAAGCGAGCGCCATCAGTTACAATCGCATTAAATATCAGGATTCGCATGCTGTACGCGCCATACAAGGGTTAGTTGGAGCCACGCCTAGCGGGAAGTTTGACAGCGATACTGTTGAAAGAATAGCCGATTTTCAATCAACCAACGGCATTTCAATTGATGGAAAAGTTGGGGAGGAAACATTGAGGGTGTTCGTACCTCAACTAAATGCCTCAAATCAGCAAGATACTGCCATCAGGCTCATCATGGATTTTTATAACATGAACACTTTTGGAGCATTGATAGAGATATTTTTTGACCCAACATTGACCGGGGCGAATGCGGAAACGCCAAGCAAAGACATTCCCGGCCCGGATATAGTAAAAGTTGGTCCATCTGCCTTTACCCAGGGCTTTGCTGGGCTGGTACATACCATTGCCCACGAATTGGAACATGTCCGCCAAAATAAATTGGGAATTGCCGATATACCTTTATCCGAGTTTTTAGGTGAATCCATCGAAATTATCAGCAGAGGAATGCCCGATGAAGATGTGGCCGGTTTTTTTGACGATGCCGGCAGAGCGATGGATAACTGGGATAAGATGCAGGTTAATGATCAAAAAAAGAATTGGATCAGATTTCTGGCTGTAAGAACTGCTGTAAGACGCCGTTTTGCTGCGGCAACAGCCGCTGAGCAGGCCATTCATTTGGTATTGATGACACGCTACAACGCCACGGTAAAACCATCGTAGGCACAATGCTGTTAAGAACGTTTAAATTTGGAAATGCGTAAACAATTATTCATACTTCTATTTTTTTATAGCAATTACATGGCCGCAATAAACTATACAAATAACCATACGAATATGCTTGAATTAACCGCAAATTTCCAATCAGGACCTGCTTATTTAAACCAGCCTTTGTGGGTTGAAATAACCTTGAAAAATACGGGCGGAACTCCGGTACTCATCAATACACGTTTTGAAATGGGTTATAAAATAAGCATTTCCAGAGAGCTTTATGCTGATATGGTTGACGAAGCAGCTCCTCAAATTGCTGCATATTCTCCTGTAAAAATCAACAGGGATGACCCCGTTGTGACAGATTATTCGTTGTTGCAAAGT
The DNA here is from genome assembly GCA_041652995.1 of Prolixibacteraceae bacterium. Taxonomy (GTDB): domain Bacteria; phylum Bacteroidota; class Bacteroidia; order Bacteroidales; family Prolixibacteraceae; genus Aquipluma. The sequence goes on from JBAZGO010000001.1 coordinate 183,440, forward strand.
GGAAAATCCATTTCGAAAAAAATAGATTTATTCCATTATTACCATCCCCGGAAACCCGGCAGATATCGCATTACCCTCTTTTACCAGGCTGATGAAGCTCTCAAAAACAGGCCTCCCGAAGTTTATAAAGGTACAATCTCAACAAACCCAATCACCATACAAATTTTGGCTGGAAAACTGCCCAGGCAGTATGAATAATTTGGGGCATATTTACAGTACCAATGTCAATTTACAATTATTTAAGGATAAAGCGACAGTTTAAATTTATTATTAATCAATCGATTGGTGGTTGATAGAAATTAAAGAAAATAACGTAATAAGTATGACCAAGGAAATTAAAAGTAATTTGATTACCTACCTGTCTTTTCTATTTATTTCAGCAGTAGGTATATACATTGGAAATGCCTTTTTCTCAGACTTTAAATCCCTCCGCATTTGGGAATATACCAATATATTGTTTCTACTACTGGGAATACCCTTTTTGTTTCTCCAGTCAAAAGCAAAACTCCCCAATTTCTGGCAAGAAAATATTTCAAATAAGAATAGATTTATTTTTCCAATTGCAATAGGATTACTTTTTGGAATATTGGATGTGTTGGTTTTCAAAGTTATTATGCATCCTGAACCATTTCAGGAACTGCCTCCTTATACTCAACCTTTTCCTTATTCGCTTTTTTTATATTTTTCAGGGGCATTTGAAGTGGAAGTATTTTATCGGCTTATTCCGTTGACCATTATTCTTTGGTTTGGAAATTGGTTTCGAAAAGGTAAATATTATATGACCTTTTTTTGGATTGCAGCCATACTGACATCAGTCAGAGAACCTATTGAACAAATTTCGCAAGGCAGCATTTTACTTATCGGGTATGCGCTTTTAACGGGTTTACTTATGAATTTTTCGCAGGCATTATGGTATAGAAAGGCCGGATTTTTAGCATCATTATCAATACGTTTGGGACATTATTTAATTTGGCATATTTTACTTGGAATTTATATCGAATTTTGGGAAGTACTTAAATGAAACTCAAGCAGTCTCCCTGAATAAATATACTCAGGCCGCAACGGCATAATTTTCAAACTCTTGAACATGGACACGAGCAAAGCTATCGACGCATACCTGGAATATCTGCAACAGGTAATCAAAGAGCGACTTACCGAACATTTTTCGCAGGGACCGTACCTGGAAATTGAATCAATCAAATTACCGGCTAACCAATCGGATAATTCACCGTTACCTTCATTTATCAGGCAAAATCAGCTTTCGCCTTACGAAATAATTATGCTTTTGGTAGCCTTCGCGCCTCATGTCGATCCGGTTTTTTTCGACGAATTGATTCAAAAACACTTACCGGTGCAAGGCGATTTCCCTCAATTTGGTGGTGTCCGCGGCAAAAATCACCGTGGGTTTTTACCAACTGCCGAAACCGTTTTATTTATTCTCGCCGGAAATAATCTTGAAAAAAGAATCGCTTGTTTGTATTTGTTCGAAAAAGATCATCTCTTTTCCACGCATACCGTTCTGTCGATCGAAGATGCTGCTTCCGGCGAGCCCCAGTTCAGTGGCAGACTCATCATGGCTTCGGAATTCATCGAATTGTTTATCTCCGGAAAAATTTCACACCCCCGGTTTACAATGGATTTTCCGGCAGAGTTTATAACGACGGAACTTACCAGCGACGATTTAGTGCTGCCACCAGGTACAAATCAGCAAATTATTGAGCTCGAAAACTGGGTAAAGCATCAGGATACCATGATGAATGACTGGAACATGAAACGCTGGGTAAAGCCTGGCTACCGGGCACTTTTTCACGGGCCTCCCGGAACCGGGAAAACGCTGACTGCTTTAATTGTAGGTAAAAAAACGAAGCGCGATGTTTTCCGGATCGATCTGTCGATGGTGGTGTCGAAATTTATCGGCGAAACCGAAAAAAACCTGTCTCAACTGTTCGATCGGGCCAAAAACAAAGACTGGATTTTGTTTTTCGACGAAGCCGATGCCCTCTTTGGAAAACGAACAAACGTGCGCGACGCACACGATAAATATGCCAATCAGGAAGTTGCCTATTTGCTACAGCGCATTGAAAATCACAATGGACTGATTATCCTCGCTTCGAACTTTAAAATAAACATCGACGAAGCGTTTATCCGAAGGTTTCAATCAGTCATTTATTTTCCGCTCCCTTCGCCGCTCGAACGGCTTCAGCTTTGGAAAAAAACCTTGCCTGAAACAGCCGATCAAAAACGGCCTTCGGAAGCTGAACTGGCTTCTATTGCCAAGAAATACGAAATTACCGGCGCAGGAATTGTCAATGTTGTACAATATTGCTGCCTGGAATCGCTGGCCAGCCAGTCACACGAAATCACCGTTGATCAGATTAAAACCGGCATCGAACGCGAGTATCAGAAAGAAGGAAAAGTATTCTGATTTCCAGTCGTTTTTTTTATCAGCAATCAAACTTCAGGAGAATCGTTCACATTTTATTAAATGAGTATCCGTTACTTTACCTAAAATGGAAAGTTTTCCTTCGTGCACAGACTGGCCTCGTCCGGAGAGCCGAAAAACAAGTGAAGACGGCGTTAATAAATCTTTTCTGTTTGAGCCGCAGACGAGTTTAAAAGATTTTAGCCGTCAAGCGCTGGTTTTTCGAGCGAGGCGGATGCAGCCTTGACTTTTTTTGATTACTTTTTGTGTTAAGACAAAAAAGTAATTGGGGTTTGGGGCAAAGCCCCATCTGCCGGAACAATTAGGCATTCAACCGGATAGTCATAAAACGGGAACCACATTTACCAGATTCTTCAGGATTACCAGGGCGAAGACAATGGCGGAGGTACATTCGCGACTGCTCGAAATTGATCCCGAAGCCGGAACAATCTCTGCCAAAATGTACTCATCGTTTTACAACAAAACACGCAACGACGCCTCCAGTTTCAGCTTTTCAGGAGTGAAGTTTCTACAGAAATAAACATAGCTGCTTGTTGCAAAAAGGAACAAGCCCGGATTGAAATTCAACTGGTTTTGTTCCTTCTTCTTTTCAATCGTTTTGGTATATTTGAATCAAACCAAACCTAACTGAGATGAAACAAATAACTTTAACGATCTCCCTCCTCTTTGCCCTTTGCTCTTTGCTCCCAGGCCAATCGCCCGAAATTCGCGGGGAACTCAAACGCTGGTACACCATTCATCTGATTTTCGACGGGCCGCAGTGCAACGAAACCGATTTTCGTCCCAATCCGTTTCTGGATTACCGTTTGGAAATAATTTTTACCAATGGTGACAAAACATACAAAGTCCCCGGTTTTTTTGCAGCCGACGGGAACGCTGCCGAAACTTCTGCTATCTCCGGAAATAAATGGCAGGTCAATTTTGTCCCTGATGAAGCCGGCCTGTGGAAATACAGTGTTTCATTCCGAGGCGGGAAAAATATCTCCATCAGCAACGAAGCTAACGAAGGCAAAACACTGGCTCAGGACGGGTTTTCCGGAACTTTGCAAATTGATGAAACTGGCCCGGATGCAACGGGATTTCAAGCCAAAGGACGAATCGTTTACACAGGTGAACATTACCTCAAATTCAGCGGAACAGGCGATTATTTCCTGAAAAATGGTTCCGACAGTCCGGAGAATTTTCTGGCGTACACCGGATTCGACCAAACATACCGGTTCGGGACAAAAGCGGTGATTCGTGAAGGGGAAGCCAATCCGAAAGAAAGCTGTCATGCCTACGAACCGCATATCAAAGACTGGAAAGCCGGCGACCCGACCTGGCAAAATGGGAAAGGCAAAGGCATTATTGGCGCGCTGAATTATCTGGCATCGCAGGGTGTGAATTCTCAATACATGCTGACGATGAACATTCAGGGCGACGGCAAGGATGTGTGGCCATACAACGACCACGACGAACGCTACCGGTTCGATTGCTCGAAACTGGCGCAATGGGACATCGTTTTCGACCACATGGACCGGTTGGGCATGATGATGCATTTTGTGCTTCAGGAAACGGAAAACGAATGCCTGCTCGATGGCGGCTGGACCAATGTTCAGCGTAAAGTTTACCTGCGCGAACTGGTCGCACGATTCGGACATCATTTGGGAATTACCTGGAATCTGGGCGAGGAAAACGGCCCAACCGACTGGTCACCCGTTGGGCAAACCGACCAAATGCGCAAGGACATGGCCAATTACCTGAAATCCATCGATCCGTATCCGGGTTTTGTGGTGGTGCACACCCATTCCGACAACGACCATCAGGACAAAATACTTACTCCGCTGCTGGGTTTCGGAAACCTCGACGGACCATCGATGCAGATTGGAAATATTAAAAACGTAAATGCCCGAATCTGGCATTTCATCTCCGAATCGGCCCAAACAAAACAGCCGTGGGTTGTGAATCTCGACGAAATTGGCGACGCCAGCCGGGGAGTTATGCCCGATTCCTTTGATGCGCAACACGATACCGTTCGCCACTATGCACTCTGGGGAAGCCTGATGGCTGGCGCCGGAGGAGCCGAATGGTACTTTGGCTACCGCTACCCCAACAACGACCTCAACTGCGAAGATTTCCGCAGCCGCGAACGTTGGTGGAAACAAACCAAAATCGCCACCGACTTTTTCGGGAATAACCTGCCTCTGGGACAAATGGCCGCTGCCAACCAGTTGGTTTCGGAAGCTGGAGCCTATTGTTTGGCCAAAGCCGGAGAAGTTTATGTTGTTTACCTCCCGAAAGTAAACTCTCCGGAAATGAATTTACCGGAAGGAAAATACACGATTCAGTGGTTCAATCCACGAACCGGAGGAAAATTGCAGGATGGAACGATTAAAAATGTGAATGGCGGGGAAAATGCCGATTTCGGAAAGCCACCGGTTGAGGACGGTGGAGATTGGGTTGTAGTACTATTTTTGAATCAAACTAAATAGGACAAAATGGACGACAAAAGAATTATTGCCAGACGGCATTTTGATATTGCCGCCAATTTTTTCCATTTAGTTGAATTAATTCTTTCGGAAACAATCAATAGAGGCAATATGCAAAACTACATTGAGCCACCTATTCATCAAGTACAGCAAACATACAAGCAAATGACAAGATGGGGTGATTTTAGAATTATTATTCCTGTCTTATTTAATTTCTTTCACGGAATCGAATTAAATCTAAAAGGAACAAACTATCTGACAGACATTCCTCAATCGAAAAAAATTAACCACAAGTTAAGCGATTTATTAGAGAAATTTAAAGAAAACCATACTGAACAGATTGTTTTAATCGATATTTACAATTATTACATTTCCCCTAATTCATCTTGCAGCATTTTGAAGAATCTATATGCATATAATAATATTCCAGATTCAAGCGACTTCTATGAGATATTTAGGTATCCGTACACTAAAAACATGAACGAAGCATTTGATTACAAATTTATTAGAAACAACGGAGAAAAAGGAATAGAATTTTTCAAAAAAATCAGAACCGATATAACTAAGATTCAGAAAAAGACCGAGATGATTGCTTTAAGTTTTCGTTTTGATACTTAAGGACGAATAATGATATAATGACGTGAACCCAGATTATAGAAGTTTATTTTATCTTTACAAAAACTAAAGTTCATGGGAGCAATTATTATCAAAGCTGATAAAAAAAGTAACAAATTACTTTCTGATTTGGCCAGGAAGCTTGGCGGGAACGTGATTAGTCTGGATGACGATCAGTACGAAGATGTTGCGATTGGTTCGGTGATGGATGACGTGAAAACTGGAAAAACAACGGATCGGGAATTGATTATGAAAAAATTAAAAAGTAAATGATCGTTGAATTCGACATATCATTCGAAAAAATACAGTAAGGTTCATCATTATGGCTCACCGAAAAGATATCTACAAATTATTCCCCAAATAAACCACTTATGAACTTCCATTCCTTTACCTCAAACATCCACTGGATTCCGGTTATCGTGATGACCGTTTTATCGTTTTCACTGGGTTTTGCCTGGCACCAGAAATTCTTGTTTGGCAAAACCTGGGCAGAGGAAAACAAAGCCAATCTCGCACGCAAAGGAAATTACCCGCTTATCTTTGGAGGAACAGCCGTGATGCATTTTCTGGCGCTCGCCGGACTGAGCGCAATGGTTTCTAACCTTGGCTGGCAGGATGGTTTACACGCCGGAATACTGGTCTGGTTTGTATGGGTTCTCCCACCCATGACCGCTACCTACCTTTTCGCAAATCGCTCGCTGAAACTTCTGGCCATCGACGCCGGGATGTATTTCGTTTTATTTGGCATTTCAGGATTGGTTTTAGGAATCTGGTAGGAGGTGGAAATCAGGAAAATTGAATTTTTAATTTAAAGTCCATGCTACTCAAAGTGAGTGCGCGAGCCGTCAAAACGCCCGCCAGAGGGTTCGTTTTGACAAGATTTTTGCTTCCTTTTCATTTCCGCCTGACCGGACAGGCAGGGAAGAGCCCTTCCGACTTGAAGACAAAAAGATAAAATTAATACCAAAGAATTAAATTCTGCGAATTCTTCTGAGCGCTTTCATCAGAATGCATTTGTAGTTATTTTTACTTCACGATAACCGACCAGTTAAAACAACAATACCATAATTGCCATGAAAACCATCCATCTAAAAATTTCCGTCCTCGTTTGTGTCCTCTTTTTCACTCAGCATCTTGCAAAGGCACAGGTGTCTTTTGGCACACCTCAAAACATCGACGATAAATGGCTTTTCGAATTAAAAGATCAGCCGGAAGCCAAAAACACAAACTTTGACGATTCGAAATGGCGGAAACTGGATCTACCGCACGACTGGAGCATTGAAGAGCCGTTAAGCCCAACACTGGCCAGTTGCCAGGGCTATTTGCCCGGAGGCATCGGCTGGTACCGCAAACACCTGACTATTCCGGAAAACCGGAAAGGAGATAAACAATACATTTATTTCGAAGGAGTTTACAACCGCAGCGAAGTCTATGTGAACGGGAACCTGGTTGGCAACCGGCCCAACGGGTATATTTCGTTTATGTACGATATCACGCCGTTTGTGAAATACGGCACCGACAATGTGATTGCTGTTCGGGTCGATCACAGCCGTGCAGCCGATTCGCGCTGGTACACTGGTTCCGGAATTTACCGAAATGTTTTCCTGATTGAAGCTAACCCGGTGCATATTCATCAATGGGGCGTTTTTTACGAAACGAAAAGCGTGATTAAAAACCTGGCACTGCTGAATGTAAAGGTTGACGTGGATAACAATTCCGGAATTGATGCACCACTGACCGTAAATCTGTCTTTGTTGTCGGCTGACGGGAAGGTTGTTGCCAAAGCATCTCAAAAACTTCAGATAAAACCTTCGGAAACAGCGTCGATCAACCACGAACTGAAAGTGAAAAATCCGGTTCTCTGGAACCTGGAAAATCCATACCTGTACCAATTGAAAACCGAAATTATTCAGGACGGAAAAATAATTGATCAGGCTGTTACACCGGTTGGTATTCGCACACTTACATTTGATCCTGACAAAGGGTTTGCCCTCAACGGCGAATGGATGAAGTTGAAAGGTGTCTGCATTCACCACGACGGCGGCTGCCTGGGATCAGCAGTTCCACCGCAGGTTTGGGAACGCCGCCTCGAAAACCTGAAACAATTGGGTTGCAATGCCATCCGCCTGAGCCACAATCCGCAGGCTCCTGATTTGTACAAGCTGTGCGACAGAATGGGCTTCCTTGTGATGGACGAAGCCTTCGATGAATGGAAATATCCGAAGCGCAAATGGCTGGCCGGCTGGAACAAGGGAACTCCCGGATTTGAAGGCAGCTACGATTTTTTTGAAGAATGGAGCGACCGCGATCTCGGCGATATGGTCCTGCGCGACCGCAATCATCCGTCAGTGATCATGTGGAGCATCGGTAACGAAATCGATTATCCGAACGATCCGTATTCCGATCCGGTATTGGATAAAGGAACAATCAATCAGCCGGTTTATGGCGGATACCTGCCCAACAATCCTCCCGCAAAAGAATTACGCGTCATTGCCGAACGACTGGCAGCTGATGTCCGGAAGATCGACGTTTCTCGCCCGGTAACGGCAGCTTTGGCCGGAGTCATCATGTCGAACCAGACCGATTACCCCGGTGCGCTGGATGTTGTCGGTTACAATTATACCGAGGACCGCTACGAAATGGATCACAAAATGTATCCGAAACGAATTATTTACGGGAGCGAAAATGGTATGAGCATGAACTCATGGAAGGCTGAGCGCGATTCGAAAAACATTTTTGCCCAGTTTCTTTGGGTTGGTATCGATTATCTGGGCGAATCAAATGCCTGGCCATCGCGCGGTTTTCATTCGGGTCTCCTCGATTTTGCGGGGTTCATAAAACCAAGAGGTTATTTCCGCCAGGCACTCTGGCAAAACAAGCCAGTCACTTACCTGGGAACTTATCCGGTTCCGGAGCGAAGAAAAGACTACCTCTCGATTGATGCATGGACGATCTGGAACTATACAGCCGGTGAAGATATTCGCGTGGTTTGTTACACCAATTGTCAAAAATCAAAATTACTCCTGAACGGCAAACAGGTTGGCGAAGAAAAACCGTACGACGACAACACCGGAATTGTATCCTGGGACCTTCCGTTTGAAGCCGGAAAACTGGAAGTCGTGGGTTACAACGAAAACAAGGAAGCCGTCCGTTATGCTATTCAAACCTCGGATCGTCCGTTCGCCCTGAAAGCGAAAGTCGATAAATCAGAACTCTCAAAAGACAAAGATCTGGCCCAAATTGAAATTCAGGTAACCGACGAAAACGGTGTCCCCGTGATGCTCTCCGACGATGATGTGACCTGCACCATCGATGGTCCGGGTAAATTGCTGGGCCTCGAAGCCGGAAACAATTCAGACATGGGCAATTACCGTGACAACAAGCAGCGTGTTTATCACGGACGGCTGCTGGCCTATATTCAAACAACCGGAACGGCTGGAAAAGTAAAAGTCAGCTTCACGGCGCCCTGGCTGAAATCGGTAGTAGTTGACCTTGATTCAGAATAAATCCTAAATAACCGAACGATGAAACGCATTGTATTTCTTTTGTTTTTTGTCCTTTCATTTGCTTGTTTGCAGGCAGCTGTTGTCGATACCATCCAGGTTTACAGCCCGTCGATGCAGAAAAATTTAAATGCGGTGGTCATCACGCCTGACGACTATACCTCAGCCACAAAACTGCCGGTCGTTTACCTGCTCCACGGATACAGCGGTAATTACCGCGACTGGATCACGAAGGATAAAGATTTAGTGAAGTACGCCGACCAATATGACATGATCATTGTTTGTCCCGATGGTAGTTTCAGCAGTTGGTACTTTGACAGCCCTGTTGATCCGACTTCGAAATACGAAACCTTCATTTCCGAAGAATTGGTTAAAGCTATTGACTCGAAATATAAAACCATCCAGGATCGAAAAGGCCGGGCCATCACCGGATTGAGCATGGGTGGCCACGGAGCTTTGTACCTGGCATTTAAACATCAGGATGTGTACGGCGCCGCCGGAAGTATGAGCGGAGGTGTGGACATTCGTCCTTTTCCAAATAATTGGGACATCTCCAAGCGACTGGGAACCTATGCTGAATATCCTGAACGTTGGGAGAAAAACACCGTGATCAACATGCTGAATCTCCTGACGCCAAACTCACTCGCCATTATCTTCGACTGCGGAACGGAAGATTTCTTTTTCAAGGTAAATGAAAATCTGCACCAGCAACTTTTGTATCGCAATATTCCGCACGATTTCATTGCCCGTCCCGGAAACCACAACTGGGCGTACTGGACCAATTCAGTAAGGTTTCAGCTACTTTTCATGAGCAATTATTTTAACAGCAATCGGTAAAAATATAAAGTGACATCTCAACACTTTTTCCTTGCCTTTTCTTTGGAAGCTTTTAACTTTACAGGACGAATAACCCAATCCACACAATCCAAATGAGCGCAAAGATTTTATTCAGCCTTTTGGCTCTCTTCGGCTTTCTTTCCCTGAATGCACAATCCTACCACCAAATCACTCCCGGCGAAATCTGGAAAGACAACAACGGCACCCACATCAATGCGCACGGTGGCGGGATTCTTTATTATGACGGAATTTATTACTGGTACGGAGAACACAAGATTGCCGGAAGAATAGGCAACTCAGCACAGGTTGGCGTTCACTGCTATTCCTCATCCGACTTGTACAACTGGAAAGACGAAGGCATTGCCCTGAAAGTGAACGATACCGATCCGACCAGCGATATTGCCAAAGGTTGTGTGCTTGAACGCCCGAAAGTGATTTACAATACCAAAACCCATAAATATGTGATGTGGTTTCACCTCGAACTGAAAGGGAAAGGATATCTGGCTGCCCGAAGCGGGGTGGCCGTGAGCGATCATCCAACCGGCCCGTTTGCGTTCGTGAAAAGCTTTCGCCCGAATGCAGGTTACTGGCCCATGAACGTTAAGCCCCGTCACAAAAAGCCGGTTTCTCCGGATATAAAAGATTCGTATTGCGGCGGAAAAGGATGCCTGCCCGGACCAGTTGATTCAGTCAACATTTTAGGTCGTGATTTCAAGGGTGGACAAATGGCGCGCGACATGCACCTGTTTGTCGATGACGACGGAACCGCTTATCATATCTATTCTTCTGAAGAAAACAGCACCCTGCATATTTCGAAACTCACGGATGACTATTTGTCCGAATCCAGCGAATATTACCGCGTTTTTGTGGGCCGTTATATGGAAGGAGCGACCATGTTCAAACGTCAGGGCAAATATTACATCATTGCTTCAGATTGCACCGGCTGGGCTCCGAATGCTGCACGTTCGGCCGTAGCCGATTCCATTTTCGGGAAATGGACTGAACTGGGGAATCCTGCTCAGGGAAAGGGTGCAGAAACAACATTTCATTCGCAGAGCACGTATGTTTTGAAAGTTCAGGGGAAATCCGACACGTACATTTTCATGGGCGACCGCTGGACTCCGGACAATCCAATTGATGGCCGCTACATCTGGCTGCCCATTGTGTTTGAAAACGATGCGCCAAAGCTGTTTTGGAAGGATAATTGGAAACTTATAACAACAAACTTAATACAAACACAATGAAACACATTTTTTTATCGCTGTTGATTCTTTCCGTTTTCAGCACCACGATGTATGGAAAGATCGTCCTTCCAAATGTTTTTTCAGACAACATGGTGCTTCAGCAAAATTCGGAAGTGGCCATTTGGGGCTGGTCGAATCCGGGCGAAACCGTAAAAATTGTTACCAGCTGGAACAGTTCCGACACCGTAAAAGTGAAAGCAGACAACTCGTCGGAGTGGAAAACCGTCATCAAAACCACCAAGGCAGGTGGCCCTTATACCATTCAAATTATAGGAGATGGCAGTATGGAACTGAAAAACGTCATGCTGGGCGAAGTCTGGGTTTGCAGCGGACAATCGAACATGGAAATGAATGTTGGCTGGAAAATTTTTAATGGTGAAGAAGAAGCAGCCCAAGCCAATCATCCGAATATCCGGATTTTCAATGTTCAGAAAATTGGTGCCGAATATCCACAACAAGACTGTCGTGCCACCTGGGCAATGTGCACGCCGGAAACCATGCGTTCAACCAGTGCCACAGGCTATTTCTTTGCCCGCGAATTGCAGCAGAAACTGAATGTTCCGGTTGGAATCATCGTTTCAGCCTGGGGCGGAACTCCGGCTGAAGTCTGGATCGAAAAAAGCCGCATTGAAAACAATCCTGAACTCAATAAAAATAAATACAGCGATCATTTCGACTGGTGGCCCGGCGCTCCCGGAACGCTTTACAATTCGATGATTTATCCGTTCGTTCCTTACAGAATAGCCGGCGCCATCTGGTATCAGGGCGAATCCAACTGCGGCAACTATCAAATTTATTCGGAATTGATGAAGACGCTGATCGAAAACTGGCGATCGGACTTCAAGAAAGATTTTCCCTTCTACTTTGTGCAGATTGCCCCGTACGATTACGGTGAGAAAGGCACCTCACAATACCTGCGCGAACAGCAGGACATCGCCGCGCGCACTATTCCAAATACCGGAATGGTTGTTATTTCCGATTTGGTCGACAACATCAAGGATATTCATCCCAAAGATAAACTGGATGTGGGCAAACGGCTGGCTAACTACGCGCTCGCACAAACCTACAAACAGGACGTTGGCGAATACAAATCGCCGATGTTCGAATCGATGAAAGTTGAAAAAAGTAAAGCAATTGTGACCTTCGCTAATGTGCTTACCGGACTGAAGTGTACCAACAAAGCGCCTCAGGAATTCCTGATTGCAGGCGAAGATCAGAAGTTTGTTCCGGCCAAGGCAAAAATCGAGGGCAATTCGGTGATCTTATCTTCGAAAGAAGTTAAAAATCCGGTTGCCGTTCGGTTCTGTTTCGACAACACGTCCATGCCAGATATTTTTAGCAACGAAGGTCTGCCGCTGGCGCCTTTCCGGACAGACAAGTGGAATAATTAGTCGCAGTTGGCAGTCTCAGTTCACAGTCCTCGGTTTGAATTAGATTTCGACTTTTTGAAAGTTCCGTAGGAACGACATATGGGTAGCCCCGGATTTCAATCCGGGGTGTAAACGCCGGCAACACGATCCGCGCCGACTTACAACAGAACATCAAAGCGAAAAGGCTGCTTCGGCGCAACCGAATAAGGTCAATCAAACCAGACAATTAAAAATGAAAAAACTATTCATCCTTTTTCTAATCCTTCTAACCGGAACTCTTCAGGCGCAAACTCCTGTTGTTCCTGAAAAACCAGATTCCGTTACTTCGCTGGAAAACGTCAAATGGAGCTACGAGCTTTCCGGAAGAAACCTGGCTGCATTAGCCGAAAAAGTTTTGTATAAAAAAACACCACAGGGCGATTTGTACCTGTACATCCTAAGGCCGCTGGGGAAACATAAAAAACCACTTCCGGCTATCGTCTATTTCACCGGAGGAGGTTGGGTCGGAGGTGATGTTAACGGGCAAATTCCCAATCCGGCCTGGTTTCGCGATCACGGAATTATTGGAATTGAAGCCGATTATCGCGTAAAATCGCGCCACGGCACCTCTCCACTGGAATGCATTGAAGATGCCAAATCAGCCATCCGATACGTTCGCGGGCATGCCAAAGAACTGGGCATTAATTCCAATAAAATTATTGCAGCCGGTGGTTCTGCCGGCGGACATATTGCAGCCTGTACCTTTCTCGACGGCGGTGATGCGCCGGGTGAAGACCTGAGCATCAGCACAAAACCCAACGCACTGGTGATGCACAATCCGGTTTTGGGCGTTGGCTTTGGCCAGGGGTTTTTCAAAGCTCATCCCGAATTCGCACCGATTCTGCATGTAACGAAAGGCTGGCCGCCAACCATACTTTCAAATGGGACAGAAGATCATACTGCCCCGTTTGAAGCTGCCGAAAAATTTACGCGGCTAATGAAAGAAGCCGGAAATGTTTGCGAACTGATTCCCGTGAAAAATGCGGGCCATTCGTGCGACTGGCCGGTGAGTAACCCTAATTTTTTGCCAACATTGAAACGAATGACTGAATTTTTGAGGGAGCAGCATATAATGAAATAAAACCAACCTAAACATTACACATGAAACCAAGCCGAACCAGTCTGTTACTGCTTTTTGGGACATTATTTTTCCTCACGAACTGTTTTGGTCCGGACGTAAAATACTATGTCGATGCTGAAACCGGGAACGACGCAAACCCTGGAACAAAAAGAAAACCCTTTGAAACCATTGGGAAAATAAATTCTCTGCATTTGAAGGCAGGTAGCGCAGTTCTATTTTCCGGAGGCCAGATTTTTGAAGGCACTCTGGAACTTAAAACCGATTCAGGAACAAAAGAAAAGCCGATCATTATTTCAAGTTACGGAGATGGTCGGGCCATCCTGAACGGAGCAAAGCAAAATGCCATTTGGGCCGACAGTTGCCTGTGGCTTCAGGTTAAAAACCTGATTTTAAAAGGAGACGGCCGTTTGAAAGGCAATGCAGGCAGTGGAATTGAACTGCGGCACTCACAAAACTGTACAATCGATAAGGTTGAAAGCAGCGGTTTTCTTTGGTCGGGTGTGAAGGTGCTTGGCGGTAAAAACCTTCGGATCACAAATGTTTATGCGCATGACAACGGTTTTTCAGGCATCAATGTCGAATCCGACGGACAGGATGCAGGCGGACTGGAAGGCTCGGGTGGCAAAGTATTTCACAATCTGTACATTTCCAATTGTGTGGCTGAAAATAATCCGGGTTGTCCGGAAGTAAAAAACAACCACTCCGGAAACGGCATTTTGATTGGTGGTGTGACCAACGGCACCATCGAATACTGCGAGGCCATGAACAACGGCTGGGACATGCCGCGCGACGGAAACGGGCCGGTTGGCATTTGGGCCTACCAAGGCGACAGCATTACCATCCAGCATTGCTACTCGCACGACAATAAAACATCGGAGAACGGAAAAGACGGCGGCGGTTTCGATTTCGACGGTGGCATGACCAATTCGGTGATGCAGGATAATTTCTCGGCGAACAACGAAGGAGCCGGCTACGGACTTTTCCAGTATTACGGCGCCTCAGTATGGAAAAGCAACATCGTACGAAACAACATCAGCTATAACGATGGTAGAAAAAACGGCAAAGCCGGTTTCCTGATGTGGATTGGAGAAGGGTCACCTGCTTCAATTTCGGATTGTCTGATTTCCGGAAACACGGTTGTAAATAAATACGGACATGCTGTAAGTTTCGAGCCCGGAACATATTCCGGATTCCGATTCGAAAACAACACATTCTTACTTACCGGAAAACCGGAATCGTTTGTTTTCGGGAAATATTCAGGAGCCAGTTTCTCCGGGAATCAGGCCTGGACCAGAAATGCTAATCAATTACTGTTATTTCCGGAAGACTCCAATGCAATTCTGAGCGATCCAAAAATCAGACTTCCGGAGAATGACCGCGAATTACCCAGAAATGTGAATGAGTTGAAAAAAATCAAGTTGTTTAAAACTCAATAACCAAACAAGAACCATGAAAAAAAGTGACCATCCTTTCAAAAAGTGCTTGCTAAATCCGGGATTCCTGATTTTACTTGCTTCCGTACTTTTGGTTTCATGCAACACGAAACCTGATTTTTCGAACCGGGACAAAAATTTCGACTCCGACTGGAAATTTTATCGCGGCGACGTCGCCGGGGCTGAAAGCCTAACATTCGACGATTCGCAGTGGCGGAACCTGGATCTTCCACACGACTGGAGTATAGAGGATTTGCCCGATACGACCGGAGGCGACCACATCGGACCGTTTTCGAAGAACAGTGTTGGCCAGAGTGCAACCGGTTTTACTAGCGGGGGAATTGGCTGGTACCGTAAAACCTTCACGCTCGATAAATCATCGGAAGACAAAAAAATACAAATCGTTTTCGATGGCGTTTACATGAATTCCGAAGTCTGGATCAACGGACATTCGCTCGGCGTTCACCCGTATGGCTATACACCTTTTTATTATGATTTGACAGACTTCCTGAAGCCATCAGGAGAAAAGAATATTTTGGCTGTTAAAGTGAACAATTTAGGCAAGAACAGTCGCTGGTACAGCGGATCGGGCATTTATCGCCATGTGATTCTGCAAACTACCGGCAAAGTTTTTATTCCGGTTTGGGGAACTTTTGTGAGTACAACTAATGTGAGTGCCGAAAAAGCGACCGTTAGGGTCAGCACCAAAGTGATGAACGAACGGAAAGAAGCCGGAGAAATTGAAATCAGCACGCAAATTTTTTCTCCTGAAGGGCAACTGGTTGCCGAACACAAAGCGAAAGTGAAAGCATTTACCGGCGACATTGACAAAACCAACCAGTTAATGGAGGTTGCAACTCCGGAACTATGGTCACTCGAATCGCCCAAACTTTACACGGCTGTGTCGGAAGTGTCGTTTAACGGCAAACCGGTCGATAGGCAAAGCACAACGTTCGGGATTCGTTCGCTCGAATTTAGCGCCGAAAAGGGCTTTCTCCTGAACGGCAAACCGGTTCTCCTGAAAGGCGGCTGCATGCACCACGACAACGGACCGCTGGGCTCGGCCACCATCGACCGGGCTGAAGAACGCCGCGTGGAACTGATGAAAAAGTTCGGATTCAACGCCATCCGAACCAGTCATAACCCGCCCTCGCACCAGTTTCTGGATGCCTGCGACCGCCTTGGTGTCCTGGTGATCGACGAAGCTTTCGACCAATGGCAACGTCCCAAAAATCCGGAAGATTATCACCTCTATTTTGACGCCTGGCACAAACGCGATCTGGAAGCGATGGTGTTGCGCGACCGCAACCATCCGTCAATCATCATGTGGAGCATCGGGAATGAAATCAACGAGAGGGTTGATACTTCAGGACTCCGGATCATGAAAAACCTGAGTGACATTATTAAACGCCTGGACATATCGCGCCCGGTTACCGAGGCCATTTGCTTTTTCTGGGACCACAAAGATTATAAGTGGGAGTCAACCATTCCTGCTTTTGCAAAACTCGATGTGGGCGGTTACAATTACATGTGGAAAGAATACGAAAACGACCACAAAATTGCTCCGGAACGAATGATGGCGGGAACTGAATCGGTGCCTAAAGAAGCCTTCGAAAACTGGCAAATGGTTGAAAAACACCCCTATGTTTTAGGCGACTTTGTATGGACGGCCATGGATTACCTGGGCGAAGCCGGTATCGGACATGCCTTCACAAAGAAAGACCAGAAAGATGAATTTTCACCCGGATGGCCCTGGTACAATGCCTATTGCGGCGACATTGATATTTGCGGATTTAAAAAACCGCAATCGTATTTCCGCGATGTGGTCTGGAAAATCAGCAACCTCGAGATGGCTGTGCATGCGCCAATTCCTTCCGGAATGATTGAAAATGTAAGTTACTGGGGTTGGCCCGATGAGCAGCAAAGCTGGAACTGGCAAGGAAATGAAGGCAAAAAACTTCAGGTAAACGTTTATTCCAATTATCCGGAAGTCAAACTTGAACTGAACGGAAAGGTAATCGGCACCAAATCCGTTTCAGCTGACACCAAGTTGACCGCCACATTTGAAGTACCATACGAACCCGGTGAACTGAAGGCCATTGCCTTAAAAGACGGCAAGGAAATGGAGAGCAAAATTCTGAAAACCACCGGTAAGCCAGCAAAAATCCGCTTAACAGCCGATCGTTCAGAAATTAAAGCAGATCGAAATGATCTTTCATATATAACTGTTGAAGTGACTGACGAAAACGGAGAACTGATTCCGGATGCCTATTTGCCGATTCAGTTCAGCGTTTCAGGAGCAGGAGAACTGGCCGCTGTTGAAAATGGAAATCCAACTGATATGAAAAACTTTCAATCACCAGGGGTAACCAGTTTCAAAGGGAAATGTCTGGCTATTTTGAGGCCAACCGGAACTTCCGGTGAAATTTCGCTGAAAGCTGAATCAGCGGGGTTGCAGGGGAATGAAATTTCCGTATCGGTAAAATAAATTACGAAAAAAGTCCCGGATTTCTCCGGGACTTTTAACAGAAACAGACTTAAACCTTAACTATTAAGATCGACAATTTTCACAAATCGTTCTGAACCAGTCATTGAAATTCCGCAGCGTTTTGGCGCTTCATTCTCGTAAGTGTTTCCGCAAACCGGACACACATAATAAACTGTTGGCAACGATTTTACCGTGTTTCCTTCCAGTGCAGCCAACGCTTTTTCGTAGAAAACTTTATGTTTTTGTTCGGTTTTGTACGCATAGTTCAAACTTACCATGGAAAGCTGGTTTCCTACTTTATTGGCATTAGTCAAAAATTCAGGATACATGGTTTTAACTTCGTAACTTTCGCCTGCAATGGCATCTTTCAGGTTTTCCTTGGTCGATTTAACCGTGAATTCCGGTTTAATTTCAGGAACAGTCTGACCGGATTCGGCTAAAACAGCTTTGTGATTGTTTGCATGAATTTTTTCTGATTTCGAGGCTGTTTTGAACAACATGGCAATCTCGTGTAATCCTTCTTCCTCGGCTTTTTGGCTGTAGGCAGCGTACTTGGCGCTTGCCGTAGTTTCTCCCTTAAAAGCATCCTGCATATTCAGGAAATTAACCGACTTGGCATCGGTTACCACAGTTTGTGTCGGAACATTTTTCAGCGCTTCCCTTTTCGATTCAGTATGATTTGTGAATGATGGAAGCACAACAATTGCAACAGCAGCTGCAACCAGGATAACGAATGATGTCTTTTTCATCTTGTATTTGTTTTTGAAGTTTTTTAATGATACAAAGATGCAGGTACATACATTCAAACTTCCTTCAGCAAGTCTTAAAATCAGCTTAATAAGTTCAGAAGGGGAACCGAAGTGAGAAGGTGCTGCCTTTATTCGGAGTACTTTCTGCAACCAGATCGATGCCTTGCAGGTCAGCCAGTTTTTTTACGATGGAAAGTCCAAGCCCGTTCCCTTTAACTAACGAACTTCTGGATTCATCGGCCCGGTAAAACCGGTTGAAAATATTGGGCAGGTCTTTAGGTGAAATTCCAATGCCGTCATCCTGAATGACCAGTGTTTTCGCATCCTCATTCCAATTTACAAAAACATTGCCATGCTCTTTTCCATATTTAATGGCATTGTTCAGAATGTTATCTAAAATAAGTTCAAGGAAAATCCGATCGGCTGTAACAAATACATTTTCAGGAATATTCAGTGTCTGGTTTATTTTTTTTGATGTCGCCAGATAGTTCCATTTTTCAGCCGATACCGAAATTATTTCAGCAAGTTGAATGCTCTCATTCCGGGCTACGGCTTTGTTCGATTCAATACGCGCCAGTTGCAACAATTGATCAAGCAGCATGTCGAGACGGTCAACCTCTTTAATTATTCCTGAAATCTTATCTTCATACATTTGGGGTTCGCGCTGTTTTCGAATCAGCACTTCCAGGGTTCCGCGAATGGCAGAGAGCGGCGTTCGTATTTCGTGCGAAGCGTCGCTGGTAAACTGTTTTTGCTGAATCAAACTGGCTTCAATGCGGGTCAGCAACTCGTTGATGGTTTTTGTGAGCTCGAACAATTCATCTTTATGAACAGGCAGTACAAGTCGCGTACTGATATTTGAATCGCTGATCTTTGACGCGGTTTGCATTAGCTGGTGAACCGGCTCAATGGCTTTTGAGGCAGCCACCGATGAAGCCAAAAACTGAATGAGCAAAACGAGCGGAAACGAAATGAGCAAAACATATATCAAATTATTCAGGATGTTGAACGATTCCTCTTCGGAAATGGCAATCGTAAGTTCGCCAATTGTTTTATTGTCGTTGTTCTTAATCGGAAATTGACCGAGACGAATTTTTTTGTTCCTGATTAGGCCATCGTAATATACTTGTTCCTGACCTTCAGGTTCTGCAAGCACCTGTTCCTGCAACAGGTTTGTCGAGCGAAAAATAACTTTTCCATGTTCGTCTGTTATCTGCAAAAAAGTAGGGTTTACCTCCACCTGGCTATGCTCAGCTTCGTCCCATTCAGGCATTTTGTTGATGATAATCGAATCACGGTTCCAATCAAGGTTACTGAAAACCTCTTCCTTTTCAATCAGAATATCATCGTCGAGATGAGCATAAGCCGTTGTGTAAACAACCATATAAATGGTCAGAAAGACCAAAGCGGTAGTGAAAGCAACAGCGAGGGTGTTAAAAAGAGCTATCCGGTTTTTAAATTTTAAGGTCATTCGTCGTCTTCAATTTTATATCCCACACCCCTGACGGTAGTAATTATGGATGGTTTTCCCGGATTGTCCAGCTTTTTTCGCAGCGCATTGATATAGACATCAATTACCGAGTTGTCGTAGTCAAAATGAATGTCCCACACTTTTTCGATGATGCGTGTTCTGCGACAAACTTTCCCTTTGTTCCGGAGAAAATATTCGAACAATGAAAACTCTTTCTGGGTTAGCTCAACCGGGTTCCCATTTTTGGTAATGGTGTGTTTTTCAATATTCATTTCTACTCCTGAAACCTTAAAAACAACCGATTCATTTTCTTTTTTGCGCATCAGCACACGGATGCGGGCCAGTAATTCCTCAAAAGAAAAGGGTTTCCGGATATAATCGTTTGCCCCGGTTTCCAACCCGAAAACAACATCATC
Organism: Prolixibacteraceae bacterium; assembly: GCA_041652995.1. GTDB lineage: Bacteria > Bacteroidota > Bacteroidia > Bacteroidales > Prolixibacteraceae > Aquipluma. The sequence goes on from JBAZGO010000001.1 coordinate 203,597, forward strand.
GACCGTATCTTTTGCCGTCAGGAAAATGACGGGAACTGCCTTGTTTTCGAGCCGGATGTGGCGGCAAATATCAATTCCGCTCATCCCGGGCAACATCCAGTCGAGCAGAATAACATCATAGTCCTCCAGATTGTCGAGGGCCAATTGCAGGCCTTTTTTCCCGTTGTCGGCCACATCAACGGCAAAGCCTTCTTCTTCCAGGCCATCCCGGATAAAATTGGCGATCGACGGCTCGTCTTCAACGATTAAAATGCGCATGGTAAATTTCTGAAGTTTATTACCCAAAGATACGGAAAGCGATTAATCTTCACCACCGGGATTGCTAAAATCGGGCAGCGCCAATTGCACTCCTGCACCATGGCTGTAAACTAATTGTCCCCCAAGATATCCGGTACGGGCAACCGAGCCGGCTAAAGCCGTAAACAATATGATGCCCACCCATTTTACCCAAATGCGGTTGTATTTAAAATAGAACACGGTTGCACGAAACAAAGCCGTAATGATAGCCAGCCACAGGGTAAAAGTGGCGGCATCTTCGTGCATTTCCATCGGAATTTTTAAAGGACCATCTTCTATTCCTTCGCCGGCGTAACTGCCGGTAATGTATGCCGCGGCGGCGCCCAAAGCTCCGAGGATTAAAAGGTAAAAAGCGGCCTGACTGAAAAATTCCTTTTTAATAAAAAGCGCGATTATTTCCGAAAGAAACCCTGCCATCAGAAGGGCAATCGGGAAATGAATAATCATGGCGTGAAGGTGAGTTGCTGAAATCATAACTTTGAATTTTTTATTTGCAAAGATTAACCCGAACAGATTCAGGAATCATTAGGTCTTCCTTAAAATTGGCTTAAAATTTAGATTTTCAGTAGTTTATCCTCTCGGACAATGAAATTGATAGAAGTGGAAAATCGGAATAATACACGCAAAAAAGGACGAACCTTCTCAGGGGTTCGTCCCGTTTTGATTATGAAAATTTAAAAAATGCTTAGTGGTGGCCTTCAAATTTGAAAGATACCTTTAGTTTTGTCCGGTAACTTTCAATTTTGCCATCTTTGATGTGCATATCCATAGCGCTTACTTCGGCAATACGAAGTTCGCGCAGGGATTCGGAAGCCTTGGCGATAGCGTTTTGAGCAGCTTTTTCCCATGATTCGCTGCTTGTACCTACCAGCTCAATAATTTTGTAAACACTTTCGGGCATAATGGGCTCCTTTCAGTTTTGAATTTTTCAACATGTACACAAAATGTCACGTTTCGGTTTCGTAAAAGCACCTGTTTGAAAATAGGTTTTAAAGCACCTGATTTGCAAAATTATTTTTCACACATGGATATTTTCACCCGCAATTAGGGAAGTATGGCTCTGTCAGTATACGTCCAGACCCAATTTCTGATAATTCATTGCTGTTTTTCCGCCAAGGTTAATGTAGCTTTGTTAGGAAATTTTTAGATTTTTCAGAGTACGAGAATTTCAGTGAATAATTTGAAAAATCAATAACTAAATATCGGGTTTGATATGGATAAACAATTAAAATTGAAAAAATTACAACTGGTGGTTTTTGTGATTCTATTTCTGTCGGCGGGCCTGCCCGTTCAACTTTTAAGTCAAACAAAAAAATATCCGGCTATCAGCATGAATCCTTTTGGCGACAGCATGCGTCACTGGTACGGCATCCACGACGATCACAATATTGTCAATCCGGTGAAAAATCAGCCTCGTTATCCTGAAACTGAAATCACAAAAATTGCCGATAACATTTTGCTTTATCAGCGAAATGACGGCGGGTGGCCCAAAAACTACGACATGCAGGCCATTCTGACCCCGGAACAGATTGATAGTCTGACGAAAACCAAGGACATGACACACACCACGTTCGACAACTCAACAACCTATACACACATTGAATACCTGGCCCAGGTTTTTACGATTACAGGTATAGAAAAATACAAGGAAAGTTGCCTGAAGGGAATTGAATTTACCTTGGAAGCCCAATATCCAAACGGTGGCTGGCCGCAATATTATCCGATTGAAAAAGACAACTACAGCCGCCGGATCACCTTTAACGACGGAGCCTACATTGGAATTATGAAAATGTTCCGGAGAATTGTAAATAGCGATCCTGATTTTGCATTTATCAGTAAAAAAGTTCGCTCAAAGGTGAAAGATTCTTATAAAAATGGGCTCAACTGCATTTTTAAAATGCAGATTGTTGATCAAGGGAAACTCACGGCCTGGTGCCAGCAACACGACGAGGTGACGCTAAAACCGGCCTGGGCCCGCGCCTTCGAACCGCCAAGTATCTGTAACGGCGAAAGCGCACCAATTGTGCTTTTCCTGATGGATATTGATCATCCTGATCCGGCAATTATTAAATCCATCCAAGGTGCCGTAAAATGGTTTCAGGATTCGAAAATTTACAATACACGTGTTAAACAAATAAAAGCAGAACCATTAAAATCGCAATGGAGAACAAGTACTTCCGACCAGGTTGTAGTTGTTGATTCGATGGCTCCGCCAATCTGGACACGATATTATGAGCTTGGAACCAGAAGACCTCTGTTCTGCGACCGCAACAGTAAATATTTGTATTCAATGGCAGAAGTGAGTCGCGAACGACGAAGTGGATATGGCTGGTACACTTATGCACCTCAGGAGGTTTTGGACAAATATCCTGAATGGCAAAAGAAATGGGTTCCGGATAACAATGTGCTGGCAAAATAACCAATATGCCCAGTCACGCCGAACTTGTTTCGGGGTCTCTCATTTTATAGGATTAGATGCTGAAACAAGTTCAGCATGACTAAATCAATATTTAAGATTTAATGAGTATCCGTTACTTTACCTAAAATGAAAAACTTCCCTTTGCATGCAGTCTGGCCTCGTCCGGAGAGCCGAAAAACAAGTGAAGACGGCGTTAAAAAATCTTTTCTGTTTGAGCCGCAGGCGAGTTTAAAAGATTTTAACCTTCGAGCGCTGGTTTTTCGAGCGAGGCGGACGCAGCCTTGACTTTTTTTGATTACTTTTTTGTGTTAAGACAAAAAAGTAATTAGGGTTTGGGGCAAAGCCCCATCGGTCAGAACAATTAGGCATACAACCGGATATTCATTAAAATTTTAAAAAATGAAAAGATTAAAATATTTACTGTTGTTTGTCCTCCTTTCAGGAATTACAACCGGAATGGTATCGGAGAAAAAGAGGCCGGTGAAAGTATTTCTGGCCAGTGATTCGACCTGTGCAAATTATGCACTGGAAGATGATTACCAGTCCAAACGATTTCCGCTAACAGGATGGGGACAGGTATTTCAGGAGTTTTTTGTAAAAGATAGCCTGAAGCTGGTTTCAGGATTAATAAAAGCCGACAGTGTAATTGTTGACGACCGCGCCAAAGGAGGACGAAGTACGCGAACCTTTTTCCAGGAAGGACGATGGCGATCGGTTTATGAGGAGTTGCAACCTGGAGACCTGGTTTTGATTCAATTTGGACACAACGACGCTTCGAAAGAAAAAACCGAACGCTATGTTGATCTTCAGGGATACAAGGAGTTTTTACGTCTTTACGTAACCCAGACCCGTCAAAAAGGTGGAATTCCGGTTTTGCTGACTCCTGTAAACCGCAATTATCCGTGGAAAGACGGAGTTTTGAAAAGCTGTCATGGTGAATATGTACCAGCCGTAAAAGAGGTGGCTTCGGAAATGAATGTTCTGCTGATCGATCTGACCCAATTGTCGTGTGAATTTTTCACGAAAAAAGGACAGGATTATTGCAGTGAAAAGTATTTCATGCATTTACCCGCAGGCGTTTATGCGGCATATCCTGACGGGCAAAACGACAACACCCATTTTCAGCCTGAAGGTGCAAAAGCTGTTGCCCAACTGGTGTTCAACACGATGAAAACGTTAAATGCAAAGCGATGAGACTCAAATATGGAACAATAAAAATTGTCTTCGGAATTTTTCTGTTTTGCCTGTTTCAGTCAGAAGGCAAAGCGCAACTGGTCACCATCAACGGAATTCCGCGCGACACTTCGTTCACGCCTTACATGGCCTGGGTCAAGATAAAAAAAGAATTTCCTCAGGCCCGCATCGTAAAACCTCAACTTCCGAATGGAGTTATTGCGCAGGAAAATATCGTTTATTCAGTTTTGCCTGAAACACAATTTGGCCGGCGTGAACTACATCTCGATTTGTATCGTCCGGAGAAGCCCGGCAATTACCCGGCGTTACTCCTGATTTTTGGCGGTGGCTGGCGATCGGGTGATAAAACCATGCAGGCACCGATGGCTCAGCAAATTGCAGCACATGGCTATGTTACCGCCTGCGTCGAATATCGTCTTTCGCCTGAAGCGCTTTATCCTGCTGCCGTTTATGATATTAAAGCGGCAGTCCGGTTTTTGCGGGCCAACGCGGTGGAATATTCCATCGATCCGGATCGAATGGCCATCACCGGAAGTTCAGCGGGTGGACAATTGGCGGCCCTGGTAGGAACAACATCAGGAGTGAAGAAATTCGATAATGAAATCTCCCTTCGACAAGCTCAGGGAGCGGCGCATCAAAATGATAAGGCAGTCTCAACAAAATTGCAGGCAATCATTGATATGGATGGAATTCTTGATTTCCGCACTCCGGATGAAAGTGCCAAAGACACCGATCCGGCTAAACGTTCAGCCGGAGCATACTGGTTTGGGAAAACGTTTAAAGAAGCGCCGGAACTTTGGATCGAGGCTTCGCCGATTGAATACGCCGGAAAAAATACACCTCCCGTGTTATTTATCAACAGCGCTTTGCCTCGTTTCCATGCCGGACGCGACAGCGCCATTGCCACCTTAAATAAATACCACATTTACAGCGAAGTTCACACGATTCCAGGCACACCGCATCCGTTCTGGCTTTTCCATCCCTGGTTCGAAGAAACCGTAGATTACATGGTCGCTTTTCTGGATAAAATAGTGAAGTGAGTATTTCCGGGTATAAAATTGTATTTTTGGTAACCGAAATTTCGGCGATACGAAACAACCAATTTTTACCAACTTAATACTTACACATGAAATCCATTGTATTTTTAATCCTTTTCATTTGTTCAGTTAACTTTTCAATCGCTCAGGAAACTGAACCGGTTGATTATGTCAACATTCTGATGGGAACCGATTCGAAGTTTTCTTTATCGAACGGGAACACCTATCCGGCCATTGCCTTGCCGTGGGGTATGAATTTCTGGACGCCGCAAACTGCCAAAATGGGCGATGGCTGGGTGTATGCCTACGATGCCGATAAAATTCAGGGGTTTAAACAGACCCATCAGCCAAGTCCGTGGATTAACGATTACGGCCAGTTTTCGCTTTTCCCGATGACTGGAAACCTGAAGATTTCAGGAAAATCGCGTGCAAGCTGGTTCTCGCACAAGGCCGAAGTTGCCAAACCAAATTACTACAGCGTTTACCTGGCCGATTACGATGTGACTGCCGAAATAACACCAACAGAAAGGGCAGCCATGTTCCGGTTTACATTTCCTGAAAACGATAAATCAACAGTACTAGTCGATGCGTTCGACAAAGGTTCATACATCAAAATCATTCCTTCAGAAAATAAAGTGATTGGCTATACCACGCGCAACAGCGGCGGTGTTCCTGAAAATTTTAAAAATTACTTTGTCGTTGTATTCGATAAACCATTTGTTGAAAGCCTGATTTGCAACGACACTGTGGTTGTTGATGGAATTTCGGAATTGAAAGCAAACCATGTTCTGGCTGCTCTTCGGTTTGAAACCAAAAAAGGTGAACAAATTCATGCCCGGGTTGCTTCGTCGTTTATCAGTTTCGATCAGGCTGAACTAAACCTAAAAGAACTGGGTTCTGATAATTTCGATCGGATTCGCGAGAAAGGGAAAGACATCTGGAACAAAGCCCTTTCGCGCATTGCGGTTGAAGGCGGCACGACTGACCAAACCCGTACATTCTATTCGTGCATGTACCGGGCCATGCTGTTCCCGCGCAAGTTTTTCGAGTTCGACAAAGATGGAAAAATGGTGCACTACAGTCCGTACAATGGCGAAGTTTTGCCCGGCGCTATGTTTACCGACAATGGTTTCTGGGACACATTCCGTGCTGTTTTCCCATTCTTTAACCTGATGTTCCCTTCGCTGAATGCCGAAATTCAGGAAGGATTGGTAAACACTTACAAAGAGAGTGGATTTCTTCCGGAGTGGGCCAGCCCCGGCCACCGCGACTGCATGATCGGATCAAACTCGGCATCGCTGGTAGCAGATGCTTACCTAAAAGGGGCGCGCGGGTATGATATCAATACGCTTTATGAAGCTGTTCGGAAAAACACCAAAACCGAAGGTCCGCTAACCTCCGTTGGCCGCGAAGGCTGGGAATATTACAACAAGCTGGGCTACATTCCCTACGATGTGAAAATCAACGAAAACGTGGCCCGCACACTCGAATATGCTTACGACGACTGGTGTATTTATAAACTTGCCAAAGCGCTAAACCGTCCGCAGGATGAGATTGATTTGTTTGCCAAACGCAGCCAAAATTACCGCAATGTGTTCGATCCGGAAACCAAACTGATGCGTGGCCGGAACGAAGATGGAACCTTCCAGAAACCGTTTAATCCGTTTAAATGGGGCGACGCCTTTACCGAAGGAAATAGCTGGCACTACACCTGGTCGGTGTTTCAGGATATTCAGGGCCTGATTGACCTGATGGGCGGCAAAAAAGAATTTGTAACCATGCTCGACTCCGTTTTTGTGGTTCCGCCCATTTACGACGATTCGTATTATGGGTTCACCATTCACGAAATCCGTGAAATGCAGATTATGAACATGGGAAATTACGCCCACGGCAATCAGCCCATTCAGCATACAATTTACCTGTACAATTATGCCGGGCAGCCCTGGAAAACCCAGGAACGGGTGCGCGAAGTGATGGATCGCTTTTACCTTCCCACGCCGGATGGCTACTGTGGCGACGAAGATAACGGACAAACCTCGGCCTGGTATGTTTTCTCGGCCATGGGATTTTACCCGGTCACTCCCGGAAGCGGCCAATACGTTTTGGGCGCACCGCTCTTCAAAAAAATCACACTGAAACTTGAAAACGGCAAAGAAGTGGTGATCAATGCTCCCGAAAACAGCGATAAAAACCTGTACATTCAGGACCTGAAAATGAATGGAAAAGAATACGATAAAAATTTCCTGAACCACACCGACCTAATGAAAGGCGCTGTTCTGGACTTTAAAATGGGTGCAACGCCCAATGAAAAAAGAGGAATTGCCGACAGCGATTTCCCGTATTCGTTTACCAACGAAATGAAGAAATAAACCATCAACAGTCATTTAATGAAAATCAGGTAAGGCGAGACTGAGGTCGGGCTTTACCTGATTTTTTATTTTAACGGATTGGTGTGAGTTTCGGAGTGGGTTTCGAAGAGCATCAGTGTCCTATAGGACGAAGATGCTCGAGTGAGAACCGCAGCCTGCAAACCACCCAACCCCGTTATACAATATGGCACTGTGTTAGCAGTTGCTTTTGTCCTTACAATAGTATAATCTAAAATCATTTATCTGATTTACTATGCTTAATCATGTTGCTATTTCTGTAATACTCGTCTTTATTCTTAATGCTACCTATTTTTTTTAAGTTAATAAAGCAAATATGCACTGCATTTCTTAAAACTTTATTGTAAAGTAAATCAATATCATTTTTTAACATCGACCCTGATTTATATTCTAAATATTCAATTGTTCTATACGAGTCAATTAATTTATCTTTATCGTCATATAAAAAAACTTCTAAGTCGACAGTAACTAGAAGGTTGCAATCGAAGAAGCGAACAGAAATTTTTTGCATCGAATTTCGAAGGATACAGGTTACTTTATAATTCCCTCCCTCATTTGTAAATTGCCTGTTTATTCCTGTTGTAATTTCATTTTTGTGTTCTTCCGTCATTTTTGGATAAGCCATAGCTTTCCATCCTGGCATAGCAAACGGACCAGGTCTGTTAATCTCCTGCTCCGAAATTTGTTGTCTTAAATCAAATATCTCAATTTTAGGATATTTCCCATCTATTCGAACTATTTCAATTTCTCTATCGTTATACACAAAATTGAGAAACTTTTGATAACACCCCGTCAGTGTAAGTAATATGATGATCGACAATAAAATAGGTTTTAATTTCATTTTACTAAAATTGTTTTTAGGTACAATTACCAGGTGTTTATCAATTAATTTTTTACAATAACTGCTAACGGTTGGTACATGTTGTCGTTGCGGATTTCGAGGAGCGTCAGTCCCGAGTACTCGGGATAACGGTCAAGAAAGGAGCAGAGACAACGAACACCACTGCACCCGCAATGCAATTTGCAAAATGTTACCTGCTGTTATTTGTTTTCCGATGCAAGATTATTTTTTATTTCATAACTTTTAATGATAGTTATATTTAACTTGTCCGTTGTTGTAATGTCAGTTGATAGCCTCTTTAAAATCATTCTGGTCAGAATAGACTAATGTATCTACCCCGACTTTATTACTTAATTTATAGAAATCTATACCCGAATGTCAGCATGAAAGTGTTGTCTTTTGAATTTAAAAAACCACTTGTCCTGTAGCTTGCTCCGCTGGGTTCATACACTTTATCAATCCCATTTTCCATCCGAGCATCAAGGCTTAGTTTCCCAAATTCAACACTTGCACCATACTGATATCCCATATAACTATCTTTGAAATTTTCTATACCAAAAGGAGAGTATAACCTAACTTCATAGTCAATACTTTTGGAAACAATAGAACAAAATACAGGTCCCGTCAATAAGCGTAGTTTTATGTTTTTCTTATTAATCAACCTTATTCCAAGCAAAACGGGAATATCAACGTCATTCAAATTAAATTTTGTATCCGTTCCGTCACGAGAAGGCATTTTACTTCCCTTGGCGCTAAAATATGCCTCTGGTTGAATAAACATAAACCCTCCATAACGGGCATAAGCACCAACATGCATTTTAATAATTGGTTCAGAAGAAAACTCAATTGAACTTTCTGTAATTTTCGAACTATTAATCCCTGCTTTTACTCCAAAATTAAATGTCGGTTGGGCGAAAATATAACCAGAGATCAACAGAAGAACGCTTATAAAATACCCTCGCTTCATAATTCTAATTTTTTGATTTTTTAATAATATTTTTTTTCGTTTCTAATTTGTCCTTCCCAATTCAGCCTTGCAGGTAACGGTTGGTAAATCTTGTCGTTGCGGATTTCGGAGAGCGTCAGTGTCCGCAGGACAAAGACGGTCAAGAAAGGAGCGGAGACAACGCACCGCAATGCACCTGCAATGCAATTTGCAATTTATTAGGCTTTGTTATTCATCTTTTTGTCCAATACTTGACCTTCCAAAATTCATCGATTTTGCAAGTCCCTCTAGACCTGGGAACAAAACTTCTGCTGTTAAATTCATTGCTCGAAGATATTTTGTTATCAGATAATTATTCTCTTTAGGAATTACAATTTTTATTATTGATATGTCTTCTTGTTTGTATTTTGCTCCATGACTGTAATTAATCAAGTCAGTGAAATTTACAGAAATAGGGTCTGTTTTATTTAGATATGTTTTCATACACTCAAAAAATGTACATTTAATGTCTGATGGCATTAAAAACAATCCTTGTTGCCTAGACAACCTTTCATTGCTGAGTTTTGGCTTAATAATAAATAATTGTTTTTCTATTTTAATTTCAAAGCTCTTACCAATTGCATCATTTGCTAATTCGAGAGAGAAGGCATCAAGTATGTTTTGACCAATACCATTTACATTATTTCTTTTGCGATACTCATCAAATACCTGAAAATTAATTGGTATTTTATTAATTGCCCAAACAGCTCCACTATCTCCATTATTAAATACAGCCATGTACATTGCAACAAATACAGAAAAAGAAAAATCTAATAGTCTAGTTGCACTACCATAATGCTGCATTATTGTTAGCCATTCAACAAAATCATTAGAGTCTGGAGTTTTATTTGAATAAAGAGGATATTTCCATTGAAAATCTCTAATCATTTCTCTTTCTTGATCAGAAATTACTGATTTATCAATTAGATAAGGATATAATTTATTCATTTGTCTTTCAAGAGAAGTTGACAATCCCCATTTCTCATCTGCTTGTCCTCTATAGATAAATTTCGATAGAAACCTCTCATTTAGTTTGAAGATGTCAGACCAATTGTCAAGCGTTGTCTCGATGAATATATGTTTGTCTTCTTTGTTGCTCATGCTTTTCTTTTAATAAAGCCTAACTCCTGTGCGTCCACTATAGTTGTTATTTTTCTCTTAGCGTTTTTTTGGTGTTGTTATGCACCCCAATTGGAGTGGGTAACAACACCTGTGGCGTTGTGTCACCGAACATATCAGCCAAAGAATTGGTAATCTTTGCGAAGTAACATCGCAATAATTCCATGTAAATTTTGTTTGCTTTATCCGGCTTGCAAATTCCTGATGTAATGAAGAAACCAGTTTTGAGCACGGATTGTCTTTGGGTGGCGTCACGTTGTTGTTTTTGGTGCATGCTAATTTAATCATTCCAGTATGATAAACAACTGCTTTTAGTGAGGAATTTACGGTCGCTTTTGTCTGCTCGAAAACGTAAAAAAGACCTTTGTATTATGAATCTGTTTATCAAAAATACAATATAAATCAATTTATTAATAAAGAGAGCATTACGTGCTATACTTATAAGCAATCACACACTCGCGTAAAACTCAAAAAAGATATACGTATAACTGCGAAGAGATATACGTATAACTCAATCGAGATATACGTATAAGTCAACTGAGTTATACGTATATCTCCAACGACCTTTATGTTTAACTAAAAAGATGGTTTGGAAGGCAAAAATGGAGGCACCAGAAAGGGCGAAAAGGGAAATTGAAAAACAAAAAAAATCCGGCTGCAAAAAGCGGTCGGATTTCCTTTTTAGTGACTTACGAGGTTCGGATCGAAAAATGCTCTAAACTGCTCTTTAGTTCCCCGCTAGGACGGAAAACAATGTGAACTGACTTGACTTTGTCGGCTGTTACTCCCGATTCTATGTCGGAGCTTTCCGAGTCAAGATTCAGCGAGAAACTGCCGAGCTTGCCTAGTTTTACAATTTTGCCGTCGAGCAATTCACGCGGAATAATGTCGAGCAACGAAAGAGTCGACGAATAAACATCGCCGCGGCTGAGTGAGGAAATCATGCAGATTTGTTCGGTTAAACCGTCGATGTCGATGGTTCCACGGCTGGAAACTGCCGGATAAAACTTGGCTGGCGCTTCACGATCCTGTGGGTTCTTGCGTGCTACGGGCTTGATTAAGATTGACATTTGAGTGGAATTTAGTTAGTTGATCAAAAAAATTTCTATACTAATTTCGGACTATTTAATTAAAAAAACGCCACTGTAACTGTTAAACAATGTTAAATAAAACAAAAATTCGGAGAATGTTAAATTCAGCCTGTACAGGCAGGTAATTGCTCCGACGGTTAACTGACCAAAAGCGAAGTTTGATAACAGGGTACGGCCAAGGTTATCAACCGGCGCCGACATGCGTCCTTCTATGATCGGTCATTAATCGGGAGAGAACACCTTGACACCCGAAAACGGGAAGAAAACGGTTATAAATGCTCCTGAAAACAGCGGAGTAAACAAATACATTCAGGAAGTGAAAGAAAAAAATACTACATGATATTGGTTTAATTACTTATTTCCCGACCGAGATATTTAGTCAAAAGAAACATCTTTTAATATTTGTTTTCTCAGTGGAATCAGCTTTCTTTACTTTCATGACACACGCCATCGGACAATTCATCATCGACGCTGCCAACCTGATTTGGGGCGCACCCATCCTGATTCTCTTATTGGGTGGCGGATTTTTCTTCCTGGTTTATTCGCGGCTGGCGCCATTGCGTTATATTGGTCATGCACTAAAAATCCTAACCGGCAAATACGACAACCCGGATGAGCCCGGACAGCTTAAACATTATCAGGCGCTTTCAACCGCTCTGGCCGGAACCATCGGCATGGGAAACATCAGCGGCGTGGCGGTTGCCATTGCTACCGGCGGCCCCGGAGCCATGTTCTGGATGTGGATTTCGGCGCTTCTGGGTGTGAGTACCAAATTCTTCGAATGCTCACTGGCTGTAATGTTTCGCGGAAAAGACAGCAACGGCGAAATACAGGGCGGTCCCATGTATTTCATTACAGAAGGACTGGGCAAGAAGTGGAAACCAGTGGCCGTGTTCTTTGCCGTAGCCGGAATGATCGGTGTTTCGCCCATGTTCCAGGCCAATCAGCTTACACAAATCCTGAAAGAGGTGCTGGTGATTCCCAACGTTTCAGTTGTACCGGATTCGATCAATTTATACATCGGAATTATGCTGGCAGCGATCGTCGGAATTGTGATTTTTGGCGGAGTGAAACGCATTGGAAATGTAACCGGACGCGTGGTTCCAATCATGGTTATTCTTTATTCAGTGACCGTTATTTTCATTATTCTATCGCATGTTGACCAGATCATTCCATCGCTGAAATTAATCTTTGTTGATGCCTTCACCGGCAAGTCTGTTATGGGAGGAGCCGTCGGTGCCGTGATTATCACCGGTGTCAGACGGGCGTCGTTTTCGAATGAAGCCGGATTGGGAACCGCTTCGATGGCGCACGGTGCAGCCAAAACCAGCGAACCCATCCGCGAGGGAATGATCGCCATGCTGGGCCCGATTATCGATACGATGATCGTATGTACCATGACAGCCCTGGTTTTAATTATTACCGGTGTATGGAATAACCCATCAGTGGACGGTGTAACCATGACAACTTTGGCATTCGAATCGACAATTCCTGTGTTTGGAAAATATATTCTATTGGTTTGCGTACTTTTCTTTTCGCTGTCAACCATGTTTGCTTACCCGTATTATGGCGTGAAATGTCTCAGCTTTATCACCAGTGCAAAGTATGGCAAATATTACAATTACTTTTTCGCCGGATCGATTGTACTGGCAGCAACTACTCAGCTTGGCGTGGTTATTTCACTCATCGATCTGGCTTTTGCTCTGATGGCTTTCCCTACTGTTGTTTCCTCGCTGTTACTGGCTCCGCATGTAAAACGGGCTGCCACAAATTATTTCAGGAGATTGAAAAGAGGTGATTTTGAATAGAAATGAGATTAAACATTCATCATTCCCCTGTTTTTCTCTATTTTTATCCTGAAATTAAAATCTGAACGACATGCTAAAAGACCTTATTCTGAAAAACCGTAGTTACCGCCGTTTCTATCAATCAGAAAAAATAAGCAAAGAATACTTGCGCGAATGGATCGACCTCGCACGGAACTCAGCTTCGGCCCGCAATGCCCAAACGCTAAAATATGTGTTGAGCAACAATGATGTGTTGAATGCAAAGATCTTCGAGCTCCTGACCTGGGCCGGATATTTTTCGTGGTGGCACGGACCTGAAGAAGGCGAACGACCTTCGGCATACATTGTTGTGCTGAGTGACTCGCTGATTGCGGGCAATTATTTCTGCGACGATGGAATTGCTATTCAAAGTATTTTGCTTGGCGCCACTGAAGCCGGTTATGGCGGTTGCATTATTCATTCGGTTAACCGCAACAAGCTTCGCGAAATTCTTCAATTGACCGAACAATACGAAATTCTTTATGTAATCGCTCTCGGAAAACCAAAAGAAACCGTAGTTCTGGAAGAAATTTCGGAAGGCGATTTCAAATACTGGCGCGACGAAAACCAGGTTCACCATGTTCCGAAGCGCGGACTGGACGAAATTATTCTGGAGATCCCGGAATAAGGGTTGAACCCTTAACAGGGTTCTTGAATTCCGGGTATTTTCTCCCTCCGGTTTACAGCGGGGGTTATTCAAATTCAAGCACTTTGAGCTTAACTTCATGACATTGCCCTTCAGGGTTGTATCGCTATCGTCATTGCTCCAATGCTAAAATCCTGAAATTCCTTCAGGATTTATTCTTCTTATTGATTCTTCTGAATTTCAATGTCTCGCCCTATTTTATTAAGCCCGAAGGGCTGATAAGCTTATAGAGAATCATTTAATTAACAATCGCCAACCCCAAGGGGGTGTATTTCCTTCCTGCAATAAGATCTATTCTTCTAAAAAAGCATCCAACGCTTTCGTGGGTTTCCCATCGACGCCCCAGGCGCTTAACGCATAATGACTCCAAGAGCGCGCTCCTTCAGGTTCCCAGTAAAATACACCTAGTCCTTTTCCTTCAGGCACTTCTTTTACTTTTTGCTGAACGGCAACCAACATATCGTAGGTGTTCTGAACCTTGTTATCTTCTCCACCTACTTCAACCACCATTACTTCTTTTCCATAACGCGAAGCCATATCTTTTAAATTGGCTGCCAAATCATTGATCGACAGTGTGTAGTCCGGATTTCCTTCGAGCCAGTAAGGATAATAAGATAAACCAATTACATCGTATTTTGCACCGTTTGCCTTTGCTGCGTCAAACCACCAACGGAAACGATCGTTGTTGTTTCCCTGGTCAACATGCAGAATAACTTTTGATTCGGGACTTACAGCCTTAATCGCGTCGTAGCCTTTGTTTATGAGCTGAACCAATTGCGGCCAGTTATCGGTACTCCCTTCCGGATAAATCATTCCTCCGGGAATTTCGTTTCCAACCTGAACCCATTCCGGAGTGATACCTACAGTTTTTAAAGCTGTCATCACATCAAAAGTGTACGCATACAAATCGTTGAGCAAAGTTGGGAAATCGTGACCTTCCCAGGCAGCCGGTTTCTTTTGCTTTCCCGGATCGGCCCAACTGTCGCTGTAATGGAAATCGATCATCACGCGCATTCCCATGTTTTTTGCCCGCACAGCCATCGCTACAGTTTCATCTTTGCTGCAATGACCGCTGGCCTTGTCGTCTGACGGATTTACAAATGTTCGCAACCGGATGGAATTGATTCCAAGATCTTTCAAAATTTTCATACAATCTTCCTCAACACCATTGCTGTTGTAGAATTTATATCCGGTAGCTTCCATTTGTGGAAGCCAGCTAATATCGGCGCCTTTTGCAAAAGCACCCGTGTTTGTTGGTGGATTCTGCGAGGTTCCAGCTTTGCTGCAGCCAGTTAAAAGGGTGATTGCCAGGAATACAATAAGAATACGAATGATTGTAGTTTTCATTTGTTTGTCGTTATAAATTAAGTGAGTGAAACAATTAAATGTCGTATTATTTTCTTTGACTCACCCCACGTCCGCTAGCGGACGTCCCCCCTCTCTACATGTAGAGAGGGGCAAAGCGAGCACCGCGGGCTTGGGGTGAGTAAATTTAAAATGCGACATAAATACTTCTTATTACTTAATTCAGAAGTTCATACGAATATCGCATATAATCGGATGAAGACAAAGTTTTTACTGAAAAATGAAAAAGTTTCAGCCCGCAAAACGGGTAACCATGATTTTTCACGATGCGAAACTGATCACGAACTTTCGTGGAATCGCGGTAAACGTTTCAAGGACAATTCCGGTCTTACAATTTTGTCGCTTAAGTTTCTATGTTCGCCAGCAACGTTTTCCGCTCTGTAAATTTACCCCACGCTTTGCCATATAAACAACTAGTGTTGTGTCAGGTAACTAATGACGGAAAGTCATTCCGAATTTGTTTCGGAATCTGTTGTTCATGGGAGATGCTGAAATAAATTCAGCATGACGATCAACATTTCAACCTTAACACAACTCTATCTCTGTCAGCTAAGCTTTTATCTTTGCCCGACTTCCTTCTATGCTTGTCGGGCGACTAACTGTTTCTGCGAATAAGCTGCTATGTTTGTCAGATGACCTTATATCTCTGTCAGCTAAGCTTTTATCTTTGCCCGACTTCCTTCTATGCTTGTCGGGCGACTAACTGATTTACATATACAAGTTCTGACAAAACAACTGATAAATTTATATGTAACATTGATTATTTATGAACAAAATTATGAACAAGTGACGATTGGTGACAACGAATTGGCGTGTTAGATGGAGTGATTTGAAAAGAAAGCTCCCTTTGCCAGCAATGGCAAAGGGAGTAAATTAAAGCTTATATTCATCGATAAAGTACGGGATTGAAAATCCCTGGTTAAAAAGTGCCAATTGCAAATTGGCACTAGCGGCTGCATGTTTTTACATATCCCGAAGAGCAGGGAGCAGGTGCAATGGGAATAAAAAGGAACCGCTCTACCCCTTTGTTTGAGCGTTAGCGGTAGCGAGGGGTTATTGGAATTGTCCGATACACAATTGAGTCTATCAACTATTTATTCACAACGACCTTCACCCAAACAGGCAAATGATCGGAAGCAACAGGTTCATTTCCGACAACACTCTGTACAATTTTCACTTTATAATTCGGGTTTTTCTTTACCAACACAAAATCGATACACTTCTTAGGAACATTGGCCGGAATAGTGGGTTGCGACGGATTATTAATGATTAACCAGTCTTTTAACAGGTTTTTCATTTCAGTTGAACCTATTTCGGTATTCAAGTCACCAGCCAGAAAAACAGGTTTTGAATATTTTTTTACCGCGTTGGCTATAATGTCAGTAGAGGCAATACGATCAGCTCGGGTAAGCGAAAAATGGGTACAACAAATCACATATTTCTCCATTTCAAGAATCAGTAAACTACGTTTTTCTTCTTCCCCAGGTAAAGGAACAGCCTCAGTTTTTATTGGTTTGACCTTGGTCAGAATACCAATACCATATTTACCACCCTGGTAGCTGATTGACCCCCGATATGTAGGAAACATTGCGGTTTGAGCAGCTAGCTCATTTAAAACTACAATCTTGTTACTGCGCTCAGTTGCACTATCAAGTTCCTGTAGTGCAACAAAGTCAGCATCTATCCGGCTTATAATACCTCCAACTCTATTATAATCCGTAACATTATCAAGTCCTTTGCAATTACGGACATTATAGGTCAATATTTTTAATGTATCTCCATAATCCGGATCATCTATACCCTCAGATGTACAGCCAACGTTCGGGAAAATAAATGTAGTTACGCAAATTAACAATACAATAAGATTATATCTCATGGGAAAATTCTTTTTTAACGAAATGGAATAACTCTGATCGAAAAATAATGAATCACAAATGTTCTCGTTATAATTACCAATTAATAAATTCAATTTTAAACAAGAACTAATATCTGCCTAATACATAATTCAATGACTAAGGCTGTCCCGATCAAATTTAAACTTACGAAATTGAGCCGGTTAAATAAACCGGCTCAATTTTCATTTTAAAGACCATCGTCCCACCCGGGATTTTGAGTCAGATTTGGGTTTAAGAGTCTCTCGCTGATTGGAATCGGGTACAAGTAGTCCTTATTCTCATCAAACTTTTTAGTAATATTTGAATTAATTAATATATTCCCCCCTTGATTTCCATTTTCAAGGGTAATGTCGCCATTTAATTTCAAAAGCTGAACATTGGTAGTTGACGGCTTCGTCCCTTCATAAATTACAACATCGATCTTTCCATCCTGATCCAAGTCGAAGCTGCCCAAGCCGGGAAAGTACATTCCTTTAAATTGCTTTGTCAGTATTGATCCTTCTTTCCATCGCATAATATCATTCCATCTGAAGCTTTCCATTACAAGTTCAATCCTTCGTTCGCGCCGAATTTCGAGAATAACTCCTTTATTGTCACCTTTAACCTGAGTATTCATTTCGGCCTGATATGGATCTGGATTGCTATTGGCTTGAGCAAGATTTATATTCGGCATTGCGACCCGATCGCGGATCAACTTAACTGAGCGGTCCAGGTCAGCTTGAGTAAGCGTTCCGCGCTCTGCTTTTGCTTCTGCAAAATTCAACAATACCTCGGCATATCTGAAAATGGGCATATCGTTGGCTGATTTGCCATAAGTATCCCACTTTCTTTCAGTAACAAATTTAATAAGCTGGTATCCGGTTACGGTTGCACCAAACTCCTGAACAAGGGTAGTTGTTTCTCCTATCCTTGTATAGCCTGGAGTGCGTATTGTTTGGGAAAGCCGTGGATCACGGTTTTTTGTTTCATCATAAAATTCAATCTTATCATAGCCAGGAATATCTGTAAACCTGGTTCCATCTTTCATCAGGTAACTGTTCACCAAATTCTTTTCAAGTCCGGGACGACCATAAGATGCAGTCATTGTGTAATAGTTCAGATTATGATACACTTGTAGTGCATCACTAAAATCACGCGCAAGAATAATCTCATCAGGATTTGCATCCATAGCTGAAAATAGCTTTAGATAAGCTGTTTCAGGATTCTCCATGTAAATTTTATATGGCCCGGTTTTCATTAACTCGTCAGAAGCAGCAATTGCTTCATCCAAGAACTTATCAGGATTGGGCAAACTAAATTCTGTGTGATATTTTCTGAACGTACCTTCAAATAAGCAAATTCTGGCTTTAAGTGCCAAGGCTGTCCATTTCGTGATTTCGTTAACTTTCTTTTCGGCAGGGAGTTTGGAAATTGCATAATTAATGTCAGCCAGAACAGAATCCATTACCAGAACTCTAGGATCACGTGCCTGTGTAAGCATCGCTTCATCGTTGGGTTCGATAGGTTGTGAATACCAGGGCACGTCGCCAAACCGTTCAACCATGCTAAAGTAGAAATAGGCCCTGAAAAATTTGGCAACACCGTTATATTTAGCAACAGCTTTTATATCAGGGCATTTTCCTGAATTTAATAAAAAATAATTAATATTTCGCAAGTCTGACCATGACCAGCCTCCACCTGATGTCGGGACGATCCTGGTACCTCTCAGTTCATCAGCCAAGTCGCTTGAAACAATATTATCAATCTTTTCATTATAAACGCCTTCAGCACTTGGCAGCATGTTATAAAACGAATTGGTATATAATCTCAGGTCGTTT
The DNA here is from genome assembly GCA_041652995.1 of Prolixibacteraceae bacterium. GTDB lineage: Bacteria > Bacteroidota > Bacteroidia > Bacteroidales > Prolixibacteraceae > Aquipluma. Next base: position 222,516 of record JBAZGO010000001.1, read on the forward strand.
TCGGTATTAAAAAAAGTGTTTGGTGAAATTGAATCTAATGGAAGGTTGTTCAAATCGCACGAACCAAGAAACACTAACCCCAATAATAATCCGAATATGCTATATTTCTTTTTCATATAAAAAATCATTTGAATTGTTACATCATAAAATCAGAAGGAAAGATCGACACCAAATGAAAGAGTTTTCGACATTGGATAAGTCCTTCCATTTGTTCCATCTCCATCAAGTTGTTCCGGATCTATATACTTGGTTCTCATTGGAGTATAATAACCCAAATTTTCGCCACTCAGATAAACTCTTAATTTCTCGATGTTGATCCTACTGGTCCATTTTTGAGGTAAAGTATAACCTACAACCAGGTTTTTTAGCCTGATATAACCCGCATTTTGCAAATACCTGTCATTGGCATTGTATAAATCGTTACTTGAGTTTAATGCAGTGTATCCTCTGAGAACAGGAAAATATGCATCTGGGTTTTCAGGTGTCCACACATCTTTTTCAAAATTGCGCGGAATGAATGAATAGTATGGACGAGAATAAGGCCCCCAGAATTTATCGGCATTATTACCCGGATACCAGTCGCGGTGGCCAATCCCCTGGACAAGGGTAGAGAAATCGAAATTGTTCCAGTTAAATCCGATATTTACACCAAAGCGATACCTGGGAGTTTTATTTCCAATAATTCTACGGTCTCCCGGATCGTCTAAAGTGTTTTTCCCCGGAGTAATCTTTTTATCCCCATCCAAATCAATAAATTTGATATCTCCTGCCTGTAATTTACTCCAAATCCCAGGTGAATTTATTCGTTGCCTGTTTACTAAACTTTGATCAATCGTAAAATTTTGAGCTTCTTCATCTGTTTTAAAGAAACCATCTAACGAGTATCCCCATATCTCGCCAAGTTTCTCACCTACATAATAATTGCTTAATAAATTTGTTGGATTATCGTATTTTGTGATTGTTGAGGTATAATCTGAAACACCTATCGAAATATTATAACTAAAGGGCTTTTGTCTAAGATTAAATTCATCACGCCATGCCAGCGAAATTTCAAAACCTTTTGTTTCCAAATCTCCGGCATTTTCAGTTGGAACTGTTGCTCCAAAAACAGCAGGCAGTACTTTTCCGGGAACAAGCATGTCAATTGTTTTTCGGATATATGCATCAACCGAAAGAGTAAGTCTGCTTTTTAGAAAATCAGCATCTAATCCAATGTTTGACGTCTTTGATCTTTCCCAGGTTAACTCCGGAGAAATAGGCCTGGGATTACTCACATATTGTATTTTCTGGCTATTTGAAATCCATGACGACAGGGTGGTTGGCATCAGTGAAATATATGGATAAAAATTGCCCGAGCTTGTGCTTGAAGGCAACTGATTGCCCAATGTACCATAAGAATACCTAAATTTCAGGTTGTTTATAACTTCTTTTATTGGTTCGAAAAATGACTCCTCGCTGATTCGGTAACCAAAGGAAATTGAGGGAAAGAAACCAAACCGCTGGCCTTCACCAAATCTGGAAGTACCATCATACCGACCATTAACCTCAAAAAGATATTTTCCGGCATAGTCATAGTTCCCTCGAAAAAAAGCACCGAAAAGAGTATATTCATAGGCACCGCCTCCGGTTTCCTGATCACCTGTACCTAAATTTAAATCATTCAGGGTTTCACTCAGCAGGTTTTTCCTTGCCCCATAAAGCCTGCTGTAGTTTGTGTATTCGTAATTTACACCGGTAGTACCTGCAATATGATGTTTGCCGAAATCCTGGTTGTAATTGGCGTAAAGGTTCGCAACTTTCATAGGTTTCAGTATGCGGGTTTGTTTCAACTGATCGGAGTTGAAATTAGGAACTTCCTGCATAATCCCTGGCTGAACGGAATATTTCGTTACTGTTGAACGATACCAATTGTCGGTAAGATAAAGGGTAAACGAATAGTCGCCCATGATTTTAAGATTCTTGTTTACATCAATAACCATTGATGAAGTTGTTACAACTTCGTGAGTTGTATTTTTACCTCCGGCTTTACCATCCAACAATAAGGCATAAATTCCGTCGCCAATTGAATAGTTGTTTTTTAACGTATTGTAAGTTGGAGATCCATCAGGATTTACCGGAGCATAAGCCGGAAGGGCATGTACTGTTACGCTTACAAAGTTTGGATTTCCGCCACCTTCTTTTCCCTGGTATTTGTAACCCGAATTATAATATTGGGTATTGTTGCTTATTTTCAACCAGGGAAGTATCTGAGCATTTATTTTACTTCTGAAAGTATAGGAATCAAATTTGTCAGGATTAATTTTCATAATACCATCCTTTTCATAATATGATCCTGATAAAAGATAATTTATTTTAGTATTTCCCCCTGAAACATTCACATTGTGTTGCTGACTTGCCTGCACATCTGAGAACACTGCATTCCACCAGTCATAATTGCCATAGTAGTTATAAATGTCTTTCCCTTTTACATTTTTTACAACTATCCAGGGTCGATCAGGATTTTCCGTCTTATCGTAACGACGCGCCTCCAGTTCGGCATAATCCTCTTCTGAATAGCGAGTATAAGTGTTCCCTGTTGAGCGAAGAAAAGCTTCATCATTAAGCTTAACCGATTCATAACCGTTGGTTAGAAAGTCGGTGCTTACAGTTGGAGAAGCCCATCCGAAGTTGGTATTGTAAGAAATTGTCATCTTACCTTCCTTTGCATTTTTCGTTGTTACCAGAACAACACCAAATGCACCACGTGCCCCGTAAATTGCTGAAGCAGCGGCATCTTTAAGTACTGTGACAGACTCGACATCGTAAGGATTTATTCGGTTAATGTCACCCGGAACTCCATCAATCAAAACCAGAGGGCCCCCACCATTGATTGAAGTTGTTCCCCTCACATTCAAACTACCCCCTGCACCAGGTTGTCCGGTAGAGAAGGTAACATTGAGGTTCGGAATTGACCCTTGCAGAATTTGACTCATATTTGAAACAGGACGGTCCTTCAAGTCTTCTGAACTGATTTGACTTACTGCGCCAGTTAGGTTTACTTTCTTTTGAACACCATAACCGACAACTACCACTTCATCAACCCCGATAGTTTCATCTGCCATCGTTACATTAACCAGGGTCCGTCCAGCTATTAGTATTTCCTGGCTCTTCATCCCCACGAACGAAAACTGAAGCGTTGCATTTTCCGGAACATTTGAGATGGAATAGTTTCCATCTCTATCCGTAATACTTCCATTACCGGTGCCTTTTATTGCAACTGAAACCCCCGGAATCGGGGAGCCTGAGAAGTCGGTAACTTTTCCGGTAACTTTCTTTGGCAGTTGCTGAGCTTCCTGCTTAAAAGAGGTTGTACTTTTTTCGTCGGTAATAATGATGTACCGGTCAACGATCTGATAATTGAAGTGTGCGGAACCCAGAATCTTGTCTAAAACAACATTAATAGGCTGATTATCTACCTTAATTGATATTTTTTTATCAACATCCAGTTTAGTACTGTTGTAAGCAAATTTAAAATCCGAAATGGATTCAATTTGCTTAAATACATCTTCAATGGTGGCATTCTTTGATTCAAAAGTCAACCTGGTTGCCTGTGAATAAGTAACTGAAGCAAAACTCATTAGTCCTAAGTGAATTAAAATGAGAGTTAGTTTCATAATCCGCAAATACTTTCGCAAAGGGAAAAAAGATTCCCAGTACAAACTTGTTCTGTTTTTTTGCATAAATTTGAAGTGTTACGTGTTAAACTATGGTTTGGCATTTGAAAGAGCGGTAATTCTTCGACCAATTATCGCTCTTTATTTATTTTCTCGGTGTTGGTTGGGAGGTATGGTTAGTTTCCTTCAATAAGTTTTTTAAATCAATGCCACTGATAAAATCAGCAAAATCAGGCGAAGATTGACATAGTCATTATGATAATTTAAAATTAAATGTTGCTACAAAGCTCACTTATTAATATTACAAATTGATTATACGATTATTAAAAATGAATATCACGGAATTTCAACTATACGAAACGAATACCAACGTCTCTTTATATCAGTTTTTTGGCGTTACTATGATTTCTCCTTTTTCGTATTTATAATCAACCGACAAAGCCAAGCTGATAACATCCATTAACCGTTCCAAACGTTCGCCTTCATAAAGCTCTACGGTCAGCCTCCTGTCATTAAATTGTGCTTCATCGTAAACCACTTTTACATCGTACCAGCGCTCCACTTTCCGCACCAGGTTGTCGAATGTGTCGTCCTTAAAAATAAGCTGGTTCTTTTTCCAGCCATTAATTTCTTCACCGGGAAACCGCTTCGCGGCAAGCTGATGATCGGTCTTTGAATAGACAAAAGATTCACCTGGCTTGATAAACTTCTCGATTTCTCCTGAAGATTTTGCCCGGCTGTACATTAGATCTATTTTCCCTTCGAACAATGATGTTTCGATCTGATTTTCATCAGAATATGCTCTAACATTAAACTTTGTACCCAATACTTTCACTTTCACTCCTGAAGTATGCACCACAAATGGTTGATGTTCATTTTTCGCCACCTCAAAAAATGCCTCACCTTCCAAATAGATATCACGATGATTTTTACTGAAAACTCCGGGATACTTAATTTTCGTGTCCGAATTCAGCCAGACTTTCGTTCCGTCGGAAAGCACAATTTGTGACTTCTGCCCGCGTGGAGCAATAGTTTCTGTATATTTTGCCGCATCCTGGTATTGAGTTATTGCATACCAAATTCCCAAACCCAATATCGGAATTAATAAAAATGCGGCAATCTTCTGGTACACTTTCAGTATTCCGGATATGGAAATTCCGGTTTTCTTCCGGTTCAACTTTTCATGTTCCTGAATTTGCTGAAAGACAGTTTCAATTAAAGTTGTTGAATCAATTTCAGGAGACATGACCCAATGATCTGACAGCCAACTTTCAACTTCAGCTTGTGTCGCTGAACCAGTAAGCCAATGTTTAAATTGTGTGATCTCCTGGGTTGTCAGTTTTTCTTCGGCCAAAAACCGATCCGCTATGGTTACGATTTCCTCAGTCATTTAGTATACAGTTTAAGATATTACGATACAGTTGTGAGTTTCCGTGAAGGCTTTTTGAAAAACTTTACAAAAAATATCAGCAAAAAAATGAAGTACAAGGAATCTGCTGTACACTAATTTATGAGGTACAAAAAAAGCAGGACCATTATCCTTTGGAATTCTTTTCGCAGAAAAGCGAGCGCGTTTCTGATCTGGCTATCGACCGTGTTTTCACTGATGTTGAGTTTCTCGGCTATTTGTTTGTAGCTCAGTCCTTCGAAACGGCTTAGCCTGAAAATTTCTCTTCTCCTTTCCGGAATTTCAGCAATAAGTTGTTCCAGCTTTTCCTCCTTTTCATCATTCAGCGTAAGTTCCTGACTTTCGTCGGTCATTAGATCGTGCTGAAAATGTTCACCCACGAAATAAAGTTTCCGGTTTACAGCCGACTTCAGGTGATCAAGAATTAAATTTTTGGCAATTGAAAAAAGAAAAGACTGAAAATCTTTTTCGGGATTGACTAACTCCTTTTTGAGCCACAATTTTACAAATACTTCCTGAACAATTTCCTCGGGATCAACCTGGGTCGGAACCATTTTCAGGGCAAATCCTTTTACTTTATTCCTGTACTTGTAAAAAAGCACTTCGAATGCAAACGAATCTCCTTCTCTTAGTTTTCTTAAAAGCTCTTTCTCCGTGTGAAGTAGTTTTTTCACTTTATGGTTCAGAATAAATTGGATTTAGATTTGAACAAAGTAAATGATTTTTGGATAGAATAGTGCACCCGACCCCGACCGAAAAAGGGTTTAAAATTGTAGAAAGGTAATAAAACCATGCTTTAGATGGATATGACACGGATAAAAAAATACCCGGCTATTAACCGGGTACATTAACCTCCAAATCCAGAAAAAACGAATAAACTAATTCACTCGCTTGTGCAAAAAAAATTAAGATGGATTCAATTTTCTATTTTCCGATGTCTTAATTGTTTCTGTAAAACCGCCTATTGGATGTTTCTCATTCAAAAAGGTTTAATGTATACGTCCGGTATTTTCACTGAGAAAATATTTAGTTTCCTAACCCAATAAAAAAGGAGCTCGATGGCTCCCTATTCTGTTTCAGATCAACGGTATTATCTTAAACAACTTTACATGACCGGCCAAATTTCAAGGACTATGAATGAAATGAAGGTAAATTTTCAATTATTAAATTAATGAATATCCGGCTGAATTCCTAATTGTTCCGACAGATGGGGCTTTGCCCCAAACCCTAATTACTTTTTTGTCTTAACGCAAAAAAGTAATCAAAAAAAGTCAAGGCTGCGTCCGCCTCGCTCGAAAAACAAGCGCTCGACGGCTAAAATCTTTTAAACTCGCCTGCGGCTCAAACAGAAAAGATTTTTTAACGCCGTCTTCTCTTGTTTTTCGGTTCTCCGGACGAGGCCAGTCTGTGCACGAAGGAAAACTTTCCATTTTAGGTAAAGTAACGGATACTCATTTTAAACTATTCCTGTATTTTCTCCATCGCTTTCCTGACTTCTTTCAGGAAAACCGGAACTTTAACATGCGGATCGCCTTCACCGAGAGTTTCGATAGGCAGGTATCCGCGATAGCCCGAAGGTTGAATGATTTGCATCAACCGATCCAAATCGGTTTTCTGCTCTACCCCGTTTACATACAGGTTTTCCTTCAATTGCCAGTTTACTGCATACGGAATGGTCTGCGCAATTTCCTTGTACGGATCGGTTCTGAAACTGCCGGTGTCCAGAATCAGACCAAACCAGTCAGAATTGACTTTCTGAATGATTTCGATAACCTGATCGGCAGTTTTGATAAAATCGTTGTGATTCTGGATGGCCACCACTACTCCGTGCTTTTTCCCAAAATCAGCACATTCTTTCAGATCCTGAACCAGGTAATTCACAACTTCTTCACGCGATTTTCCTTTCGGATCATCCGTTCCGGAGAAAACACGGATAACCGGAGCTCCAAATTTTTCGGCGGCCAGAATCCAGTTTTTCACCAGTTGCACACTTTCCTTTCGCTTTTCAGGGTCGGGATCGGTAAAATCGTTGCGCACACCTGTTCCACTAATTTCCAAACCAAGCTTAAAGGCTTTCTGTTTGATGTAATACAAATATTCGTCAGTCGGAACTTTCGGATATCCGGGGAAATAATAAGCCGTAATATCCACGGCATCAAACTTATTGGCTGCGCAAAATTCGAGCAAATCGTCCAGGTTCATTTCGCCGGCCATTAAGGGTCTATTGAACGAAAATGCATTCAAACTGGTTTTTACCCGGGTTTCCAGTTTTTTTTGTGCAAAAGAAGATCCGACAAAAACAAAAAGACACAAAAATACGGTTGGGTTAAAACATTTTATTTTGTTCATAGGTGAAATTTTTCTGAAACTACAAAAATTTTCTTCAAATTATCTCACTTACCAATTCACTTTTAAAATGGACTGAACTTTTATTCAGTTTTGCTGCTTGTTGTTTACTCCTCTGAAATCGGGATGAATGTAATTCCAGTCGCGCAACAGAATCTCTTTGGCCAGCGGATCTTCCTGCGTATAGTCGCCGCTCCAGGTGTGCAGCGACACGACCAGCGGTTGTGGCGCTGTTTGCGAAGTTTTGTAAAAAACGGCATTCAGCATCCTTCCGTCAGCGCTCGATTTAATTTCGGTTTTCGCAAAACCTTCCGGCCAGTTTTTACTGACGGTATTGTCCCATGCAGTTTCCCTCGTCCTGCGCCAGGGCAGTTAATCGGAGCATTATAAAAATCAAGATTAGCGTAAATCTGTTTTCATGTTTATTTCTCCTGAAGGCCAAATTTTCCTGATTACGACCGACCGCTAACTATTTTTGGTAAACGCGGACATAATCAATTTCGAGTGTGTGTGGAAATAAACTGTTGTCGATTCCGTGCTGTCCACCCAATCCGCCGCCAATGGCTAAATTCAGAATTACGTGAAAAGGTTGATCGAAAGGCCAGGCTTCGAACCCGGTTTTCTCGTTGTCAAAAGTAAAATAAAGCTTTCCGTCAACAAAGCTGCGCAGTTCATTTTCTTCCCATTCCAGTGTATAAACATGGAAATCGGTTGTTGCTGTTGGCAACCCCATTCGTTTTCCGCGCTGTGTTTTTTTTATGTGATTGTATTTTCCGGTGTGAACGGTCGACAAAACTGTATCGGGATTGGAGCCGACCTGTTCCATAATGTCGATCTCGCCACTTTCCGGCCATCCACCATATTTGTTATCCGACGACAGCATCCAAATTGCCGGCCATGTTCCGTTTCCTGAAGGAAGTTTTGCACGAACCTCAACTTTACCGTATTTCCAATCGCCTTTTCCCTTGGTAGTGAGTCTTCCGGATGAATATTTTTTCCCTGATGTGGGTTCATTTCTTGCAATGATTTTCAAAGTTCCGTCACCGACCCAGGTATTTTCCTTTCTGGCTACAGTATACCATTCGGCCTCGTTGTTGCCCCAGCCGTAACTGTTTCCACGGGTATCGTAATTCCATTTGGCCGAATCGGGCAATCCTGTATAATTAAATTCGTCGGACCAAACAAGGTTCCATCCCTGAACATTTTTTCCTGAAACTTTATTCAGGAGGACTTCGGGTTCGTCGGTGGTTATAAAATCGATGTCTTGCGACAGAAAATAATCCATCTTTGCGAAATCGTCAACAGTCCACACATTGGTCGCAATTTTATTCTGACGAGCTTCACGAATCCAATTGGGTTCCTTTTCGAAAACCTTCTGGTTATAATCTGCGCCCCAAATTCCATCGGCTTTCAATTCTTCAGGACTCTTGTTTCCGCCCAAATACATCGTTTTGGCCGACTGGTCCAGTTGATGTATTTTCTCCACGATGTCGTAATCAAAACTGATGTAAACGATCCAGTCCTGCGCGTGCATCTGCTTCACTTTTTCAACTGCGTTTTGAGCCAAAAGTATCGATCGGTCCTTGCCTTCGGTCGATGGTTTGAGTTCAAGAATCAGTTTGGTTTTTTGCTGGGTCATTCCGGTTTTCAAATAGTTTTCGAGAGTTGGTAAGGTTTCACCGTTTTTCAGCGGAACTTTTTCGAGGCTTGCAAAATCCGTTTTTTCAATTTTCATATCCGCATAATCCGGATCGTGATTCACCACCAGAACTCCATCAGCCGTTAACTGAACATCGAATTCCGATCCGGCAGCTCCAATCTGAATGGCCTGCTTTAGCGACGCAATGGAATTCTGAGGAAGATTTTCCTTTTTCCATGCGCCACGGTGAGCAATTACGCCATTGGTTAAAAAACTTTCTGTCTGATTTGTTGAATTTTTGGATTGCGCTTTAACAATCGACACCAGATTCAGGAGAAAAATAACCGAAAAGATTTTAATGACTATTTTTTTCATCTTCATTTTCTTTATGAATTTTTAAATTTCAGGACAAAAAAAAGTGGACTATTGCGGGTTTTGAATGATCCACAACAGCCCACTTAAGTAATTAAAAATTTATATAAAACTAAACTAAATTTACTTTAATAACCACATTAGTTTGTTCACCTCGTCGTAACCATCGTACTGACGATCCAACGCTTCGATGAGATTTTCGCGGTTGTAATTTGTTTCGGACGAAGGATATAACCAACGCATGGGAATACCGTTTTTGTTATTCTCGTTCAGGCTTGTAGCCGGATTAATCGGAAACTCGGGATAGCCAGTCCGTCTGTATTCATAAAAACTGCTTTCAGCAATCTGCATAAAATTGAGAATATAACGCTGCATCCAGATTTGTTTTAACTGGTCGCCGGTAGTTGATTTAAATGCGGCTTCACCGGTAAAATAGCTGTCAATATAAGTCTGGTCAATCGCTTTGCCATGTGCATAACTTGCTTTGGTAGCCATTACAGCAGCCAGGGCCGATTTTACTCCCTCTTGGTAATAAGTTTGAGCTGTTCCGGTAGTAATCCACCCAATTACTCTTGCTTCAGCTATAATAAGTTGCTGTTCAGCATAGGTTAAAATCATTCGTGGTTCACAGGCATCCTCAGTTACGTACCGTTTGTTAAGCAGCGAATATTTATTGGCATTGTAGTCAGCATTCATCGTTGAATAATCCATTGACACATCAACACCCACATAAGCTGCTGTGTCTGAAGGCAATTTTCCGCCCAAAATTTCTGCACCAGCAGGCTCCGAATAATAAAACAATCGATAGTCATTTAGATTTTTCAGATTATTCATTAATAACGAACTGATTACCGTTTTGGTAGTAAACATGTCGTTGGTGCTATTCAAGGGATGCTTATTTTGGGTTGAATAATTGAGGCCCAGAAAACCCGTTGTCGGTTCCATTAAATTACCGGCTGTCACAATTTCAGAAAAGCGGGTTTTAACACCCAATGACGCCACGTCTGCTTTCTTACTTAATGTCATCAGAACTTTTAATGCAAAAGCATTCGTAGCCTTTCTCCATTTAACCGGATCGCCATTGTAAGGAGTGGGATCACCAGTGAAAGCAATGCCTTTTGCAAAATATTGGTCAGCGGCTTTGAGTTCATCCAATATGCCTTTAAAGATTTCCTCCTGGGTATCGTATTTTGGCCGATAAATCCCTTCTAATCCCATGTTTGCTTCCGTATAAGGTACATCGCCCATTGACATGGTCAGATTGTAAAAGGTATACGCTTTTGCAAAACTGGCTACACCTTTGTAAGAATCTTCCATTACATTGCCCTGGGCATATTCCAACATTTTGTCAATGTTTGGTAATATGGTCATGGCTCCAAAATCACTGCTTCCAATTTTGTTATACTGGGCATCATTTTGTGCCATGATGGCGTAGCCAACATATTTGGGCAATGCATTGCCGGAAATGTAAGACATCGCATCTCCGCCAGATTTAAACATACGCAATGATATTTCAGTGCATAACATTGAAGGGCTAACCTGGGTCGAAGTATCGGGGTTAGTGTTTATTTCCTCAAACTGGCTGCAACCCAGAAGCAAAGAAAAGATGAGGATGCCCCATATTCCTATGTATTTATTTTTATTTTTCATCTGTTTATTTTTTATTCGAATTAGAAAGTAACTTTCAGGTTAAAACCAAGGTAACGTTGCGATGGGTCGCTAAAATTTTCTGAACCACCATCAGGGTCAGAATACTTAAACTGCTTGGCCCATAACAATACATTTTGCCCTACTGCGGAAACGGAAACCCCTTTGGCGTAAAATTTAGTAGTTATGCTTCTCGGCAAATCGTAGGTCAAAGACATTTCCCTGATTTTGAAAAATGTGGTGCTATATGCATCAAGAGGAGATGGCGAACCACCCCAGGCAGTACCTTTGTGTAAATTTTCCAAATACGTTTTGTAAGTTACAGCTACATCGTTTGGGGCAAATACCCTAGTATCGCTCGTTATGTTGCCATATGTATCATAGGCAACCGTTCCCGAAACGACTTTCACGCCTTTGCCAATGTAATTTTTTGTACCAGGTTGGGTAGCATCCAAATATCTTTCAGGAACAACTGAATTTGGGTGAGAACCTGCGCGCCACATATACATTTCGGTAGTGGTTTGAGCTAATCCGCCAACACGTCCATCTACAGAAATGTTAAATCTCAAATTTTTATAGCTGAGGGTTGAATTTGCCCCCCAAATCCAATCAGGATCAGAGTAGCCAAACTTAGAGTCGTAAGCAGAATAGAGGGGTTGTCCATTATTGTGGATTATATTGCCCTCAGAATCTCTTTGGTAATCGCGAAGGATATAATGGTCTACTCTTTCACCCACCTTTATCCAGGGCTTATCGGTAAAGAAAACCGGATCAAGTTTCGTGTAGAATCTGGCATAAGTGGTCCAGTTTAGCGAAACATCCCATTTCCAGTCGTGCGATTTAACCGGAGTTCCATTGATTGTAACTTCAAGCCCCTTACGTGTAATTTCTTCTTCAGTATTAATATAATTAGAAGAATAACCTGATGAAGGACTAATAGATGCTTTTATTATGTTGTCGTAATTCCTTTTGGTATAATATGATACATCTACGGAAGCCCTGTTTTTATATAAGTTCAGGGCAGTACCTACTTCGAAAGTAGAAGCAGATGCGGGGCGTACGTCAGCGCCTCTTATGGTGGATGGAAAAGATGCGGCGCTCAGACTTCCCCATGCACTATTGGTAATAGAATATACAGAGTTGATGTCATAGATATTTGCCATTCCTTTTGATGACGTCCACGAACCACGAAGTTTCCACATCGAGAGCCAGTCCATCTTTGGAAGTAGTTCAGAAACAACAAAACTTGCTGCTACCGACGGATAAAGGTACGAACGGGTTGATTTGGGCAAAGTAGAACTCCAATCGTTGCGTAAGGTACCTTCGGTATACACCAAACTTTTCCATGAGAATGAGAGACGTCCATACACGCTATTAACCTGTTGCTTATATACACTGGAAGACACAGATGCAGGATTTATTGAAGCTTTGAGCGAGTAGAAAGCCGGGATTGAAAGTCCACCCTGGGTTCTTGAATCAATACCTTCATCCTCGCGGTAATAAATTGTTCCACCTGCAAAACCATCTATATTGAAGTCCCCGATTTTTTTGTTTCCTGAAAGCAGGAAATCGCTGTTTAAACTATAACCCCTGCCAAGCCCTAAATTGTACGATCCTTTCATAGATTCACCCCAAACCTGGACGCCATTGTCGATTATTGTGGCAGTACCGGCACTTACGAATGAACCTTTGGAAATTTGTATTTCCTGTTTATTGCTGTATGAGTCAAAACCTGTACGAACAGTTGCTTTAAGCCATGGGGTCAAATCATAATCCAAAGAAAGTGTGCCATTTAAAATGTCTTTGTTCAGGCTATGTGTCCTTTCATATCGGTCAAAATAGGGATTATTGTTGGTACCTGTATAACTGCTGTTCTGAATTTCATTTGGCACCACCCAGTAATCTTTATAGTCACGAATGTCCCAATCAGGACCTGCCCAAATTAACATGGAATACATCGGGTCGTATCCTGCATAACCTCCAAAGCCAATATTGGGCGAGATTTGCTTGTTATATGAGAAATTTGACGATAAGGTAAATTTGTTAACTTTCATGTCCCCACCAATGCTGTAAGTAACTTTGTCAAACATAGAGTTGGGGTACTGTCCTTTATTTTTTACCCAGGTTACAGAAGAACGGAAACTGCCAAATTCACCTTGTTGAACCACGTTAATGTTGTTGTTCAGAATATAACCCTGCTCCAAAAAATTATTAAAATTATCTTTTCCTATTGGAAGGTAAGGCATTGATTTCATCGTTTTTGTTACCGGGTCCCATTGAATAACATCTTGTCCCTCTAAAGGCGGCCCCCAGGAACCATCGCCTGAACGAACATATGTGTTGGTAGCCGAGTTCACAACCCGACCATAAACAGACTGTAATTTGGGAATGGCCAAAAAGCCGGCAGTAAACATCGATCCACTGTTTACAGATACCGACAAACCTTTATTCGCATTTCCTTTTATGGTTGTAACCATTATTGCCCCGCTTGCTCCACGGTAACCGTAAAGCGCCGAAGCTGTTGCCCCTTTCAGCACACTAATGCTTTCGATATCATCCGATGGCAAATCGCGCAGGCTCATGTTGCCATAAGGTACACCGTCGATTACCAGGAGTGGTTTTTCGCCACGTATCTGAACATCAGGTTCTGATGCAAATTCAGTACTGTTCTTTACCAGTAAACCTGCCACTTTACCTGTTAAAGAAGTACCAATATCTATTCCCTTAACCGTTTGCAAACCACTGCCCGATACTTTCTGGACTGCATATCCCAAAGCTTTTTCTTCGCGTTTGAAACCCAATGCTGTAACAACAACTTCACCAACTCCATAGGTCTCTGTTTCCATCACTATGGTGAGGCTGGTTTTTGTCCCGACATTTAATTCCTGAGTTTTCATTCCTATGAATGAAAATAGCAGAACCTGATTTTCAGGAATATTTGAAAGTGAGAAATTTCCGTTCCCATCGGTAATTGTGCCGGTCGTGGTTCCTTTCAGTACGACCGAGACTCCGGGCAAAGGAGCACCGGATGTGTCAGTGATTTTTCCTGAAACAGTCTTTTGTTGAGGAAGAGAATTTACTGTTTCATTTGGCACCAAAATAATGTGCCGGTCGCGAATCACCGCATTAACGCTGCCATCGTCGAATAGCTTCGACAGAATGACATCAATTTTTTCATCTTTAACATCAATGTTTACGCGACGCTCAACATCAATCAGTTGGTTGTTGTACAAAAAGTAAAAATCGCTATGATCTTCAATTTGTCCCAACACCTCCCTGATTGTTGAATTTTTCATGTTCAACGACAAGCGTGTTGACTGAGAATAACTGTTTCCTGCAAGCACCTGAAAAGCACTAATCAGGATAAAAAATAGTGAAACCCGCATAATTAGAAATGTTTTTCGGTATCCGGCTAAAGACGGACACACCAAATTCATCTTTTTTTTCATAGATTTGAATGATTAAATTTAATAACTACAATTTTATCTGCCCGAAAGGGTATCCCGGAAGGAAGTGTTGGTAGCGCTTCCTTCTTTTGTATAAGCGTCGTTAAATCCATAGGCAATTCAATTTCTTATTTTTTGCTTATTAGTAATTTCAATTTTGATTCCATCTGATTATTGCTATTAACTTTTGCCGGAACATAGTTGAACCGGATTGGCGACGACAATCCCAGCAATTCAATAACCTGGAAAAGCGACTCATTTTCAAAGGTGGTTGTGAACCTGTAATTCATTATTTCAGGATCTTGAACAATCACGTTAACTCCGTACCAGCGTTCTATTAACTGGGCAACTTCGCTCATGGGCGTGTTGTCGAAAACCAGTTTACCGGTATGCCAGGCAATGTATTTATGGATGTTTTCTTTCAGGATTGTGGTTTTACTGTCTGATTTTCCGACGATAGCATGCTGTCCCGGAACCATAATATATTCTTTTGCTGTTGCATTGCCTTCAACATTAAGCGCAATTTTTCCTTCTTCCAGGATGACATCGATATTTTTGTCGGATGAATATGCTTTGCAATTAAAATGTGTACCCAAAACTTTTACGCTTACATTTCCGGAGTGCACGATAAAAGGTTTTTCAGGATTTTTTGTCACATAAAAAAAAGCTTCGCCCAGCAATTCAACATTGCGGCTGTTTTTCGAAAACGGAACCGGAAACTGGATCGTGGTTTCGGCATTAAGCCAAACTTTTGTACCATCGGGCAAAACTACCTGAGAGCGGATTCCGGGTGGACTGGTAATCTCCTGCATCGAAAATTGCTGCACATTTTCAGCAGTAATTTGCCTGTACAACAACCAGCCTGATGCAACCAGAAGCGGAATAAATAAAATAGCTGCTATGCGGCTTAATGCATTTAAACTAAAGATGGATTGCTTTTCTTTCTGAATTCGCTTGAGCACCTGCGAAAAAGCAGCGGAACTGTCAACAGTTTCAATTTCTGAAACAATGCGGCTTGCTTCAGCCAACTGTTCGTCCGGATCCTGATTCCTGCGCAAATCAAGTAATTCTCTAATGTTTTTTTGTATTTCTTTATTTTCTTTCATTAAAATGCCGCACTTAATGATCTTGTTTATCCTTAAAACAACATTCAGGCAAAACACACGTACGCAAAAATCAAAAATTTTTAAAAAATTTATTTTCAGGAGAAAGAATTGAAAAAAAAATGGGAAAAAGTCCTGATTTCTAAATATGAAGTATTCCGAGCAAAATTAATAAACCGGCATATTCTTTTAATTCAATCCGCATCACTTTCAATGCATTGCTAATTTGGGTTTCAACAGTTCGTTTCGAGAGGTTTAATTCGGCGGCGATCTCTTCGTTTTTCATTCCACGCATGCGGCTCATAATAAAAATCTCGCGGCATTTCTCCGGCAGTAAATCAATCGCATTTTTTAATTTATCCTGAAGTTCAGATGACACATAGAATTCGGGATTGTAAACCAAATGGCTTGTTGAAAGCTCGCTCATTTCGCGAATGTATTTCTCCTCCACTTTCTTGTGCTTCAAAAAATTCAGGCTTCCGTTTTTAACCGATAAAAACAAGTAGCTTTTCAGCGAATCGGAAAGAAGGATTTGCTGATGCTTTTGCCAGAATCTGACAAAAAAATCCTGAACTATTTCTTCAGCCTCATTGCGGTCGGTGGTAAATTGCGTGGCATAAACGACCAATCCGGGGTAATAAAAATGGAACAATAACTCAAAAGCAGTTTGATCGCCTTTCCGAAGACGTTCTATTAAGTTTTTTTCGTGAATTCCCTGAATGAGTTGCATCGCTACAAAAGTATAAAAATGTTGTTGTGACATATTTGCATTTTCCAAACTTTCATTACAATTCAAATAAATTTCGAAAACTTAAAACGTATCTATTTACTCAGTTCAGTGCCTGAAAAGCCTTATTAATTTGTGAATTCGGAACGAATATGTATGTTTGCATACCAGAACAGACCACGCAAGCACAACAACATGGAAAGCAAATTTCATTTCACGGTCAATCCGTTATCTAATTTACTGAAATTTCAGCAGTTAATTGATGCAATAAACGATGCAATCAGTCGGAATTTGCTTCAGGTTGGCGATCTTTTACCGTCGGTAAACCAGTTGTGCCGCGAAAGTTCGCTGTCGCGCGACACTGTTTTTAAAGCGTACGCCGAGCTAAAAAACAGGGGTGTCATTGAATCGGTACCAAACCGTGGATACTTTGTTGCAAAAGCCGTCACTAAAGTATTTCTGTTTCTCGACACCTTTAAAGCGTACAAGGAAGTTTTGTATGGGTCATTTCTTGAAGCACTTCCTGAAAATATTGCCGTCGATTTGCATTTTCACCATTACAACATTGACGATTTCGAGAAAATAATTAAGGAAAGCCTGGGAAAATACACCAAGTATGTCATCATGAATTTTGATCATAAACGCGTGCCAGAAATAACACGTCAAATTCCTGACAACAAATTGCTGATTATTGACTGGAAAGTAAATGCGCAGGAAAAAATTTCGACCATTTCACAGGATTTCGGACAGGCACTTTACGATTCGCTGGAAAGCGGCCTTGACCTGATTCGCAAGTACGATCGTTTCATTTACCTGTATCCAACCTTTACTTATCACCCCAAAATATCGCTACAGTATTTCGAGAAATTTTGCGCCGATCACAACATAAACAGCCACATTTTGTACGATTTCAAAAAATTCGATTTACAAAGGGGAGAAATTTATTTGATGGTCAGCGACCGCACGCTGGCCAAATTTTTGGATCAGTGCGATCAGAAAAACCTCGTTCAGGGAGTTGATGTTGGCGTAATTTCGTACAACGAAACACCGATGAAAAAGTATGTGAAGGAAGGAATTACAGTTGTTTCAACCGACTTTGAACTAATGGGAAAAAAGATTGCAGAGTTTGTAAGTACCGGAGAAAAAACCAATTTAATCATACCAACAAAACTGACTATTCGTAAATCTCTCTGATTAATGTTTTATAACATTTAAGCTTATTTTGAGAATGCCTCCGCATGCTCTAGTTTTGTCGGGCATACCAGAACAGAACGGCTTGATTTGACTTTAAATATAAACTATTGATTTTAAACCATATAAAATGAATTTATTAGGATTTGATATAGGCAGTTCCTCAGTAAAAGTATCGTTGATTGATGGAGAGTCGGGCGTTTGTTTAGCCTCAGCTTTTCATCCTAAACAGGAAATGACCATAAAGGCCATTCAGTCGGGCTGGGCTGAACAGGAACCTGAACAGTGGTGGAAAAACCTGAAACTTGCTCTGTCTGATGTTTTGGCCCAATCGAAAGTTGATCCCAAATCAATCGATTCGATCGGAATTTCGTACCAGATGCACGGGTTGGTGGTTGTGGATAAAGACCAACAGGTTTTGCGTCCTTCCATCATTTGGTGCGACAGTCGGGCTGCCAGTTTTGGAGATAAGGCTTTTTCTGAAATTGGCGAAGAAAGATGTCTGTCAGCATTACTCAACTCACCAGGAAACTTCACCGCTTCGAAACTGAAATGGGTAAAAGACAACGAGCCGGATTTGTATTCCAGAATCGATAAAATCATGCTACCGGGCGACTACATTGCGATGAAACTTTCGGGCGAAATTAAAACTACCGCCAGTGGTTTGTCGGAAGGAATTCTTTGGAATTTTCAGGAGAATGCTGTTGCCGACATACTGCTCGATTACTATGGTTTTGAAAAATCATTTATTCCTGAAATCGTGCCAACTTTTTCGGTTCAGGGAGTTGTAAATGCAAAAGCTGCAAAAGAACTTGGTCTGGCTGAAGGTACTAAAATCAGTTATCGTGCAGGCGACCAACCCAACAACGCACTGTCTCTGAATGTACTGAATCCGGGCGAAATTGCCACAACTGCCGGAACTTCCGGAGTGGTTTACGGTGTAAGCGGTGAAGTGAAATACGATCCGTACTCGCGTGTAAATACGTTTGCTCATGTCAATCATTCAGCCGAAGCCAATCGGTTGGGTGTTTTGCTATGCATTAACGGAACAGGAATTTTGTATTCGTGGCTGAACAAAAATGTAGGAAACAAAGCGCTTAGTTACGACGAAATGAACCGTAAAGCTGCCGAAGTTTCGATTGGATCTGATGGGTTGAGCATTCTGCCATTTGGGAATGGCTCCGAACGTGTTCTCCGGAATAAAAATATCGGGGCACAAATTTCAGGATTGGGATTTAACACGCACAGCGACGCGCATTTATTCCGCGCTGCACAGGAGGGAATTGTGTTCTCGTTTAAATACGGCATGGAAATCATGGAGCAAATCGGTATTCAGGCGCAGGTTATCCGCGCCGGAAAAGCCAATATGTTCCTGAGCCCGGTTTTCCGTGAAACTCTTGCCGGAATTTCCGGAGCCACCATTGAATTGTACAATACCGACGGATCGACTGGTGCAGCCCGTGGCGCCGGAATTGGTTCGGGATATTATACATCAGCCAAAGAAGCGTTTGCCAGCCTGAAAAAACTGGACACCATTTCGCCTGACGCGAGCAAAAAAGCTGAATACGAGGAAGCTTACCAGAAGTGGAAGACCATATTAGAAAGATAGCCCCCTCCCAACCTCCCCCAAGGGGGAGGAGAAAAGAGCAATGGCACAAAATATATACTTAATTAATAACCTGCCTTTTCTGTCCTCCCCCTTGGGGGAGTTGGAGGGGGCTTCAAAATTTAACATCATGACAGCATTTAAAGGAAACAAAGAGTATTTCCCTGGTATCGACCAAATTAAATACGAGGGACCTCAGTCGAAAAATCCGTTGGCATTTAAATATTACAATGCCGATCAGGTAGTTCTGGGTAAAACAATGAAGGAGTATCTTCGTTTTGCAGTTGCTTACTGGCACACGTTCTGCGGCGATGGTGGCGACCCTTTCGGTCCCGGAACACAAATCTTCCCATGGGTAGGATCGGCTGATCCGATGACCGCAGCCAAAGAAAAAATGGATGCAGCATTTGAGTTCATTAGCAAAATCGGCGCTCCGTTTTACTGTTTCCACGACACAGATGTTGTTGGTAACGGATCGGTTTTTGAAATTGAAAAACGTTTGGCTGATATGATTGATTTTGCCAAAGAACGTCAGGATGCAACCGGGATTAAACTGTTATGGGGAACTGCCAACGTATTCAGCGATCCACGCTACATGAACGGCGCCTCAACCAATCCTGATTTCAATGTCGTTGCCAATGCTGCTGTTCAGGTAAAAAATGCCATGGAAGCAACTATCGCATTGGGTGGAACAAACTACGTGTTCTGGGGCGGACGTGAAGGCTACATGAGTCTGCACAATACCGACACCAAGCGCGAACTGGACCACATGGGAAAATTCCTTTCTGCAGCCCGCGACTATGCCCGTTCAAAAGGCTTTACCGGCACATTCCTGGTTGAACCAAAACCAATGGAACCAATGAAACACCAGTATGATTTCGATACTCAGACTGTTATTAGTTTCCTGAAAGCGCATGGACTGGATCAGGATTTCAAAATGAATATTGAAGTAAACCACGCAACTTTAGCCGGACATACTTTTGCCCATGAATTACGCATGGCCCGTGACCTGGGCATGTTTGGATCGATTGATGCGAACAAAGGCGATTACCAAAATGGGTGGGATACAGACGAATTCCCAACCAACATTTACGAAGTAACTGAAGCCATGATCGAAATTATTCAGCAAGGCGGATTTACAACCGGGGGTATCAATTTCGACGCTAAAACCCGTCGTAATTCAACCGATCTGGAAGACATTTTCATTGCACATGTTTCAGGAATGGACACCTTTGCGCGCTCACTGGTCATTGCTGACAAACTGCTGAAAGATTCTGATTACCTGAAACTGAAAGCCAACCGTTACGCTTCTTTTGACTCAGGAAAAGGAGCCGAATTCGAAAAGGGCAAACTGAACCTTATGGATTTATACAACCATGCCAAAGAAGTTGGCGAACCGAAACAGATCAGCGGCAAACAAGAGATGCTGGAACAACTGATTAATTGCTACATTTAACTCAATAATAAAGCTGCCTGAAAAGTTGCACACCAGTCATTCTGAACTTGTTTCAGGATCTCAAGGTATGAAAAACATATCCCGAAATAAATCCGGGATGACGCTTCTTCAATGCAAGGAACTTTTCAGGCAGCTATTTCTTCTAAACTAAAACTAATTTTACCAAATGAAAGAACGTAACACGCTATTTATTATTGGGATCACCCTGGTAGCAACCTTGGGTGGTCTTTTGTTTGGATACGATACTGCGGTTATCTCCGGGGCCGAAAAATCCGTTCAGGCTTTTTTGATAACCAGTCTTGGATTGAGTTCACTTGTTCACGGAGCAACCATATCGAGTGCTTTAATCGGATGTATTATCGGAGGTATGTTATCTGGATTACTGGCTTCGAAAATGGGTAGAAAAAAGGCATTAATGCTGGCTTCGGTCTTATTTTTTATTTCAGCACTGGGCTCAGGTTATCCCGAATTTTTGTTCTTTCAAAAAGGTGTGCCAACCATGGGATTGTTGTACATGTTCAATTTCTACCGCATAATCGGTGGTATTGGGGTGGGCCTTGCATCGGCCATCAGCCCAATGTATATTGGAGAAATTGCTCCGGCCGATATACGTGGCCGATTGGTTTCTGTAAACCAGTTCGCCATCATCTTCGGTATGCTGGTCGTTTATTTTGTTAATTATTTTATCGCGCACGGAAAGACAATCGAGTACATCAACGAAACAGGTTGGAGGTGGATGTTCATTTCTGAATCAATTCCTGCCGCGATTTTTGGGATTCTGTTATTTTTTGTTCCCGAAACACCAAGATACCTGGCAATGACAAACCGCGATACCAAAGCGCTTGAAATCCTGACCCGTATTAATGGTGTGCAACAGGCCAAACTCATTATGGCCGACATTAAAAAATCGGTTGAAGCGGCTTCAGAGAAATTATTTGCTTATGGAAAAATTGTGATCATCATTGGAATTCTACTTTCTGTGTTTCAGCAGTTTGTCGGTATAAATGTGGCGCTTTACTATGCTCCGCGCATTTTCGAAAGCATGGGCGCAGCTAAAGATGCATCGATGCTTCAAACTGTTGTTATGGGTTTGATTAATGTAATTTTCACTGTTGTCGCTATTCTTACGGTAGACAAATATGGCCGAAAAATCCTGCTGATGATTGGATCAATCGGGATGGCTATAGGGATGTTTGCCATTGGAGGACTGGCATTTATGAAGGTCATCGGGATCAGCACACTGGTTTTCATTATCATCTACACCGCTTCATTTATGATGTCGTGGGGACCAATTTGCTGGGTACTGATTTCAGAAATTTTTCCAAATAAAATCCGTGGACGTGCCATTGCCATTGCCGTTGCGGCGCAATGGGCTGCCAACTATTTCATTTCGTCGACCTATCCCGCCATGATGGAATTCAGCGGAGGAATGACTTATAGTTTTTATGGATTAATGAGTGTACTTTCTTTTATATTTGTATGGAAAATGGTTCCTGAAACAAAAGGAAAGACCCTGGAAGAAATGGAAAAGCTCTGGAAGAAATAGACCTTTCGCATAGGTTTTAATCAGGCCGTTTCACCTTCGGGTGAGCGGCTTTTTTTATTCCCAGCTTCTCCATATCCGGCTGCCAGTTTCCTCATGATTTTCAATGCGCAAATGCACATCAATTTCCTGCTGCATTTCTTCCACATGCGAAATAACGCCCACAATCCGGTTTTCCTTCCGCAGCGATTTCAACGCATCAAAAACAATCGAGAGCGAATCTTTGTCGAGCGAACCAAAGCCTTCGTCAAGGAAAAAGAAATTCTGGTTCGACTCGGTGATTTTCTGGATGTTGTCGGCCAAAGCCAAGGCCAGACACAGCGCCGCTTGAAAAGTCTGTCCTCCCGACAAGGTTTTTACGCTGCGGACCTTGCCACCATTCAGGTAATCGCGCACCTGAAAGTTGTTATCCTCCGTAATTTCGAGACTCAATTTTTGACGCGTCAACTGGAAAAACCGGTCGTTGGCCGCATTGCACAAATTCTGCAAATAGACCGACGAAATGTAATTTACAAAACCGCTCGCTGTAAAGAGTGATTTCATGGTTCTTAGGTTTTCAGCTCTATCCTGTAGTTTTTCGAGCGTTTCCCTCAGAATTTTCTGCTCTTCCAACGATTTTTGTAAGTCCGCCAGCGATTTTTCAGTCACCCCTAATTCCTGATTTTTCCGGCTCACCAAATCCTTATCTGCTTCGAGTTGCAGCTGAAGTTTTTGATGCCCGTCTTCATCATATTTCCGGTCGCCGATTTCCCTTTCCTGCTCATTCAACTGATTCTGTGTTGTCGCCAAATCGTTCCTGAACATGTTGATTTTCTGCTTCTCGCCAGCCAAATTCATTTCCTGACTTAAAATAATCCGAACCTGTTCCGCATTTTCAAAATCAGAATCGATCAACGCTTTTTCAATTCGAAGTTTAAGCTCACCAAACGACAGATTCTCCTGTTCCAGTTGAATTTGATTTGCATTCAGGCTTCCTGAAATAGTGTCTTTTGTTTTCCGGAGGTCAACCAGTTGATTGCTCAAATCGGTAAACTTCTTCTCAACTTCAGCATACTTTTTCAGCAATTCATTCTTTTCTTGTGAAAGCTCCTCGTTTGTTTTTCCTGAATAGAATTCCGGATTCAGCAATTTTATCTGAGCTTTCAACGTACTCAATTCGGTCTGTGCAATCGTTAATTCGTTGGTAATCTTCTCAATATTCAGCACGTATTTTTCTTTATTTGCTGCTTCCTGATCAATTTTCTTACCGCATAATTCCAACTGTTTCTCAAGTTCATCCATCAGTTTTTTCAATTGGTCAGCTTCCTGAAAAGCTTTTCCAACAGCCTCTTCCTTCCTGAAATTCTCCCATTTAAAACTCTCCAAATGCGCCTTCACCTGGGTCTCCAATTCAGTGCGGCGATTTCGAATTCCGCTCAATTGCTGGCCAAGCAGATTGTTCTTGTTGCCCAAATCGGAAAGTTGGTCAATCTGCTTTTCGGAAGTGATGATTAATTTTTCGGAAGTAGATTTTCGATCCGAAAGTTTTGCCAAAGATTCCGACACATTGGCCGCACTCATAATTTTAGGATGATGGGTTGACCCGCAAACCGGACAAGCTTCGCCATCGTGCAGATTCAAAGCATATTCCTCCAGTTTCAACTGAACTTTCAAATGTTGCATTTCCGAATCAATTCCTGCAATATTTATTTTCAGCACCGCCATTTTTTCTTTCAGAAATCTGATGCCACTGTCGAAACTCTGTTCTCCTGAAAATTCAGAAAAAATATCGCCCTCAAAACTTTTAATTGTGGATTGCTCCATCTGCCGAATTTCATTCCCGATTTTTTCAAGCTCTAAAGAATTGGAAGCCATTTGCTGAGTGAGGTTTTTATTCAGATCGTGCCAGCTTTTGGCATTCGAAAGCGCCACCATATCTGGCTGTTTCGCCTTTTCGTTCTTTAAACGAGCTTCAATTTCCTGCTTTTCCAGCTTCAACTTTTCAATGGCTGAGATAGCTTCTGTCACAAAAACAGTTCCCTTTTTGATGCGTCCATCCAACAAGACAACCAGCTCCGATAATTCATTGAGGCGAATCAGCTTTTCGATTTCTTCGGCCTTCAGCTTCAGGTTTTCCCGGTTATCAAATTCAGGTTTCACCGCGATAAAAGCCTGATCGACTGTCAAAATCTGCGCCTCTGATTTTTTAAGGAAGTCTAATTCGTGCAGAATCTTTTCATTCAGTTGCTGAATCTTTTTTTCAGAAGCTTCCGAAGTTTCGAAAAGGTTTTTGAAATGAATCAGGCAATATTCATGGTCCGAAATCCTTTTTTCAAGTTGTGCAATTTCTGGCAAAACTGCATTTAACTGTTCCAACTTCAACCTATTTTCATCCGCTTTCCGAACTAGTTCAAGCAAATTCTTCAAGTCGCCCTCCAATTTTTGATTGGACTGAATCTTTCGGTTCAATTCAACCATTTCAGCTTTAAGCTGTTGGAGCTTTTCAGCAAGTATTTTTTCCTGCTCCGGATCAAGTTCGCCCAATTGCTTCAATTGCCCGTCGAGCATTTGTTTTTCAGCGTTATTTTTGGCTTCAAGCGAAGTGACTTTGTTCAATAGTTCATATTTCTTCAGATTGAACAAATCCATCATCATTTGTGAACGATCTTTATTTCCGAGCTGCAAAAACTCCTGAAATTGACCTTGAGGTATAATTATAGTCCGTTTAAAATTCTCGTAACTTAATTTTATGACCTCTTTAAGCGATGATGGATCAATAGGAATCCATGCCCCATTTTCTTTACGATAAGCTGAACGTTCAAACGCGTTTACTTTCTCAAAATCTTTGCCGTTGCGGCGCCCCTTCACTACTGCCCGAAAAGTTGTCTGATCTTTTCCTGTCTCAAATTCAAAATCAATCAGCAATTCATTCGACTTCAGGTTCATCATATTATATGTCCTGTTGTCTCTGGAATTCATCCGATCAGTATCGTTATACAAAGCATAAGTTATGGCTTCGAGAATGGAGGATTTCCCGCTTCCAACTGCTCCAAAAATTCCAAACAAACCAGCTGAAGTCAACCTCGCAAAATCGATGGTTTGTTTTTCCTGGTAAGAGTATAATCCTTGAATGGTAAGTTTTACTGGTATCATAAAATATTTTTTCACCACAGATTTCACAGATTTTCACAGAGAAAATTTAATCTATGGTTTATTTTTTTTGTTTTACATCACTATTCTGGTGATTCCCTTCTTCATATCAGTCACATTAAAATTCAGGAGTAAACCCAGTGTCAATCCTGACAATTTCAAATAGGTCATCAATTGTGCCTTGAAAAGTGGATTCATCTCATTAACTGATTTAAGTTCAACAATAATTGAATCTTCAACAAGCAAATCAATTCGGTAACCTGCATCCAGTTTCATTTCTTCATAGGTTATTGGCAAAGATTTTTGTCGCTCAACTTTGTATCCCATTTTAATCAACTCGTATTCCAAACAAACCTCGTGGGCAGATTCAAGCAATCCAGATCCAAGCGCAGAATGAACTTTATAGGCCGCTCCAATTATGTCGTAACTAATCAAATTCAATGTTTCAATATCTCATAATTTTAAATGAATAAACACAAATTGATTATTTTCCTATTCACCAGTATTACTCACCTGCCCGCAGCATGCGGGGATGAACAAAGACTAAAAAACTTTTAAGAATCTGTGTAAATCTGTGTTATCAGTGGTTTAATCTTTTTATTCTTCATCTTCTGCTAAAATTTCAGTAAAGAGCTTCATCATCTCATCATTTGGTTCCTGCCTTTTTTTATGCCTGAAATAATCGGAGAACAATTCTTCCATGCTATTCGTCAGATCAATACCTTTTTTACTTCCTGATGAAAAGTCAGCAACGTTTTTAACTTCCGGAATAATCGTAACAATCCCATCGTGAGCCGAACTCAACTGTTTTCGTTCCTGGGCGGTGAGGTAAGTGTCGGTTACCATCGTCAGTTCAACCAAACAATCGGCGTTTTCGCTCAGCCAAAGTAGTGCCTCCTCCATTCCTTCCGCCCGTTTCCGAAGTAGTTTTTTGCCTTTGCTAAGTTCCAATTCCTGAACAATTGCGACTTTTCCCGGCTCAACATCAACCAACAACACATACTTTTTCTGGTTGGCTTCGGCGAAACTGTACGACAACGGACTGCCGCCGTAATAAACTGGGCAAGGCGCTGAATCGACCCGGTGCATCCGGTGCAAATGACCTAAAGCGGTGTATTGAATTTGATTTGGAATATTCGCCGAATAAATAACCTGCGCTCCGCCAACATGCAAAATAGGTTTTTCGTCGGCTGGTTCTTCGGGCATCTCCTCCCCTTTTTTCATAACAAAAAGGTGCGTTACCAACACATTTACGCCATTTTCATCGCAATATTTTGTGGCCAGCTCCTGCCATTTTTCCTGAAGAATTGTCCGCAGTTCTTCTTCGCTGTTCTCGTGTCCCAAATAAGTTTTCAGGCGGAGCTCGTTGGCGTAAGGTGTCAGCAACAGGCGCAGAGGAATGTCCGTTTCAGGAAGTTTCATTTCCAAAAAACCTTCTTCACTTTGCAGCACTTTTAATCCCGATTCCAGTTCAAACGGCGGGACGACAGAATGGGGATAACCGGCAAAAATAATCCCGCACTCGCGGGCCAGCGGATCGGGTGCCTCAATCCGGTCGGGCGAATCGTGGTTACCTGCAATGGCAATCACTGGTCGGCGGCCATTGTTCGACAAGCGTTTCAGCGTTTTATAAAACAAATCGACCGCTTCGGTGGGTGGATTAAACGTGTCGAACAAATCACCGGCCACCAAAACAGCGTCAACTTGTTCGCGTTCGGCAATTTCGCAGATTTCCTGCAAAACAGCCTGCTGCTCTTCGATTCTCGAAAAATCTTCGAGCCGTTTGCCCAGGTGCCAGTCAGAAGTATGGAGGAGTTTCATAGATAAATATATTATTTTAAGTAGGTTACGGCTTCTTCAGTTCTTTTATCGCTTTGTCGAAATCTGATTCGTACTGCTGATCCTGAATGACCCTGAATTTTTCGAACTCCTGTTCAGCTTTCAGTTTTGCTTCAAATTGAGTAACGGTTCCTGCATGATTGAGTATGGGGTAATTGGAAAGTTGCAAGAAACCAACCAGAAACTTCCGCCAATCTTCCATCCGCATAACTTGTTGTCGAATAGCATTATTCTCAGCCAAATCAAGATAAGCCGAAACAATCCGGTTCAGTTCCTGAATATGAGCTTCTGATAAATAATTTTTGGCCACGTTTACATCCGATTTCATGATTTTGCCGCGTGGCGCATCTTTCCATGTTTTTAAGCCCATGAAGATTTTGCTTGCATCAGCTTCAGAATAGATGATTTCAGCGGCTGTCTTTCCGGTAATGGCCCAGTGCAATTTGTTTTGTACACTGGCAAAGAATTCTCTGGTCGTTTCAGCTTTCGGGTTGTAATCGACTGACAGAGCATAGATATCCGTTATCTTTTGGTAGAATCGCCGTTCACTTGCACTAATTTCCCTAATCCGCTCCAACAACTCATCGAAATAATCCTTGCCGAAAAGCCTTCCGCCTTGTTTCAGCCGCTCATCATCCAACACAAATCCTTTGACTATAAACTCTTTAAGCGTTTGAGTCGCCCAAATCCGAAAATGGGTGGCTTGCTGCGAGTTAACCCGATATCCGACGGAGATAATCGCATCAAGATTGTAAAACTTGGTTTGGTATATTTTACCGTCAGGGGCAGTTAGTTCCAAAATGGAACTAACTGAATTTTCATTTAACTCTCCCGAATTAAAGACATTCAACAAATGTTTTGTAACGGCAGGACGTTTTACTCCAAACAACTCTGCCATTGCCTTTTGTGTCAGCCAAACAGTTTCATCCTGAAGGATCACCTCAACTTTGACGTGTCCTTGCGGCGTGGTGTAAAGGATTATTTCTGAAGGTTTCATAATACCAATTGATAAATGTTTACTGTTGATTTATTCCTGCGACTTTTCCCGTACCGCCTTAAACTCCGAACCTTCATTCCATTTAGGCCATTCTTCGGAGTTGGCCAGATTGTTTCCAACGCAGTAAAGTAATTTGGCATCTTCTACAACCCCGCCCAAATCGTCTTTTCCCGGATAATATTCATCAAACGGAGTGTGGTAAACTGTTTTCCAGTAGTTGTCAATCATTTTCTGAGTTTCTTCCTTTCCATATTTTTCTGCATCATTATAGCCTTTGGCATAAATGGCCGGAACCCCAAGTTTCACAAACGGGAACTGGTCGGAGCGGTAAAACATACCTTTCTCCGGATCAGGGTCGTTCGAAACATATCTGCCATGCTTTTCAGCTTCACTCCTCAACCACTCATCCAGCTCCGATTGGCCTCCACCGGTCAGCATCACATCCTTGTATTTGCCGAAGAATAATATCGCGTCGGTATTGATGTTGGCCACAGTTTTGTTCATGGGGAAAAACGGATGTTGTGTGTAATATTCAGAACCCAGCAACCCGGATTCCTCGCTGGTAACCGACAAAAACAAAACCGAACGATCAGGAGCTGGAGCCGATTTGAAAGCCCTTGCAATTTCGAGCATCCAAGCCACCGCGCTGGCGTTGTCAGTTGCGCCGTTGTATATACTGTCGCCATTTATTTTTGTCCCGATTCCGAGATGATCCCAATGGGCGGTGTAAACGATCACTTCATCCGGATATTTGGCGCCGCGAATTAGTCCGCAAACATTTTTGGAAGTATTGGTTTCAAAAGTGCTCTTCATCCATCCTGAAACTTTTACCGGCAAAGTCATTGGTTTAAAATCTTTCTGAACAGCCATCTGTCTGGCCTGTTCCAAACTCATACCGCAAGAAGAAAACAATTGTTCGGCAGCGGTTTTCGAAATCCATCCTTCAAACGCACACCGGTTCTGGTAACCGTCGTTAGGTTTTAAATACAAATTAGTTGATTCTCCGTTATTTCTGACCACATTCCAGGGATAGCCAGCCGGACCGTCTTCGTGAATAATCAGACATCCTTTTGCACCGCGACGTGCAGCTTCCTCAAATTTATAAGTCCAGCGTCCATAATAAGTCATTGTATTTCCTTTAAAATAAGAAGCATCAGTTCCGTAACCAGGATCGTTCACGAAAACCAGCATCGTTTTCCCGGTCAGATCCATTCCCTGAAAATCATCACGGTTGTATTCAGGAGCAGTAATCCCGAACCCGGCAAAAACCAGTTCTGACTGGTCGAGGGCTTGTTCCGCCTCCATTTTTTGTGAAAAGGTGACATAGTCTGTCAACTTCTGAAATTTTAACTCTCCTTTTGGAGTCTTAAAATCAAGCGTGGGTGAAATTTTTGAACTTACAGCCAACAAAGGAACCTCCTGAAAATAGCTACCGCCATTGGCTGGTTCGAGACCGATCTCTTTCATCTGATCAGCAATATAATTCAATGTCAGATTTTCAGATGGTGTCATGGGCATTCGACCCTGGTAACGATCTGAGGCCAGTTCTGCAATATGCTTTTCGATGTTTTTATACAGGATTGCATCTTCTCCGGATTTATTTTTTACAGGAGAACAGGATACTGCAATAATTACTAAAAGAAAAATGCAAGATGATTTCATTTGTACATTATTTAGTTGTGATGGTTCAAAAGCATGTCTTTGTTAAACGACTAAAGTTAAATGAATAATCCTTACGAATTACTGTAAAATGAAAAAAGGCCGACGATTCGGTTGAACCATCGGCCTTCATTTTCTTTAAGTCCGGACTATCTTTTGACTTCCCAGGCACAGCGTATCGGAGATACTATTTTCCCTTCTTTCTTCAATTCATTCATGGTTTTATCAACCACTTTTCTATCCAGCCCTGCCAATTCGGCAATTTTACCTGCGGTAAGTGGTTTGTCAGAAGCAGACATAACTGCCAATACTTTTTCTACGCTCATAAGTTAAAATATTTACAATTTGTTCATTTACAATTTACGATTTGCTTTAGTGGGCAAGCGATTGACTACCATCCCAATACTGATAGATGAAATAGTAAATAGTCAATAGCTAAATAGTCAATTATTAAAATCTTCCCTCAACCACTTTCCAGTCCAGCACTTTCCAGAAATCGGCAATGTAAGCCGGACGAAGGTTTTGTTTGTCGAGGTAATACGCATGTTCCCAAACATCGCAGGTTAAAAGCGGAGTCAATCCGTCGCGAATCGGACAGCCGGCATTGCTGGTCTGAACAATACTCAGTTTTTCGACAGCATCTTTCACCAACCAGGCCCAGCCCGATCCGAATTGAGTGGCAGCAGCTTTATTAAAAGCTTCTTTAAAAGCATCGAGTGAACCGAAAGTTGATTCGATTGCAGCTTTCAATTTACCTGAAGGTTCGGTAGCTGGTTTTGCAGCGAATTGTTCGAAATAAAAAGTGTGGTTAAAAACCTGTGCTCCGTTATTAAAAATACCACCTTCAGCTTTTATGATGATGGTTTCCAGGTCAGCCTTTTCGAATTCAGTTCCAACAATCAGGTTATTCAGATTGTTAACGTAAGCCTGATGGTGCTTTCCATGATGAAATTCAAGTGTTCTGGCGCTAATGAATGGTTCAAGCGCATCAATTGCGAATGGTAAAGCGGGTAATGTAAAACTCATGACGGTTATCTTTTTGGTTAAACAATGATTGTTTGATTTTTATTGAAGATAACAGAAAGGAGCTTTAAAAAGTTTGGAGATTCTGTGTTTCCGGAGTAATTTAAATTGGTTCTGAATAAGGGGAAATTCAGCCCCACCTAAATCCTCCCCCAAAGGGAGGACTTGAAGAAAGCAAAAATTGAAACTAGATATTTTGATTGAAGATACAACTAGTTAAAAAGGCTCATCCTTGGAGGTGTTGGGAAGGCTCTAAAAAACAAAACCGCCCGGTACCTCTGTACCGGGCGGAAAAAAACCAAAAATCAACTAACCTTTAAACCGTCGGGCGACCTCATCCCAATTAACCACGTTGAAAAAGGCATCGACGTATTCGGGGCGCCGGTTTTGATACTTCAAATAATATGCGTGTTCCCACACATCTACTCCAAGCACCGGGCTTCCCTTTACTTCGGCCAGATCCATTAACGGGTTATCCTGATTTGGTGTGGATGAAATCACCAAACTATCACCCTGCTTTACCAACCACGCCCAACCAGACCCAAACCTGGTCAGAGCGGCTTTTGTAAATGCGTCTTTAAAATTTTGGTACGACCCAAACGAGTGATCAATTACTTTCATCAAATCGCCTTCAGGCTGTTTTGCACCTCCCGGAGCCATAACATCCCAATACAAATTGTGATTGTAAAATCCACCACCATTGTTGCGAACGGCAACAGAATGAGCCGATATAGTAGTCAAAATTTCTTCGATTGTTTTACCATCAAGAGCTGTTCCCTGAATAGCAGCATTCAGATTATTTGTATAAGCTGCATGATGTTTATCATGATGTATTTCCATTGTTTTCGCATCGATATACGGTTCAAGTGCATCAAATGCGTATGGAAGGTTTTTTAATTCGAATGACATTTTATATAGATTTAAAGATTATCAGATTGTTTTATCTTCTATGCAAACATAGCACCTATTTAAATTAATTCCAAATAAGGATACATTTTTTTTGATCAAATTTATCGATTAGTTACCGGCAGATATAACCGCAAAACAAAATAAGTACAAACGCGACAGGTCTGCCAACATGCCTGATAAAAAGACAATTACATGAACAATACAAGCCCGGTTTTGATCATGATAAAAAAAGAAGATAGCTCATGATCAATTAAAAATCAATGAATTACAACGTAAAGTTTTATTCATAAATTTATCCTTTAGCGAAAACTTTGTTCGCAGACTTTTTTTCGAGCAGCAATACCTCTTCCTTCGAAATATTTGCATAAAGGCTGCAATTCATTGAATCTATTCGCACCAGAATTCTGGACTGACCCAAAATATTTACAACCTCGCCATGAACGCCTTTAAAAGCGCCAAACAAAACTTCAACAGAAACGCCTTTCTGAATTCGCTCGTGCGATACAGTAATTTCGTATTCACGTTGTGCAAGGAAAGTTTTTATATTGTCAATCTGGACCGACGGAATTGCTTGCGCCCGACCTCCAAAACTTACATAACAAACAGCACCGGTAGTATTTAATACATTGAAAAACTCTTTATGACTTACCCGAACGAACAGGTAACTTTTAAAAAGCGGTTCTTCGACCCATTTTTTACGATCGGCCCATACTTTCAGGACTTTTCGCATGGGGAGGTAGCATTCAATTTTCTTTTCAAGCAAATTATCGAAAAGCTTCTTTTCTGCGTTTGCCCTGGTATAAATTGCATACCATTGATAAGTAGATTTTTCCAACATCATAAATCGCAAGTTTAACGTTGTTGTGCAAATAGTAATTTTTAAATTAGAATCTTCACGAATACTTTTAAGCTCAACTTAGAAGTCAGATAAATCGCAAATATCTGAAAACTAATGCCTTTTAAATAATCCTCATGTTATATTGAGATATAATACTCTTTTGTCCTTTTGCAAACATACCTATAAAATCAGAATTATTCTATTTTTAGAAAGTTAACTTTACATCAAAATTATGTAAGGAAATGGCTAATATTAACAATTGTCATTTACCCAGGCTATAAAAGAAAAATGAGTATCCGTTGCTTTACCTCAAATGAAAAGTTTTCCTTCGTGCACAGACAGGCCTCGTCCGGAGAGCCGAAAAACAAGTGAAGTCGGCGTTAAAAAATCTTTTCTGTTTGAGCCGCAGGCGAGTTTAAACGATTTTAGCCGTCGGGCGCTGGTTTTTCGAGCGAGGCGGACGCAGCCTTGACTTTTTTTGATTCCTTTTTTGTGTTAAGACAAAAAAGGAATTAGGGTTTGGGGCAAGCCCATCGATAGGAACAATTAGGCATCCAACCGGATATTCGTAATGGAAACTATAGGATTCAATATAATCATCTGATATAAATATCATTGAATCCTACATTTTCGATGAATGCAGGGATGTTCAAATGCTGCCTTTTCAATACCTGAAACTACTACCGCCTAAAAATTCGCGTATTACCGAAGTTGGTGGAATTTCCTGATCATCGATGGTTTTAAAATAGGACAGAAACTTCAACAAACGATTGCTTTCACTAAACTCGTCCTGACTTTCTGCAACCGACTTTAGCAATGGGTCGGCATATTTTTTTAAAACTGCCAATTCATAAATCAAGGCCGAATTAAACATTACATCAGCATTTTCCTGATATGGAAATATATTCTTGTCTTCTCCTGCACGAACACTGCTCCAACGCCTGATTGTATCCTGTGCAGAATAATTTCGGTATTTACTATCGCGTATCATCCTTCTGATTAGACGATTATCTGTTGTTGAGATGTGATTCTGATCATCAATTGAAATTTGTGTAAGAGCCGACAGGAAAATCTTAAAGGTATTTTCAGGGTTGATATGCGGCACCAAATCGGGATTCATTCCATGAATTCCTTCAACAATCAGGATACTGCCCGATTCAAGTTTTAGTCTTTTGCCCGAAGGAAATTTCATTCCCAATATAAAATTGAATTTTGGCAATTCAATCGTCTGGCCATTAAACAATTCCAGAAGTTGCTGATTAAAATATTCGACATCAATGGCTTCAATGGCTTCAAAATCGTATTCGCCATGTTTGTCTTTTGGTGTCTTTTCACGGTCAACAAAATAATCGTCAAGCGAAATCATGGTAGGTCTCAACCCATTAACAGCCAGTTGCACCATCAGTCGTTTACTGAATGTCGTTTTTCCTGAAGCCGAAGGGCCAGCAATCAGTACAATTTTCACTTTTGCTTTTCGCTCATTGATGGTGTTGGCAATTTCAGCTATTTTCTTTTCGTGCAACGCTTCGGAGATTTTTATAATGTCGCCGCTAGTACCATTTAGTGTATTTTCATTCAGGTTAGCAACATTCGGAACGTTCAAAATTTCAGCCCAGTCTTTGTGTTCCTGAAAAACCCCAAACAATTTATCGAGCCGGGTATAAGGCTGAACTTCACTAAAATTTGCCGGATCCGGAATTCTCAGCAATATTCCCTCATAATATGAGACCAAATCAAAAACATGAACATAACCTGTTGACGGAACCAAATGTCCGTAGAAATAATTAGCTAGCCCGTCCATAAAATAAAGGAAAGAAAACAGCGAACCCTGCTGTTCGAAAAGCTTAGCTTTGAAAGGCAAATTTTGCTGTCTGCAAATTTCAACTGCTTCAGTTGTAGGTAATCCAATTTTTTCAAAGGGGATATTCTTTTTAACCAACTTCTGCATTTCCATCCTGATCGCAAAAATGTCGGAATCGGTTATGGGCTGTTGCAATCCGGCAAGTTCGCAGTAATAACCACGCGAAATTCCGTGCATTACTTTTAATTTCACATCAGGAAAAGCCTCACGAACAGCCGCATACAAAATAAAAAACAACGAACGAACATACAGCCGCATTCCATCGGGATGGGAGTAATCGATAAATTCGACTTTTTTATTCCTGACGAAAACAAATGAGAGTTCTTTAACCTTATTATTGACCAACGCTCCCAGAATAGGATTCGCCAGTGACACCTGAAAATCATCTTTTATTTCCATCAGGGAAACGCCAATGGGATACGTTTTTTTTGTACCGGTATTGACGCAATAAATGTCGATCGTGTTCATATTTTATTTAGTTCCAAGTTCAAAATTTCAAGTTTCAAGTTAGGCGTTCAGTCGTTTGGTGATCATGAATCCCGTCTACTTAACAAACCTAGCAAAAGTATTTTTATTTATGATTCAGTTCCAGTGCAAGATATTTTGCTGTAAACGATTCTTTGTTTTTAATAATCTGTTCCGGCGTTCCAAAACAAACCACTTTTCCACCTTCTTTTCCACCTTCCGAACCAATATCTATAATGTGATCGGCCACTTTAATTACGTCCATGTTGTGTTCAATCACAATCACCGTATTGCCGCGGTCGACCAATTTATTCAATACTTCAAGCAACACGCGAATATCTTCGAAATGAAGTCCTGTGGTTGGTTCATCGAGTATGTA
This sequence comes from Prolixibacteraceae bacterium, assembly GCA_041652995.1. Classification (GTDB taxonomy): domain Bacteria; phylum Bacteroidota; class Bacteroidia; order Bacteroidales; family Prolixibacteraceae; genus Aquipluma. The sequence continues at coordinate 257,752 of JBAZGO010000001.1, forward strand.
CATGGTTTTCCCGGTATCTTTTTTAGCCAGTTCGGTTGCCAGTTTTACACGCTGCGATTCGCCACCTGAAAGGGTTGTAGAAGATTGGCCAAGTGTGATGTAGCCAAGTCCGACATCCTGAATGGTTTTCAGCTTGTGTGCAATTGATGGAATGTGCTCAAAGAATTCAACACCCAGATCAATTGTCATGTCAAGCACATCGCTGATTGATTTCCCCTTGTAGCGAACTTCAAGTGTTTCGCGGTTGTAGCGTCGCCCGTTGCAGGTATCACAATGCACGTATACGTCAGGAAGGAAATTCATTTCAATTTGTTTCATGCCTCCACCCTGACAATCCTCGCATCGACCGCCTTTCACATTGAACGAAAACCGGCCAGGCTGATATGCTCTTATTTTTGCTTCAGGAAGTTGCGCAAATAAATTCCGGATATCGGAAAATACTCCGGTATAAGTAACCGGATTGCTTCGTGGTGTGCGGCCCAGAGGAGATTGGTCGACCTGAACAACTTTGTCGATGTGGTTCAACCCTTTAATTTCTTTATAGGGCAACGGATCTTTCACCGAACCGTAGAAATGCTGACTCAAAATGGGTTGCATCGTGGCATTGATCAGACTCGATTTTCCACTTCCCGAAACTCCGGTAATGCAAATCATTTTCCCCAGAGGAAAGTCGACCGAAATATTTTTGAGGTTATTTCCGGTACAGCCTTTCAGCGAAAGAACGTGCCCATTACCTTGCCTCCGCTTCTCAGGAACTTTTATCTGAGCTTCGCCAAGTAAATATTTTGACGTTAATGTTCCGGCGTTCAGAATTTGTTGCGGAGTTCCGGACGCCACCACATGACCGCCATGCACGCCTGCAAACGGGCCCATGTCAATCACATAGTCTGCATTCATCATCATGTCTTTGTCGTGCTCAACCACGATCACTGAATTTCCTGTATCCCGAAGTTGTTCGAGCGAGTTGATTAATCGCAGGTTATCGCGGTGGTGCAAACCGATACTTGGTTCATCCAGAATATACAGCACGTTTACCAGTTGCGACCCTATTTGAGTAGCCAGCCTGATTCGTTGCGATTCGCCTCCTGAAAGTGTTCGCGAAGTTCGGTCGAGCGACAAATAATTCAGCCCAACATCTTCCAGAAACCGAATACGGTCGCGAATTTCTTTGATCACTTCAACGGCAATTTTTCTCTGGCGGTCGGTCATCCGGTCTTCCAAACCTGTTAACCAGGCGCTGAGTTCTGAGATATCCAACTGGGCCAGTTCCGAAATATTTTTATTGTCGATCCTGAAATAGAGCGACTCTTTTTTCAGCCGGAACCCGTTGCATTCGGGGCAGGTAGTTTCGCGCACAAACTGGTTGGCCCATTTCTGCGCTTTCTGCGATGGATTGTCATCTTTCTGTGCGTCGATATATTTAATGACGCCTTCGTAAGCCAACATTTAATTCATCGAAACGCCCAGCGGTGAATTTTTCAGTTGTATTCGTTCGTTGGTTCCAAATAAAATGGCATTTAATCCATCCTCCGGAATATCTTTTATGGGTGTTTTCAGGTTAAAACCGTACATATCGCCCAATGCTTCTATTTGCCAGAAGACCAATGTATTTTTATGCGCACCAAGAGGCGCAATCCCGCCATTCTGAATGCTTTTTGTGTTATCGGGAACAATTTTTTCGAGGTCAATTTCGCTGATCATTCCCAAACCGTTGCACTTGGGGCAGGCGCCTTGTGGCGAGTTAAACGAAAAATTATGCGGAGCAGGTTCGTTGTAGGAAATGCCGGTGGTTGGGCACATCAATTGCCGGCTGTAATATTTGGCTTCCTGAGTATCGTGATCGAGAATCATGCAAATTCCGTGACCATTTTTCATGGCAATCTGGAGCGAATCGTGCAAACGCTTGTCACTGGCATCATCGATCAAAAGCCGGTCGACCACAATTTCGATGAAGTGATTCTTGTACCGATCCAATCGCATGGCCGCTTTCAGCTCGGTTACCACGCCGTCAATCCGGGCATTCAGGAAACCTTTTTTAAGTATTTGCTCAAACAACTCGCGATAGTGACCTTTCCGGCCTTTAACCATAGGCGCTAAAATTAAAATGCGCTTTCCGGAGAATGAATTTTTGATGAGATGTAAAATCTGATCGTCGGTGTATTTCACCATTTTTTCGCCCGTATTGTACGAATAAGCTTCTCCGGCACGAGCGTAAAGCAACCGTAAAAAGTCGTAGATTTCGGTAACCGTTCCAACAGTTGACCGCGGATTTTTATTTGTAGTTTTCTGCTCAATGGCAATCACGGGGCTCAATCCGGTAATTAAATCAACGTCGGGCCTTTCCATATTTCCAAGGAAAGAGCGGGCATAAGCCGAAAATGTTTCAATGTACCGGCGCTGGCCTTCAGCATAAATGGTATCGAATGCCAGCGAAGATTTACCGCTGCCGCTCAATCCGGTAATTACAGTGAGCTTATTACGCGGAATCTCGACATTTACATTCTGCAAATTGTGCACACGTGCGCCATGAACCACAATCATTCCTTCTTCTTCCTCAATATTTTCCGGCATTTTTATGTGTTCAGCTTTCTGCATTTCTTACTTATTCGTTTTGGTCCGGAAATCTTTCTCCGGAATTTTCAATGTATATGTTTTCCTGCCCGGATTCTTCAGATAAGTTTCCCTCAGCCACGGGTTGAAGTTTTTCAGGATTTTATAGGTAATGCCATTTTCGATGGCAAAGTCAGCAAAATTCAAAACAGGCCCGCTGATCTCCACGTTTTGGGTTTCAATAATTGGATAAAAGTCCTTCTTTTCAATCCTGAAGCCATATTTCAGCGGATTTTCCATAACCAACTTCAGGGCCAGAATGCGAAAAACGTAGCGGGTGGTTTCTTCGCCAAACAACAAATCGTAATAATTCGAATTTTTCTGATTTGCAATCTGCTTGTCGAGAAAAGCACGGCCACCATTGTAAGATGCAGCAACCAGCGACCAGCTTCCGTATTTCAGATACGCCGAATTAAAGATCCGGCAGGCAGCTTCCGTTGATTTTTCGATGTTGTACCGTTCATCGATTTCACTGTTTATTTCGAGGCCATTTTCTTTGGCGGCCGACTCAACCAATTGCCACAAACCAACGGCGCGGGCAGGTGAAACAGCTCGCGGATCGAAACCACTTTCGGCCACGCACAGGTATTTAAAATCGTCAGGAACACCATTCTTCTTCAAAATAGGTTCGACCATGGCAAAATACCTGGGCGCATTTTTAATATACCTGATTGTTTGCGAATGAAAATAAGCCGTTGACAGCATTTCGCGATCCAGATTTTCGCGCACATCGTAATACTCCAAAGGAACTTTTTCTCCGGCAAAAGTCAGACTATTGGGGAGATTTAATGATTCGTAAAATCGGGTTCCAAGCGTATCGGGTGCCTGTGATGCAGGCACCGGATTGGAGCAGGAAATGAACGGAACGATGAATAAAACCGGAAAGATCTTTGCCAGACGGGCGAATATTTTTAAAACCATAATGACACTTCAAAATTTGACAATTTGCAAAAATAGCTGATTTAATTTCCTCAGTCAACAAAGCCTGCTCTTAATTCCAAAATTCTTTAGGAGAATTTACTTCCGAAAGAATAACAATCGCTTGCTGAAAATTCAATCAGTTAAACACACAGGGTTGTTCGCGAGTTTTGGGGATTTAAAAAAGCAAGAAAATAAATTTCAGGACGAATTATATTTTATGAATATCCGGTTGAATGCCTATTTGTTCCGACAGATGGGGCTTTGTCCCAAACCCCAATTACTTTTTGACTTGACACAAAAAAGGAATCAAAAAAAGTCAGGGCTGCGTCCGCATCGCTCGAAAAACCAGCGTTCGACGGCTAAAATCTTTTAAACTCGCCTGCGGCCCAAACAGAAAAGATTTTTTAACGCCGTCTTCACTTGTTTTTCGGCTCTCCGGACGAGACCAGTCTGTGCACGAAGGAAAACTTTTCATTTGAGGTAAAGTAACGGATACTCATTTTATATTTTAAACCTCATTAATTTTATTTAACAATTTATATTCATATCAACACGTTATATTTACCAAAACATAAATTTCAACAATTAAATCGACCCAAATGCCCAAATTTACTTTCGTTATTCCTTTGCTATTTCTTACCTACTTTTCATTCGCCCAATCATTTACAATTAGTGGTTATGTAGCCGATGCGACCAACGGCGAAAGACTGATAAATGCAACTGTTTATGACCAGAGAAAGATGCAGGGAACCATATCCAACAGTTTTGGATTTTACAGTCTGACGTTACCCAAAGGCAACTACTCGATTGCCTGCTCATTCGTTGGATATAAAACCAGACTTCTGGAAATTAATCTTCAGAAAGATACAGTTGTTGCTTTCAATCTGGGTTTAAATGCCGAATTGGAAGAAGTAACAATTGTTGGCCAAAAGGTGGATTCGAAACTGCGAAGTACCCAAATGAGCCAGGTTGACATTCAAATGGAAAAAGTACAAAGTTTGCCCGCTTTTCTGGGCGAAGCCGATGTAATAAAAACCATCCAGCTTTTGCCCGGCGTACAATCGGGGACTGAAGGCACCAGCGGCTTGTATGTTCGTGGCGGCGGCCCCGACCAGAATTTAATTCTGCTCGACGATGTTCCGGTTTACAATGCCGAACATTTATTCGGTTTCTTTTCGGTTTTCAATCCCGACGCCATAAAAAGCGTTTCATTTTACAAGGGAGGTTTTCCGGCAAGGTTTGGTGGCAGATTATCATCTGTCCTGGATATCCGGATGAAAGACGGGAATGATCAGGAACTGCGCGGTAATTTTTCGATTGGATTGATTGCCTCGAAACTGAATCTGGAAGGTCCGCTGATAAAAGGGAAAACAACATTTAATTTTTCGGCCCGAAGGACTTATTACGATCTGTTGGCTCGTCCATTCATTAAATCTGGTTCGAGCAGCAATGAGGTTGCCGGTTATTTTTTTCAGGATTTAAACCTGAAGGTCACGCACAAATTTTCGGAACGGAGCCGGATTTATTTGAGCGCCTACAGCGGAGAGGACAAAGCTTACTACCGCTCGGACTCGAAATACACGCAAAACGACGAACGCTGGCAAGACAAAGATGATTTTTCGCTTGGGTGGGGAAATATTACAACCGCACTTCGGTGGAATTACCTGTTCAGTAATAAACTTTTTGCCAATACAACGCTGACTTACAGCCGGTACCTGTTTGACGTAAAAGAAAATTCATCGAGTAAAAATCTGACTACAAATATAAATGACAGTGAATCGGGCCTGGCCTACAAATCAGGAATTGAAGATTTCGGCCTAAAAATGGATTTCGATTATTTTCCTTCGCCCAACCATCGTGTCAAATTCGGCGGAAATATTGTTGATCACACCTTCAGGCCCGGAATAATGGCTTACAAAGATGATTACTCCGGAAACCCTTCGAAAATAGACACCACCATCGGAAATCCGAACATTCACACGCAGGAAATGTATATTTATGCTGAAGACAACATTGACCTGAGCTCGCGATTCTCGGTAAATGCCGGCCTCCACGCTTCAGGATTTATGGTCGAAAATAAATTTTATACCTCGCTGCAGCCGCGCTTATCTGCCAGGTACATGGCAACCGATCGTTTATCTTTCAAGGCTGCCTATTCCAAAATGAGCCAGTACATTCATTTGCTTTCTTCTTCAACGATAAGTTTGCCAACCGATTTATGGCTACCAACTACAAAAAAAATCAAACCTCAGAACTCACATCAATTTGCATTGGGAGGAGTTTACCAGATTAACCAGGCCATCGATTTTAGTGTTGAAGGTTTTTACAAAAAGATGACAAACATACTGGAATACAAGGAAGGCGCTTCGTTTGTGGGCGCAACAACAGGCTGGGAAGAAAAAGTTGAAATGGGCAAAGGCTGGTCGTATGGAGCCGAATTTTTGCTCGAAAAGAAGATTGGCAAAACAACTGGTTGGATCGGCTATACATGGTCGAAAGCCGAGCGACAGTTTGATAACCTGAACTGGGGACAGAAGTTTTATGCCCGCTATGATCGCCGCCACGATTTCAGCTTTGTGATGACTCACCGGTTTTCTGAACGCTTCGACATTGGCCTAACCTGGGTTTATGGAACCGGAAATGCGGTTACACTTCCGACGCAGGTTGTAAGTTCAGCATACATCCCATATACGCAATACTATATTGGAAGCGGATATGAATATTACGGACAGCGCAATAACTACCGGATGCCAGCTTATCACCGGATGGACGTCGGGTTTAATTTCCACAAACAAAAGAAGCACGGAATACGCACATGGAATATCGGATTTTACAATGTTTATTCGCGCCAAAACCCGTTCTTCCTATACTTTGATTCGACAACTGAAGAGGAGTATCAGGCCACAGGCAAATCACGAGCGCTGAAACAACTGAGCCTTTTCCCGATTATTCCATCAATTTCGTACAGTTACAAATTCTAAACAGCCAAACCATGAAAAAATATATCTTTTACAGCGTACTTGTTGTAACTCTTAATTCGTGCACCAAAACGCTTGACTTCGATGACTCCGGATTGGCCAATCAGGTTGTTGTAAACAGCATTATTTCGCCTGATAGCTACTTTACATCGTACATTACCAAAAGCAGTTCGATTCTTGAAGACAGGCAAAACAACCCGGCAGCGGATGGATCGATGGATTTGTACGAAGATGGAAATTTGATCAGGCAATTTCCAACACAGTCAGGAGGTTTCTCTGATACCAATATTTTTCCGGAAGCAGGGAAAACTTATCGGATGGTTGTAACTTCAAACGGGAAAACACTCGAAGCAGAAACGAAAATACCCAATCAGGCAGAAGTTATTTCGGTAGATACTTCGACTGTTAAGAACGAATTTGGACAGTGGACGAATTACAAAGTAAATATTAAAGATCCATCAGGAGAGGATTATTACCGGCTTGTTCTTATGTCTGAAAGTCTGTCGTTTTATACCTCGAAGGATTCATTAGGAAATGACAAACGATATTATATGGCGAACATATATCAATCGCTTTTTAATTCGGATGATCCGGTTTTTAAAAGCCTGTATAATAATTTCGGACAAGACGTGATTGATGCCGGACCAAACAATGACTACGCAATTTTCACCGACGACTACTTTCAGGGGAAGGAATATTCCTTACAGTTTAACGTTTATTATGGAGGAGGATATGGCTATAGTGATGCCGGTAATCCCAAACTGTCGAGTGGTGTTATTTACGTGCGTAGTATTATCCACGTTCAAAAATTGTCGAAAGAATTATTTAAATACCTGAAATACTTAAATCTGTACGATTTCTATCACGACAATCCATTTTCGGAGCCGGTTCCGGTTTATTCGAATGTGCAAAACGGAATAGGAATATTTGCAGGCTTTAACGATGATACAAAATTCGACTTTGAAAAAATTTATATTCCATACTCAATGGACACGATTAAAGTTGAAGATGGGTATTATGGCGGTGGCTACTATTACGGCAATAACGGAAATTAAACTTCTGGCAAACAGTATTAAAAAATATATATAATTCATTATCCAAAATGAAATGAGAGTACTAAAACTTCTATCAATTCTGATTTTAATCTCCGAATTAACGTCGGCACAAATAGGCAAAACAACAACTGTTAATACTCTAAAAGCCACATTTCTTGGATTGTCCTATTCTTACGAGCAATCCATTTCTCAAAAATCAACTATAAACTATGAATTTATGCTGGCAGGAGCATTTGGTTCAAATTTCATGTACGGAAATTATTGGTTAATCGTGCCAATTATGCAAGTTGAACCAAGATATTACTACAATATTGTCACCCGTTACGACAAAGGACGAAGAACAATTAACAACTCTGCAAATTACTTATCGATTTCAGCGAATTACCAATTTGGTGCAAGCATTGGTCGTAGTAGCAATGTATCTTCGCAAAACACCTTTAGTCTAATTCCCAAATGGGGCATAAAACGGACAATTGGAAATCATTTTATTTTTGAGTTTGCGACAGGGCTTGGAGCATATACCTCAGGAGGTAACCAATGGCGTGTTACCCCGGGATTGGATTTAAAATTTGGATATTCGTTTTAAGTCATTTCACTAGAAAATTCGAACTTTGAGGGAACAGATCACTAAAAAGCCGGTCGAAACGAATTCAACCGGCTTTTTTTAAGAGGATACCACAGAGCTCATCGGGAGTCCTTGTATTGCGGACCAGGTTATGATTTTTCCACTACCGGAATAAAACCAATTTGTTTAATGTTCTGAATATTTGAATAATTGTATAGTAAAAATCCTGCTTCGCCAATCATGAAAAGATAACTGCTTAAAAGAGACATCAGATACATCAATCGGCGTAAAACTTTACGACAGGAATAAAACCAATTTGCTTAATGTTCTGAATATTTGAGTAATCGTAAAGTAAAAATCCTTCTTCGCCAATCATGAAAAGATAATTATTCATTGGAATCACATCGTATGCATTGATCGACGGAAATGTGGCAACAACATGCTCGTTAATGGTTAACGGATCGGCTGCATTATATATTTTAAGACCTGCATCGCCATCGCAAATAAAAAGGAGATCGTCGTCGACACCGAGCCCTTGCGGGCCATACATCGGATACGTTTTCAGGAGACTAAAACTTGAATAATTGTTGCTCATCCGGATTACTTCAAGCTGATTTAGCGTTCCGCCGCGACAAGTGGTGCCTCCCTTCAAGGTTACAAAAGCCAGATCGCCTTTAATTACAACCGGATCGCACGAAGTCATGTGCGAATAAGAGCCAACCTGAACCGGATTTTCAGGAACTTCGAGCGATAAAACAATAAGTCCGCTTTGAGTGCCTAAAAACAAATGATCATCAGTAATAAAAATAGTTTCAACATTCCAGCTCAAATAGCTCGTTTTCAGCAAACTTACATCCGAAGCCGAATTCAACTTAAAGGTTAGCAGGTTGTTGTTATTGACTATATAGAGCAAATTTTCGTACAAGCCAAAACGCGCCATGCTGCCACCAACTCCGTAAGATGCTCCCGCTGCCGAACCTGATGTAACACCGCCAATACCTGCATTTGTATAAAAACCATCAGTAGTTATTGCATCGTAGGCGTAATAAATTGGATAGGTACGTTGCTCAAGTTCCTGCCGGACGCTTTTCACCTCCCACGAAGTGATTACACCCCTGTCTTCGTCGAGCCGTGCAATCGGGTACTTCGTGTCGTAAGTAGGAATGGTGTATGGGAAAACTTTTTCCACACGGCCAACTTCCTTAATATCCGAAAAGCTTGAAATATCGATCGAAACCAAATCGATGTAGCTGTCGGCATACAAAATATTGTCTTTAATGGCAATATCGACATTTCCGGGAATTTCGATGAACCCTTTGTTTTGCGGGTTAGCCGGGTCGCTGACATCAAATACGTGCACGCCGGCCATTCTTTCGTTGATAAAAATGTACTGATCCTTGAAATAGATTTTCCCGGGATTGTTCAGTTCGCGGGCGCCGGTGAGTTTAACAGCCGAACGTAAATCAGAATAGCTCATATATACCGGTGCATTGGCCGTAAATGTTTCGAAAACTTTGTCGGTACACGATGATGCGACCAGAATCAGTAACATCAGGATTGGATATATTTTTGATTTTTTCATGGCTTGTTTAATTAAAGATAAATCCGATTCGTAATGACAGACGCGAAAAATTTGTTTCTAATTTGTAGCTGTCGGTTCCGGAATAATTCAGTTGATGATGCCGATAACCAAATGAAAAGAACCATCCGAAATTTTCGGAACTATACCACTGAAATCCAACCGACGGATTGATCAGATATCCTCCTTCAGTATTGAGTTTGTCGGTTGTATAGGGATATGGATAGTAGTAATAGTCGTAGTAAACAATGTTCTGATTTTGCCTGGAATCTTCAAGCGGAACCTGATAGCCAACCTGCAGATTTACAAACGGCGTTAATTTACTTTCCCTGAATTTATACTGAAATTGGGCAAATACCGGCATGTACGATTCACCAAAGAATTCGGTTCCCAAACCGGCTCCAACGTACAACTTATCGATAATCCTGAAATTCATTGAAGTCGTAAACGAAAACGGAGCTTTTTGGCTGTTTCCCGAATTTCCAACCAACACACCAACACTGGTATCGAAAAAGTAATTTTGACTTAGTCGGCTGTCGCGCACCGTTTTTTCAAACTTCGAAATACTGTCGACTTCGGAGTTCTTAAAAACCCACAAGTTTCCGGCTGAATTTATACTAATGTTTCCCGAATCGTGAGTTGTCAGTTGACCTTTTATAACCGCGCCCGATTTCAGGTAAACAATGTCTTTTTTACCTTTTTGCGCATAAGCCGACATCAGAAAAAATCCGGAAATAAGGATAAGTAGTAGTTTCTTCATGTCATTTTGGTTTTTTGGTTTCAGCACTTTTCCTGAAGTTGGTTTTCTGTTTTCAGTAGTTTGTACTTGTATCAAGATGGATTGACTGAAAAAATGGTTGCGCGGAGATTTCAAAATCTTACATAAAATTTGCCGATTTTTTTTTCGACTTCAACTATCAGTGACTGATATAATTTCCGGGAGGGGAAAAATACAGGTAGTAAAATTGCCATTTACCTGCTCATTTGGCTATCAAAAGCAATACCGCATAAATGACTCCCCTTTCATTTGTATTGAAAAGCGAATAAATTTCCAGCAATACAAATAAACAGTTTGATCTAGAATTGATAACTCACTCCCGTGAAAACCCCAATTGTATATGGTTTATAGGTTACTGCCGAATTGCTGTTAAGCGAATTGAGGTAGTATTTAATGCGTGGTTCAATATTCAGGAAAATACGTTTGGTTAGGCCGTATTTAAACCCAAGCCCCAATGTTCCGCTGTAATTAAATGTTTCCATGTCTTGTGTGCTCCCAACAAGCGACTTTTGGCCTGAACTGTTTTCCATATACGTTGAATTACCCACCAAAACATTTGAACTGAAACCACCGAGCATTTCGACGTCGAAACGTGAATCGAGAAGTGTATAGCGCATGTACAAAGGAATTTCGATGTATTCGAAATTCTGCACAAAACTGGCCTGAGATAAAATTACCGACTGCGCCACAACCTTTTCGTCAAGCGAAGCGGAAATTTCAGTTCCAACCGGCACTGAGTTTAATTCGATGATGCCCGCTGCACTATTTATACTCACTTTGCTGGTTGATGCATCAACATTTACCGGCGTGTTAAAATATCCTGAAGCCAAATCGGCATACATAGAATTTGAGTTTCCTGCAGTGGTTGAATTGCCTGATGATTGTCCCATTCCGGAATAGTAAACCCCGGATTGCACACTCCAACGCTTTCCGGTTTTATACTCAACAGAAATTCCGGCACCCAAATCAACAGGATTTGACGACGACGAATTAAGCATGTTACTGGCATAAGTTTGCGAATGTGTGCTGCGCGAAACAGTATAGGCCGGCGAAACCTGGGCGCCAACCAGCCAGTGTGCTTTTCGTGCCGATTGATTTTCGGTTGTAAGCTGCTGCGCATTTTGCTCCATAATCTGCTGATCGATAGACTTTACGCCGAGTTCGGACAACGATGACAAAGTCTGCATTTCCTCAAGCGAATTGCTGAATGAAAAAATCTGGCGAATTTTTCCTGAAAGTTTTCCAAGCGGAATCAATTCATTCGCATTTCCCTTTTTCAGGAAAGTATGTTCTGAAGCCATTAAAACCGGCTCTGAATTGGTAATTGCTGTTTCAGCAGATAATGCGCTTCCCTTTGTTTCCGATGTTTTCGGAACTGAGACAGAAGCAACCTGATTGTTTTCTGCGTTCGTAATAGCGCGTTGATTTTCCTGATCTGACTTTTCATTTTCAGGCAAAATGGCAGTAGGTTCGTTATTGCTTTTTGGAGCCTGATTACTCTGAACCATTTGTGGTTGAACGGGTCCATGTTTTTCAAAGGCATTGAATTGCCATCCGGCCACAAAAGCAAGCAGCAAAGCGGCAGCCACACCTGCAATACGCCAGTAAATCAATTTTCGTTTCCGTCGGGCAGCGGCTGCCCCGGCCAGAATATTCTCCAAAAGATAAGCAGGCGGTTCCTTCTCGAAATTCTGCAGCTTTTGGCGAAACAATTCGTCCATATTTTTATTTTCCATCATGCCGTATAATTATTAGTGGCATTTAACTCACCAAAATTCTGGTAAACTTTCCGTTTCAATATTTCCCTGGCGCGCGCCAGATTCGACTTCGAGGTTCCTTTTGTAATCGACATTTCGTTGGCAATTTCCTCGTGCGACATTCCTTCTATGACATACAGGTTAAAAACCAACCGATAGCGTGGCGGCAACTGCTGAACAAGTTTCAACAGATCGTCAGCCGAAATTTTGGCAATCACATCGTCCGAAAAATTAACCGAATCGTAAATTGCCACATCTTCAACCGGGAACAATAAACGCTGTTTCCTGATTTTTTCGAGCGACACGTTGATCATGATTCTCCGAATCCAGCCTTCCAAAGAACCATCGTTCCGGAAAGATTTCAAATTGGTAAAAACCTTGATGAACCCTTCCTGCAAATTATCCTCCGCTTCACTTAAATCCCGGGCATAGCGCAAGCAAACCCCGAACATTTTCGGGGCAAATTGCTGATATAGTTTTGCCTGAGCTTTTTGGTTTCCGGCAATACATTCAGATATGATTGGCTTAAAATCTTCCAAGCGCGCATGAGTTACTGACCACCCAAAATTAACAGAATTTAACCGAATTCTTTTCAATTTGGGCAATTGAACGTTCCTTCATTTCCTAAAATCTTAAAAATCTGAACAGCTCGGCTTTGCTACTTTTGCCGGATTTCACGTTCAATTTTCATTAAGATGTAATCCAACCCTAAAAAGTTGCGTTGAGTTTTATAATTTCTTTTCTGAAAACACAACGCAACCATTATCCTGCAAAATCCGTCTTCAAAGAAAAACAAAAAGCCATGTTACGTATTTCTACATTTGCATTTGTCTTGTTCCTGATTTTCTCCTGTACAAACTCAAACGAAAAGGAAACAATTCAGGCAACCGATTTAATACCCAGCGAAAAGTCAGCCCAGATTATTGCTGCCGATAACCAGTTTGGTTTCGAACTTTTCCAGAAAGTGAATGCCGCCGCTGATGGTTCAACAAATACAATGATTTCGCCGATGAGCGTTTCGCTAGCACTGGCCATGCTTTACAATGGTACCGACGGCAACACAAAAACACAGATCGAGAATATGTTGCACAAAGAAAATCTGACTCCGGATGATATCAATCAGAGTTATAAAGATTTGGTTGAAGGGCTTTCAAGTCACGATCCGAAGGTAGAACTCATGATTTCGAATGCCATTTTCTACAGAAAAACCTTCAACATAAAAAATGACTTCATTACAACTAACCAAAACTATTACAATGCCGAAGTAGCAGGACTCAATTTTTCGAAAACTACTGAAACTCTGAACACCGTAAACGGTTGGGTAAACGACAAAACCAAAGGAAAAATTGACAAAATTCTCGACCAGTCAAAACCTGAAGATATCATGTATTTACTGAATGCCATTTATTTCAACGGCGAATGGCAATACCGTTTCGACACGAAAGACACCAACAATCAACCATTTACAAAAGCAGACAGCCAGGTTGTTCAGGTACCAACCATGTCGATTGAAAACAAATTCAACTATTTCAGCAACCAAACTTTTCAGATGCTCGAAATGCCTTATGGAAGCGGGAAATACTCGATGCTGGTGTTTTTGCCAACTTCAGGAAAAACAACAAACGACGTGATTTCGCTGCTTAATTCTGAAAATATGGCCGACTGGCTTTCGAAAATGTCGGAACAAAATAAAAAGGTCTACTTTCCCAAATTTGAATTTAAATTCGACAAAAGTCTGGTCGAAGTGCTTAAATCGCTCGGTATGACTGATGCCTTTAACAGCAGCGCCAATTTGAGCGGCATTGCCGACGGTGGAAACCTGCAGGTTTCGGAAGTGATGCACAAAACCTACATCAAAGTTGATGAACGCGGAACAGAAGCGGCTGCAGTAACCGAAGTTACCATTATTGTTACTTCAGTAGGGCCCGATAATTCGTTCAGGGTCGATCATCCGTTTGTATTTGCCATCCGCGAAAAAGACACCAATTCCATTTTATTTATCGGGAAAGTAATGAACCCGGCAGAGAACTAACTTTTAAACTGATGTAAACCAGACTCACTTATGAAACCGACTTTCGTTTCGCTGCTTTTGTCAGTGCTTATTGCAACAACAGCTTGCCACAACAAGGAAGACGTGGAAATTATCACAAATGATTCTCAGGAATATGTTGTACTAAGTTATTTTAATTGCGACAGCCTGCAAACAGATCCGGTCACGGTGATTAGCGGAAAAGTCGACGGTGATTTCCTGATTCTAACGCTTCAATATGGCGGTGGATGCAAAGATCATCAGGTAAATCTGGCCTTAATTCTTCCTGAATGCGGAACACCGCCACTTCCTCCTCCAACTTTCGAAATCAGGCACAACGCCAATGGCGATGCCTGCAAAGCGCTGATTACCAAAGAATATAGTTTTAACATTTCAGGACTCAGGGAAAATGGAATGCATAAGACTGATTTTATTCTCGAAACGAAAAATTCTTCAGGAGAAATAAAACGGACAAACTACACTTACAACTATTGAAACCTGGCTCAAATCTCTGCTGCCGGTAGAAAATCTTTCCTGAAAATAATTATCCAAATCTGTAATTCTGAACATCTGATTGCTACCAATTCGTTTGTATTATGACAAGCGGAATTGCTTTGTCGATTAAAAATTAACCATAAATTAGTTTTAACCAAATAACAATCGTATGATTAAATTCAGATTACTCCTGATTCTTGCTTTAATTCAGGTTTCATGGACTGCTCTAAGCCAGTCTGCACCAACTGATCCGGCTGCACGGATTGGCCGTCTTCCCAATGGAATGACTTATTACATCAGGCACAACGAAGAACCGAAAGAACGTGCCAGTTTTTACATGATTCAGAATGTGGGAGCATTGCTCGAAAACGACGACCAAAATGGTCTGGCTCACTTTCTGGAACACATGGCCTTCAACGGAACCGAACATTTTCCGGGCAAAGGAATCATCAATACACTGCAAAAACATGGTGTGGCTTTTGGCCGAAACATAAACGCCTACACGAGTTATGGTGAAACTGTTTACAACCTGAGCGACATTCCGGTGAAACATGAAGGATTGATTGATACCTGCTTGCTGGTACTGAACGACTGGTCGGATTATCTTTTGCTAACCGACGAAGAGATTGATGCAGAACGCGGCGTAATTACCGAAGAGTGGAGAACCCGCCGCACAGCAGCGTTCAGGTTGCAACGACAGTTTTTGCCGGTTTTGCTGAATGGATCCAAATACATGAACCGCGACGTGATTGGCGATTTGGATGTCATCAAAAATTTTAAATACGAAACGCTGCGCAATTTTTATCACGACTGGTATCGTACCGATCTTCAGGCGATTGCTATTGTGGGCGATTTTGATGTTGATGTGGTTGAGCAAAAAGTGAAAGCGCTTTTCTCGAAAATTGAGCCCGTGAAAAATCCGATGAAACGTGAGTTTTACGATGTTCCCGATCACAAAGAACCTTTGTACGTTCTGGCTACCGACAAGGAAGCCGACAGTTATTCGGTTTCGATGTACATCAAGCACAATGCACCGGCAAATTCAGAAAAAAACCTGAATTATGTACGCGAACAAACCATACAATCGCTTTTTGGTATGATGACCAGAGACCGAATTTCGGAATTGCTTCAAAAAGGCGTTCCTCCTTTTATCAATGGCGGCATTAGTTACGGCGGTCTTGTTTCTGGATATGAAACATTTGTCGTTTCGGCAAGTGCAAAACCCGATCAGGATGATGTGGCTTTCAAATCTATTTACACCGAAGCACAGCGCATTTATCAGCACGGTTTTACCAACAGCGAACTCGACCGTGCCAAAACGAACCTGTTGACATCGATTGAAAGCCGGTATAAACAGCGCGACAAGATTAGTAACGACCAGTACGCCAGTGATTTCAAAAATCATTACATTGATGGCGAACCACTGACTTCCATCGATTTTGACTGGGAATTTGCGCAAAAGGTTATTCCAACCATTTCGGTCGAGGAAGTTTCTGCACGGGCTAAACAATGGATTACTCCGGAAAACCGCATCATTGTTGTCCGTGGACCCGATAAACCTGAAGCCAAACACCTTTCAAAAGATGAGGCGCTCGCGATCATTTCTGAAATTGAAAATAGCAAACTCGATCCCTACGCCGAAGAAATGGTTTCTTCGAACCTAATCAGCAAAGAATTAAAAGGATCGAAAACGATCGGCACCCGTAAACTTCCGGAATTGGATGCCGTTGAATGGACTTTGGGAAATGAAACTAAAGTTATTTTCAGAAAAGCAGATTACGAAAAAGACCAGGTGTTGTTGCTGGCCACAAGTAAAGGTGGAAGTTCGAAAATTGAAAATAAGGAAACAGCTTCGGCCATGATGCTAACTCCATTTATCGGATCATTTGGAGTTGGTGAATATGATGCAACCGCACTCAAAAAAGCGCTTACCGGTAAAAAAGTAAGCCTGAATGTCGGTCTTTCAGATTTAAATGAAACATTCAACGGATCGAGCACACCAAAAGATTTCGAAACCATGATGCAGCTTTTGTATCTCCAGTTTGAAAATCCAAGATTCGATAAAGATGCTTATGAAGCAATGCTCGGCCGTTACAAAGCATTTGTAGCCAACATGGCCAACAATCCGCAGAAAATCATGAGCGATTCATTGTCGTTGATCATGACCTGCAACAATCCACGCACAAAACTTCTGACACCTGCCCTGTTCGATGAAATTTCGATTGACGAAATGGAAGCAATTTACCGCGACCGATTTGTTGATGCAGGCGATTTCACCTTTTTAATTGTTGGTAATATCGATGAGGAAACTGCTCAAGCCATGGCTGAAAAATACATTGGTTCGCTTACCAACCTGCCTCGTACAGAAACCTGGATAGACCGTGATATAAACGGACCAAAAGGAAAAACAGAACGAGAAATAGAAATTCCGCTTGAAGTAAAAAAAGCAACGGTTGATATCAATTTCAATTCAAAAATGGCATACTCGCCTGAAACCAACCTGTTGATGAGTGTTTTCCGCGATATTTTAAATCTTCGCTACATCGAAGAAATTCGTGAAAAAGAGGGCGGAACATACGGAGTTCGGGTTTCGGCCAATTCTGAAAAATTTCCGAAGGAAGAAAAAAGTTTGATGTTAACTTTCGATACAGATCCTGATAAAGCAAACTACCTGAAATCGATTATTTTCCGCGAAATCAATAAAATTGCAGAAAACGGACCAACAGCAGAAGATTTGGACAAAACTGTGAAGAATCTGCTGAAAAATCGTGAACAGTCGAAACTGCACAACGCTTACTGGCTCCAGGCTTTAAATACCTATTACACATACAGCTACGATCCAACATCTGCAGCCAATTACGAAGATATTTTGAATAAAATGACTATTGCACAGGTTCAGGAGTTTACAAAAAAACTGACTGCAAACGCCGACCTTGTTGACATTATTTTTAAGCCAAAGGCTGATTAGATAAGTCTGGTATTTAAACCGGGCCGCTTCAAAGTCATTAATTCAGTCATCCTGAACTTGTTTCAGTATCTCGTCGCATTGAATGTGAGATCCCGAAACGAGTTCGGGATGACGGGAATTTGTTTTTTTTGACTTTCAATACAGCCTCATTTCATTTGACCACAAAAAAAGGAGCATTTCCAGTATGGAAATGCTCCTTTAATATAATTGCAGAATATTTGCTTAATCTACAGGTTCAATTTCAATCATCAAAAAACTCTTCGGAATTTTCTGACCTTTTTCAATATTGATTTTCAGAACTTTACCTTTAAAAGGCATTTGAATATCATTGTGCATTTTCATAGCCTCGAGTAAAATTATACTTTCTCCGGCTTTTACTACCTGACCTTCTTTGACAAAAATATCGAGAATTGTACCCGGAATATATGAATTGATGTGATTAAAATTGGGTTCACTCCATACTTTTCTGTTCTCGTATTTTTTGGTATAAGTAGTCTGATATTTTGCGCTGTGCACAATTATAATCTGACTTTTTTCCTGATCTGCCATAATCCTTTAGTTTTGATTAAAATGGTGGAAGTCCGTGTTTCTTGGCCGGACCCTGCACGTCTTTGTTTGCTGAAATCTGAAGTGCATGCAACAGGATTTTTCTGGTTTCCTGAGGTTCAATTACTTCGTCGATGTAGCCCTTTGATGCGGCTACATAGGGATTGGCAAATTTATCTTTGTATTCCTGAATCTTTTGCTGACGCATTGCATCCGGATCTTCGGCTTCGGCAATTTCTTTACGGAACACAATGTTGGCAGCTCCTTCAGGACCCATAACTGCAATTTCTGCGGTTGGCCATGCAAAAACAAAATCGGCACGCAAATGACGCGAGTTCATGGCAATGTAACCTCCACCATAAGCTTTCCGGATAATAACGGTAATTTTCGGAACTGTTGCTTCAGAATATGCATACAGAATTTTAGCGCCGTGACGAATAACTCCGGCATGTTCCTGATCAACACCCGGAAGATAACCGGGCATGTCTTCAAGCGTAATTATCGGGATATTGAACGCGTTGCAGTATCTGATGAAACTTGCAGCTTTGTCGGAACTGTCGCAATCGAGTACACCTGCCAAAACCTTCGGCTGATTAGCTACAAATCCAACAGTTTCGCCGTTCATACGACCAAATCCTATGACAATATTGGCTGCAAAAAGTTCCTTGATTTCAAAAAACTCAGAACCATCGGCAATTGATTTAATGATATCACGAATATCGTAAGGCATTCGTGCATCGACCGGAACAATATTTTCAATCTTGGTTTTAAACTTAGGTTCTTTAACCGGGAAAGTTTTCGCTTTCTGGGTATTGTTCCAGGGTATATAAGTAATCAGTTTTTTAATCTGTGCGAAGCATTCTTTTTCGCTGAGGGCATAAAAATGTGCATTTCCTGTAATTTCAGCATGCACTCTTGCACCTCCAAGCGCTTCCATCGAAATATCCTCACCCAGAACGCTTTTGATAACTGCGGGTCCGGTGATAAACATTTTCGAAATATTTTCAACCACAAAAACAAAGTCGGTTAAAGCTGGAGAATATACAGCCCCACCGGCACAAGGACCAAGAATTACTGAAATTTGTGGAATAACTCCGGAAGAAAGTGTGTTGCGGTAGAAAATTTCGCCATATCCTGCCAGTGAGTTAACTCCCTCCTGAATACGTGCACCACCAGAATCGTTAATACCGATAAGCGGAACGCGCATTTTCAATGCATGATCCATAATTTTCGTGATCTTCCGAGCATGCGATAAACCTAACGATCCGCCGGCCACGGTAAAATCCTGAGCAAATAAACATACGGCAGAACCATACATTGTGCCTGTTCCGATGACCACACCGTCACCTGCAAGGACTTTATTGCCCATGTCGAAATCAGTTCCGGCATGTTCAACGAACATATCGTATTCATGAAATGATCCTTCATCAACGATGGAAAGGATGCGTTCACGGGCGGTAAGTTTACCCATTGCGGCCTGTTTCCCGATGGCTTCTTCACCACCGCCCAGCCGAACCTGATCCTTTCGTTTCCGAAGGTCTAAAATGTTTCTTTTCAGTGACATAGATTTTGTTTTTGATTAAAAATAATCTGTGAAATTGATTTTTTGTATTCGTTCAAACACCAAATGATTTGAATATTGAGAGGGCAAAATTATCATTTTTTTATTGCAAGACATGTTTTATAAAACATTCGGGCAAATAAAACTGTTCAGGTTTGTTTATTTGTTTTTGAATTATTTTATTATGAGTTTGAATTTTTAAACCTTACCGCGCAGCTCTGCGGTATAGGAAGAATGCCAATCCACCATACATAATATTTGGTATCCACATGGCCAGCCATGGCGCCAATAAATTGCTTGTTGCAAATACAGTTGTTACCTGCATAAAAAGTATATACGAAAAGCTGAGTAACAGCCCAAGACCAAGATGAAAACCAATTCCACCTTTAATTTTTCGCGATGCCAGAGACACACCAATAATGGTTAAAATGAATGCAGAAAAAGGGCCGGAGCGCCGTTTGTGCTTCTCAATTTCGTAATCGATGGTATTGACGCCCCGAAGTTTCAGATTGGCAATCGATTTATTCAAAACAGGCAACGTCATGGTTTCCACAACATTATCAACGACCTGATAATCTTCAGGAATCATGTTCAATGTTGTATCTTTCGAAGAACCTTGAGCAATTTTCTCAGTATACCCGTCGATTGTCCGTAGGTAATAATTGTGAATAACCCATTTCTTTTTTTCACGATCCCATTTGATGTAATCGGCTGTTAATTTGGACACAAGCTTTCGGCCTTCGAAGTTTTCGAGCGTAAATTTATAGCCCACATCGTTCGATGCATTGTAAGACGACATGTAGACAAATACATTGGGTTCAATTTGCCTGTGAATGTCATGTTCAAGTCCGGACTTTTTCGTACTTATGTACATATTTGTGAAATCAACCCTTTTTTTATTGGCCGGCGGAATTATGTAATTTCCAAGCACATACGAAAATATAACGATGACTGCCGCGCCAACCATGTAAGGTCTCATCAAACGATTGAATGACACTCCACTACTTAAAATAGCAATTATTTCGGTGTTATAGGCAAGTTTCGACGTGAAATAAATGACCGCAATAAACGTAAACAGGCCACTAAAAAGGTTGGCAAAATAGGGAACGAAATTCAAATAATAGTCAAACACAATAGCTTTCAGTGTGACATCCTTCGAAATAAAATCATCAATTTTTTCAGAAATATCGAATACAATTGAAATACAAATAATTAAAGCAATGGCATAAAAAAATGTCCCCAGGAATTTCTTAATGATATAAAAATCAATTTTATGCAGCATAACCTAAAAGTATTATAATCGAACTGAAAGTTGTTTAACCATTTCTTCTTTCCAACTCTTAAATGTATCGGCTAAAATATGCTTACGGGCCTCTTTTACCAGCCACAAATAAAATGCAAGATTATGCTGGCTTGCAATTTGCGCTCCAAGCATTTCGCCCGAAATAACCAGATGGCGTAAAAATGCCCTGCTGTAGTGATGATCGACAAATGAAGTTCCGTCAGGATCGACAGGCGAGAAATCGTCGGCCCATTTTTTATTTCGCATGTTCATCACTCCTTTTCGAGTGAAGAGCATCCCGTTTCGCCCGTTTCGGGTTGGCATCACACAATCGAACATATCAATTCCACGATCAATTCCTTCCAGAATATTTACCGGAGTTCCAACGCCCATTAAATAACGTGGTTTATTCTCCGGAAGTATTTCGTTAACCACTTCAATCATGGCGTACATATCTTTTTCAGGTTCACCAACCGAAAGTCCGCCAACAGCATAACCATCGCTTTCGTACTGAATGACATTTTGGGCAGATTTGGCTCTTAAATCCGGATAAACAGCTCCCTGCACAATCGGGAAAAGAGACTGTGCATATCCATATTTGGGCGATGTTTTTGCAAACTGGTTCCAGCAGCGATCGAGCCAACGCTGAGTCATTTCCATCGATTTCCGTGCATATTCATATTCTGCATCGCCAGGCGTACATTCATCAAATGCCATGATGATGTCGGCGCCGATTGTTCGTTGCGTATCAATCACATTTTCAGGAGTGAACAAATGCGAAGACCCGTCGATATGCGACTGAAATTTTGCACCTTCTTCGCTTAGCTTCCGGATATCGCCCAGCGAAAAAACCTGGTAACCACCGCTATCTGTTAAAATCGGGCCATCCCAGCCATTGAACTTATGCAATCCTCCGGCCTGTTCAATAATCTGTAATCCAGGCCGCAGGTATAAATGATAGGTATTTCCCAGAATAATCTGGGCGCCAATATCCTCCTTCAGGTCTCTTTTATGAATTCCCTTTACCGAACCGGCAGTTCCCACAGGCATAAAAATCGGTGTCTCAATCGCACCGTGGTCAGTTGTGATCTGACCTGCGCGAGCTTTGCTTCCGCCAGCCGTATGTTTTAATTCAAATTGCATTCAACTTAATTTTTGAGAGCCCAAAGATAGGGATAAAAGTGTAACTACAGGAATGTGTTTCGACATGCCGATTGTTAAATCTAATTAAAAATTAGGTGGATATAAACGCGGGGATTTATTAATTTTGCCGCATAAAATTGCCTTTAATACCGAATTTTAACAAGCAACCCAGAAGTGAAATTTATCAACTTTCAAATTCTGACCACTACCGATATTGTGCTGTTTGCATCCATGGTGGTGGTCTTTATCATTCAACTGTATTTTTTACTGAAATATTATCTGAAACTGGCGCTGAATAAAGACGTCCCGGGAAATTTGGGCAGTGAGGCCACAACTGTTATTCTGCCGGTAAGAAATGAAGAAGAACGGATTCGCGAAATTCTCGACCGGTTTAACGACCAGCAGGAGAAAAATTACCAGGTACTTGTGATCAGCGTAAATTCGGAAGACAATACGATGGAAATTCTGAATGTACTGGCAGCTACAAATCCACATTTAAAATTTACAAGTCTCAATCAGGATACGCGTTTTACTGAAAAACAGGTTATTAATATCGGGCTGAAGGGGGCATCCTCGCCACGCGTAATTTTGCTGACTCCGCTATCCGGAAAAATTGATCCGGAATGGCTTTCGAAATTAAACAACTTGTTTGATGCGGAAACTGACGTGGTCGTTGCATACTCGAACGTTGAACGTAAAAAAGGCTACCGCAACCTGATATGCAGACTCGAACGGTTTAACCAATTCATGATCAGTGGCTCCAGAACCCTGGCCGGCAAACCAATCGTTTTTGGCGAAACCAACATTCTGTTTAAAAAATCGCTGTATTTTGATACTCAGGGTTTCAGGCAAAAATTAAACCTGAATTTTGCCAATCTGGAATTAATTTTTAACGAAAATTTAAAGAGAAGAAGAGTAAAAGTATCAACCGATCCGGCTACTGTAATTCGTGAAACCGTTGAAGACGACCGGGGCGATCACATACGGTTGCTTAAAAAAAGCGTTCAGATCCGCCAAAGTTTGTCCTTTTTCAAAAAGGCTGGTTTATTTGTCGACGACCTTACACGAATACTCGTTCCGGCATCTGCTGTTGCGTTAGTAATTATTCATCCGGAGTATTGGATAAGCATGCTTATACTTCCCCTGATTTTCCTCGTTCTATTATTATTTATTGTTAAAATGATAATGAACCGCGTGAAAGAACGAAAAATATTCTTATCTTCGTTAGCGTACATTTTTATTAAACCAATCATAAATTGGTGGTTTTTCTGGTCGATGTACCTAATGCACCGAAGAAACAGATGGAACTAAATCCGCAACTATCAGACAAAGCGCAGTACGATTTTTTACTGGTTGAGTCGGCGCTTGCCGGCGAAGAAAAAGCATTTGCCAAGTTGATGAGCCGCTACAAGGACGCAATTTATTTCATGCTTTTGAAGATGGTAAATAATAAAAATGACGCTGAAGACCTTACTCTTGAAGCTTTTGGAAAAGCATTTAAAAACCTCCAGCAATATTCACCCAATTACGCATTCAGCACATGGCTTTTTAAAATAGCCACCAACAATTGCATCGATTTTTTACGAAAAAGACGTGGTGTGTACGTGTCGATTGAAAATAACCAGGAAAACGGAGAAAACGATGCGCCAATCAGACTTCGCTCAACAGAACCCAATCCGGAGGAAAAGCTCATCCGCATTCAGAAGGCCTTTCTAATGCGTAAAATTGTGCATCGCCTGAAGCCACGCTATCGCATTCTGGTTGAATTGCGCTATTTCAGGGAATTTTCGTACGAAGAAATTGCAAAAGAACTAAATTTGCCGCTTGGCACAGTAAAAGCACAGCTTTTCAGGGCCCGCGAAATGCTCTTCAAAATGATCGAATCAACCGAGATCGACGAGCACGAATAACAGTTCAACCGACAATCAAATGATGGAAATCCTTTCAAAATATTTTACTGATCTGACTGATCAGCAGATAAATCAATTTGCCCTTTTGAGTCCGCTATACGACGAATGGAATTCAAAAATCAATGTTATTTCCAGAAAAGATATTGAGCAGCTTTACGAACGGCATGTTCTGCATTCTCTGGCCATTGCCAAAATAATCAGCTTCAAACCCGGAACAACTGTGCTCGATGTAGGCACCGGTGGCGGCTTTCCGGGCATTCCGCTGGCTATTTTATTTCCTGAAACCAGGTTCATGCTGATTGATTCGATTGGCAAAAAAATAAAGGTAGTAACTGAAATAGCAACCGCCTTAAATCTCTCGAATGTTAAGGCCGAACACATCAGAGTTGAAGACGTTAAACAAAAGTTCGATTTTGTGATAAGCCGCGCTGTGACTGCTTTTCCGAAATTTGTGGCGATGGTTCGCACAAAAATTTCAAACCAAAACACGAACGATCTTTCCAATGGAATACTTTATTTAAAAGGAGGTGATTTTCAGGAAGAGATCGATCCGTTTCAAAATCAAATCTGTGTCTATGAGTTGAAAGACTTTTTTCAGGAAGAGTTTTTTGAAACAAAAAGACTGATCCACATGACTTTAAAAAATAAGTGAAATAAAAATAAGTTTGGTTTGCAGGATATTAAAAAAGAACTATTTTTGCAGTCCGATTGAAAAACGAAAATATCATTAAAAAATATTGACCGATGAAAAGGACATTTCAGCCATCAAACAGAAAGAGAAAAAACAAACACGGATTCAGAGAAAGAATGTCAACTGCCAATGGCCGTAAAGTTCTGAAAGCACGCCGTGCAAAAGGAAGAAAAAAACTGACCGTTTCCGACGAACCACAACACAAAAGATAGTCGAAAACTTTTGGGTTTCTGAAAATATACAGAAGGTAAAGAATGAATTTTCTTTACCTTTTTGTGTTTCTACCCATGTCGTTTCAGTTGTTGCCTGAAATAAAACCGGCACTTTGTAAGTTCTTTATGCAATGTTTCGCCTTTGCTGAAAACCGAACTGCGGAATTTTAAACTATTTTTGCAGCTATTCACCGAACCATGAATTTTTAAAGCATGACTCTGAAAGAATTTTTGAGAAGTAAAACCTTCAGGATAAATGCAATTGCAGCCATTGGTATTACTGTTTTCCTGATCCTGTTCGTAATGTATTTGCTCCGGATTTATACGGATCACGGGCATTCAGTAACAATTCCTGATTTGAGAGGAAAAACAAGTCCGGAAGTATCTGCATTACTGACCAGGCTTGATTTACAATTTGAAATTAGAGATTCGGTGTACTCACGCGATGTAACCCCGGGAGCCGTGATGGATCAGTACCCCAAACCAGGCATGAAAGTTAAAAAGAACCGAATGGTTTTTTTGACGATTTGTGCGCTGAGCCAGGAAATGATTCACATGCCACAACTTACCGACATTTCGTACCGTCAAGCCTTGAACACCATCGAAAGTTCAGGACTTATTGCCGGAAATATTGAATATCAACCTTCTGAATTTCCGAACCTTGTGCTCGACCAAAAAATTGAAGGCAAATCGGTGATGGTAGGAGAAATGGTTCCGAAGGGCAGTATGGTCGACTTGGTTTTGGGAAGCGACAACACGGGCGAAACCAGCGAAGTTCCAAATCTTTTCGGTCGCAGCCTGACTGAAGCGCGACTGATGCTCGGAGAAGCTTTTCTGAATGTAGGCACCGTTTCGTACGACTCAACGTTTACTTCCGAAGAACAAAAAATTAAAGGCCTGATCTGGAAACAAAGTCCCGATCCGATTGAGCTGTTTGAGGTAACCAAAGGCACAAATATCAATCTTTGGCTCACGACGGACTCCGCAAAACTTGTTGCAAAACCAAAACAGGAAGAACCTGAACCAGAAAACTCATTTTTCTAAATGATTGACGAAAACGAAATATTCGACGAATTTGACGACCTTGACGAAACAATAGAAACAGCAGCAGGCGCTCTGTTTGAACATTACAGCATTGTTGTTGACCCGGGGCAAACTTTACTTCGCATCGATAAATTTTTATCGAACCGACTGATGAATGCCACTCGCAGCCGCCTCCAATTGGCTGCCGACGAAGGGAAAATCCTGGTCAATCAGGTTCCGGTAAAATCGAGCTACAAGGTAAAACCCGGCGACGAAATTTCCATTGTCATGGATTATCCGCGCCGGGAGCTTAAAATAATTCCAGAAGACATTCCATTAAATATTGTGTACGAGGACGATGTTTTGCTGGTGGTCAATAAACCGGCCGGGCTTGTTGTTCACCCGGGGCACGGAAATTATTCCGGAACGCTGGTTAACGCACTGGCTTTTCACTTCAGGGATTTACCGCTTTTCAATTCAGAAGATCCACGTCCGGGGCTGGTGCACCGAATCGACAAAAACACTTCAGGATTACTGGTAGTTGCCAAAACACTCGACGCCAAGGTAAAACTTGCTCACCAGTTTTTCGAAAAGACCACAAAACGAAAATATGTCGCCCTTGTTTGGGGAGATCTGAAAGAAGACGAAGGTACAATTACCGGAAACATTGGCCGCAGCTTGAAAAACAGGCAGGTTTTTACCGTTTTTCCTGATGGGGATTATGGGAAACATGCTGTTACTCATTACAAAGTTATTGAACGGCTGGGCTATGTGAATTTGGTAGAATGCCGCCTGGAAACCGGCCGGACTCATCAGATTCGTGTTCACATGAAACACATTGGGCATCCGTTGTTTAACGACGACAATTATGGCGGCGACCAGGTACTGAAAGGAACAACTTTTACCAAATACAAGCAGTTTGTAGCCAATTGTTTCGCTATCATTCCAAGGCAGGCGCTTCATGCACAAATGCTTGGTTTCGTTCATCCGGTAACTGGCGAGGAAATGCTGTTCGAATCGGAACTTCCGGAAGATTTGGCTACCGTAATTGTGAAATGGCGCAATTATTTGTCGAACCGGAATGTTCAGGAATAAAGATACAGCCCCCTTCCCGTTCCCCCGAAAGGGGGAAGCTTTGGGGTATGTGTAATCGTTTGTTGTTGCCCTGAAAGGGCTCAATATCAATAACCCGGGGTAAGTGAGGAACGAGCGCAGCCCCGGGAAAAGAAGTAGTCTTTACACCGTCCGCGAAAAAAATTATTAAACGTGAAGAAGTTATTTCGGACGGAATAGAGTTATTCCACTTCAAAACGAAAATGAATTTTAAAAATATCAATCATGAAAAAAAATATTGCAGTTGTTTATGGCGGCGACTCGTCCGAATTTGTTGTTTCGGTAAAAAGCAGCATCAATGTTTTTCAGGCCATTAATCCTGAAAAATACAATGTTTGGAAAGTCCAGATGAAAGAACTGGATTGGAATGTGATTGAAAACGACCAATCCATTTCATCGGTTGACAAAGGTGATTTTTCGTTTATGCTGAACGGCCAAAAAATTAAATTCGACTTCGCCTACATCACCATCCACGGAACTCCGGGCGAAGACGGTAAACTTCAGGGCTATTTCGATTTGGTAAAGGTTCCCTACTCCACTTGCGGTGTTTATTCTTCGGCACTTACATTCAACAAATTCTTCTGCAGCAATTACCTGCGAAATTTCGATGTGCCGATGGCAAAGGCAGTACGGTTGTTCAAAGGAAATCAGGTGAATGCCGACCAACTTGTTGAAGAACTTGGCTTGCCGGTTTTTGTAAAACCAAACGCGGGAGGATCAAGTTTTGGGGTAACCAAAGTGAAGGAAAAACACCAACTCGCCGAAGCTATAGAATTGGCCATGAAAGAAAGTACCGATATTTTGGTAGAACAATTTATCGACGGGAAGGAATTTACGTGCGGACTGGTCAAACTTTCTGATCAGGAATTGATATTCCCGGTAACTGAAGTTATTCCGCTCAACGAATTTTTTGATTTCGATGCCAAATACACCGCCGGAAAAACCGATGAAATTACACCTGCACGTATTTCTCCTGAACTGACAAAAAAAATTCAGCAACTCTCGTCGCGCATTTACGATTTATGCGACTGCTCCGGAATTGTGCGTATCGACTACATCCTGAAAGATGGCGAATTCTATTTTCTCGAAGTAAATACCACCCCCGGCATGACCGCCACCAGCTTTGTTCCTCAACAAATTGCGGCGATGGGGAAAAAATTGGGCGACGTTTTGGAGATGATTATCGAAGACAAATTGAACTAGCGTTGAACCAATAAAGGCTGTATAAAAAGTTGCAATGATTCCAGATTAGATCATCCTGAACTTGTTTCGGAATCTGACATAAATTATGTCGAGATCCTGAAACAAGTTCAGCAGGCTAGAAGCTTTTAATACAGCCGTGCTTTTACAATTTTTCAACCATTTCAAACTGCTTTTTTAGCCTGATGTCTTCAGAGTTGCTTCCGATCTGCACTTCAAACATTCCGGGCTCTACCGTCCATTTCATATTCTTATCCAACAATTCCAAATCTGCTGGTTTTAACGTAAAATGTACCGTTTTGGTCTCTCCCGGATTCAATGAAACACGGTCAAAACCACGAAGCTGAGTTTCGTAAATCGTAACGCTACTCACCAAATCTTTCAGGTATAACTGCACAACTTCATCACCTTTACGTTTACCGGTATTGCTAACGTCAACCGAAACATGAATTTCTCCCTTTGTGCCCTGCTGAAGCGGATCAACAACCAGATTTTTAAAGTCAAAAGTCGTGTAACTTAGTCCGTATCCAAACGGATAAAGTGGTCCGTTCACCCGCGTATTTCCGTAACCGTTTGGACCTTTACCGGGTTGATCAGCTTGCGAACCAGGCTTGAAAGGAAAATTTAATTCAATCTGTCCAAGTGTTTTCGGGAATGTTACCGTAAGTTTTCCCCCGGGATTGTTGTCTCCGAAAAGTGTCTCAGCAATTACCTGTCCACCCATAGCATTAGGGAACCAGGCTTCCAGTATAGACGGAATGTAACGGTTTTCCCAGTTAATAGTAAGAGGCTGTCCATTTATCAGCACCAAAACAATTGGCTTTCCGGTTTCCTTCAGAGCCATAAGCAATTGTAACTGACGCCCTGGCAAACCCAATCCTGTCCGCGATTTACTTTCGCCACAGCGCTTCTCATCTTCGCCCAAAACGGCGATCACCACATCCGATTTTTTAGCCTTCTCAACTGCTTCATTTATTTGGGTTTGTTCTTCCTGAGTTAAAGGAGTAGGAATTATTTCACTTTCAGGCCAAGTAGCATCCACCACTTCACAGCCCTTTATGTATTCAACTTTTGCAGCGGTTCCCACATATTTGGTTATTCCTTCCAGAACATTTATGACCTCGAGATTTTGAGGCCCGTAACGGCTGACATAAGCTGTTTCGTCAGTAGCCAGCGAACCGGTTACCAAAATATTTTTCAGCGACTTAAGGTCGAGTGGCAATAAATTATTTTCATTTTTCAGCAACACCAGCGACTCGCGTTCCATTTGCAATACAAAGTCCTTGGTGTCGGGTGAAGCCACAATTTTATCGGCTTCCTTCGGATCTTCAACGTATGGATGATCAAACAATCCCAATCTGAATTTCACACGCAAAACATCCGACACATTCCGGTCAATAGTTTCCATAGAAACACGGCCTTCGTTAATCAATTCGCGCAAAGGAAGAATAAAGGTTTTGGGCTGACTGAAATTAGTCCTGACATCCAACCCCGCTTCAACAACCTGGCGGATTCCATCTTTCATGTCCGGAGCAACATGGTGTTTCTCGTACACAAATTCGACTGCCTGACTGTCGGAAACCACATACCCGTCGAATCCAAATTCCTGCCGCAACAGTTCGGTCAGGAAATAATGACTGGCAGAAACCGGAACACCATCCCAATCGTTGTAACTGCTCATCACGCCCATTGGATGCGATTCGCGAACAATTTTGCGGTATGGATACAAATAAAGTTCGTGCATTTCGCGTGGCGCCACATGCGGATCGGTTCGTGCATTTCCATCGCGACCGCCTTTCGGAACACTATATACCGCATAGTGCTTGAGTGTTGAAGCAACACCTTGCGACTGAATGCCTTCAACCATTTGTTGCCCCATTGACGCCACTAAAAAAGGATCTTCGCCGTAACATTCCAAAACCCGTCCCCAACGCGGATCGCGCGCCAGATCAAGAATTGGCGCATAAACATTGGTATAGCCCAGCGCTTTGGCTTCGCGTCCGGCAATAATACCGGCCTGCCTGACGAGCGACTTGTTCCAGGTGCTTCCAATACCAATTGGCGCCGGCAGTGGCGTGGCGCGGTCGTGATTTAATCCGTGAATGCCTTCATTTGTAAAGTCGACTGGTATTCCAAGGCGGGTATCTTCAACGAACCATTTCTGAATGGTATTAATTGCCTCGGCATGTTTGCTGAACGGATACGAAAATTGGGTCTCTTTCAATCCGTTTAGTTCCTCATCGATGTTGGCAATGCCATCTTTCCAGACTTCATTTTTCCATTCCGGAGTGGGCATTTCATCTTTCAGCACCCGATGATAACCATATAAAGTAGCCATCTGGCAGGTTTTCTCATCAACGGTCATCTGGCTGAGCAAATCCTTGATACGCGCGTCAACCGTTTGCAAAGGATCTTCGAAAATGTCCTTTTTCCCGTTTTTGTTAAAGTCAATCCATCCGTTTTTGTAAATGGATTCTTCCTGAGCCTGTAAATTTAATTCGCTCAGAATAAACAGAATAAGCACATACAGTCTTATTCCTGAAAAACATTTCATCAAATTTTTCATGGTTTAATTCATCAAATTGGTTTATTGTGGTTCGTCCAAATTCTATTGAAATCTACTCTGTAAAAAATCAGTTTAAACTTTTATACCTTATAATGACCCTGAAGGTCGGGTTTTAGGTGACACAAAATCCAAAATTTGCAGCGTTAAGGTTGAGTTCACTCCGAAAAGTCAAAAACCCCTGTTTTTCGTATTGAACTCCGGATTTCATCCAATATTTTCACTCCAAACGTTAGTAACTTTAAATTTTCACCTTCTCTTCCTTACTGACTTTCAATATTGTTGGAGGAAATTTCCAGTTATTAACAATCGTTAAAAAGTCGGTATGCAAAATTTAGTTTAGAACTTCATCGTTCTTTCACCATGAAGCCAAGTGATTTTTTTTACCTTTGAATCCCTGCCAAAACTGGCAGCGAGGAACTACAAACCATCAGAATTGATTGAATCCCAACAAAATGGCCGGAGAAAGAAAGAATACACAGCAGCAAAACAAAATGACCATTGAGCAAATTAACGCTCAGTATGGCAAAATTCCACCACAGGCCATTGAAGTTGAGGAAGCCGTTTTGGGAGCTTTAATGCTCGAACGCGATGCCTACATTACCGTTGCCGATATTATTGACACCCGGAGTTTTTATAAAGAAGAGCATCAGAAGATATTTGAAGTCATCAAATACCTTTCGACCCACGAGAAACCGGTCGATTTGCTGATGGTTACCCAGGAATTGAAAAACCGTGATCTGCTTGATGTCGTTGGCGGACCAATGATGATCACCCAACTGACTTCGCGTGTGGCTTCGGCGGCGCACATCGAATTTCACTCGCGAATTATTGCGCAGAAATTCATGCAGCGCGAAATGATCCGCGTTTCAAGCGAAATTCAAACCAAAGCTTACGACGACACCATTGATGTTGACGACCTGATTGATTTTTCGGAAACTGCACTTTTCCAGGTGGCCGAAGGAAACATCAAAAAAGAATCGATGCCCATCAAGCCTCTTTTGCGCGAAGCAGCTATCCTGATTGAAGAAGCTTCGAAACGGGAGGACGGGTTGAGTGGCGTTCCGAGTGGATTTAGCGCCATGGACCGCATCACTTCAGGATGGCAAAAAACCGACCTTATTATTGTTGCTGCCCGTCCGTCGATGGGGAAAACGGCGTTTGTGCTTTCCATGGCCCGCAACATGACGGTTGAACACAAAGTTCCGGTTGCTGTTTTCTCGCTCGAAATGTCGTCCATCCAGTTGGTTAACCGTTTAATTTCATCGGAAACCGAACTGGGTTCAGAAAAAATTAAAAACGGACGGCTACAAGGATGGGAATGGGACCATTTCCACCGCAAGCTGGCTATTCTGGATGAAGCTCCGCTGTTTATTGACGACACTCCCGCCCTTTCAGTTTTCGAATTCAGGGCCAAATGCCGCCGCCTGAAAATGCAGCACAACATTGGAGCCGTAATCGTCGATTATTTGCAGTTGATGACCGCCGGAACCGACAATAAAGGAAGCCGCGAGCAGGAGGTAAGTATGATTTCACGCTCACTGAAAGCCATTGGTAAAGAACTCGACATTCCGGTTCTGGCGCTTTCGCAGTTGAACCGTTCGGTTGAATCGCGCGAAGGCAAACGACCACAGCTTTCCGACCTTCGTGAATCCGGAGCTATCGAACAGGATGCCGACATAGTATTGTTTATTCACCGTCCGGAGTATTACGGAATTACTGAAGACGAAGACGGAAACTCGCTGATTGGCGTGGCCGAAATTATCATTGCCAAACACAGAAATGGCGCTGTTGGCGACGTCAGGCTTTCGTTCAAGAAAAATCTGGCGAAATTCTCCGACATGGAAAACATCATTCCTGAAGAAATTGGCGGTGGACGATTCGGACAAAAATTACAATCGAAAATGAATGACGATTCCGGCGATCCATTCAGTAAATCAGGAAAAATTCCGGTTAACTCATCTTTCGACAACGATAAATTCAGCCATTATGAAAGTTCAGGAGGCGAACATATTCCATTCTAATTTCCGGCTTAAATTCCTGCTTGTCCTGAGTTTTATGTTGTTTTTCCGGATGGCATTCGCCAGCTACATCCTCATTCCGATGGACGAAAAACAAACCAATCACCTGAAAGCTTACGGAATAACTTACTGGACACTTGAACAGGGCGTTGAAGTGAAATGGTTGCTGAATTACCGGGGCGGAAGTTTCCTGATTCCACATCAGCAGGCCATTGCCAGCGAATGTTTGGTTCGCGGAGTCAGTTTCGAAACTATTGCCGACGGCCAGGCCGCAAACATTTTGAACGATATTGCCCGCGAAGATGTCAATGAAGATGCCGTGAGCATGCAGAAAGCGCCGAAAATTGCGGTTTATTCACCGCCAAACAAGCAACCCTGGGACGATGCGGTAACACTGGTTTTAACTTACGCCGAGATAAAATTTGATGTGATCTATGACGAAGATATCCTGAACGGCAAACTGAAAGATTACGACTGGCTACACCTTCACCATGAAGACTTTACCGGCCAGTTTGGGAAATTTTTCAATGCCTATCAGCACGTTCCATGGTACCAGGAAGAAGTGCGTGTCAACCGCGAGCTGGCTCAAAAACTTGGGTTTATGAAAGTCTCGGAGATGAAAAAAGTGGTTACACGCGAAATTCACAAATACATTGAAAACGGCGGTTTCCTTTTTGCCATGTGCGCGGCAACCGACACCTACGATATTGCCCAGGCTGCACAAGGCGTCGATATTTGCGAATCGATGTACGATGGTGATCCGGCTGATCCGGATATGAACAGCAAACTGAATTTCAGCAATACGCTTGCCTTTCAAAATTTTACGATCAACCGGAATCCATACGAATATAAATTCTCCGACATCGATGTTTCAACGACCCGGAAAGTAGCACGCGAGCAGGATTACTTCACGCTTTTTGATTTTTCGGCCAAATGGGATCCGGTGCCAACTATGCTTTGCCAGAATCACGCCAACATGATCAAAGGGTTTATGGGACAAACCACCGCTTTCAACCGACTGCTGGTGAAACCCAATGTTCTGGTTATGGGCGAAAATAAAGCTGCCGGAGAAGCACGCTACATTCATGGCGAAATTGGTAAAGGGTTCTGGACATTTTACGGCGGACACGATCCGGAAGATTATCAGCACTTTGTCGGCGATCCTCCAACCGACCTCAATCTGCATCCGGACTCACCCGGCTACCGGCTTATTCTGAACAATGTATTGTTCCCGGCTGCTAAGAAAAAGAAACAGAAAACCTAAGGCTGCAATTGTTTTCCTGAAGCAAACACAACCGTTGAATTTGATTTCAAACCCGACTCCGTATACTTTTCCGGCGAAAAGTATTTCATGGCCTAAGTGATATTTTACTACATTTATCCCCGATTACAAGCTTCCAGACCAAGGCTGATGTCAGAAAAAATAGACGATCAAACATTAGTTCAGCAACTTCAGAAGGGAAATGTGGATGCATTTGATTCACTCTTTGAGGAATACAGCCACCGATTGTTTGGTTTTGCAATGAAATATTTCAAAAACGAAACAGATTCGGAAGAGCTCGTTCAGGAAGTTTTTGTAAAAGTATGGGGCAACCGCAAGTCTTTAAAAACAGAGCATTCATTTAAATCCTACCTGTTTACCATTGCACTGAACCAGGTGCGAAAACATTTTAATAAGAAAGCGATTTCGCTGCGCTACCTCGAAAGTCTGAAACACGAAACAGAACAAAGCGTTGTGGCTACAATCCAGACCGAAGATTATGAAGTTGCAGTACAGCAGCTAAATGTGCTCATAAGCCAAATGCCTCCACGACGCCAGGAAATATTCAGGAAAAGTAAACTGGAAGGGAAAAGCTCGAAAGAAATTGCTGCTGAATTAAATATTTCGCCCGGAACGGTTGACAACCAGGTTTCCGAAGCGCTTCGTTTTCTTCGCCAGCGAATTAAACCCGAAAATATTTCTATTCTTCTTTTTTTAATGCTGTTTTTATTCTGAAAAATCCATTTTCCGTTCGAAGCCAACTCTCGAATTCGATTACAGAACACACGTAATCAACACTTCCAGAAGTATTTGAAAACAAATTAAAAAAAATCAGTAAATACCCATGAGAAATTTCAGGTCAACGGATATAACTGTTGCATCTCAAAATTAGAGATATCAGATTTTCAAGTACCGAAAGAAGTTCAACTTTAACACATGAAAGAAAATTTTAAATATCTGATCGAAAACTACGCGGAAGGAAAGTTAAGCCTCACGGAACAAATTGAACTTTCGGAACAAATTGCGGATGAACAAAACGTACACGCGGAACAAGTTCTTCACAACGACTTTCAGCAAATACTTGGCGCAGAACCGGATAAATCGATAAATCTCAATCCTGTACTCGACCGAGTTCACCATCAAATTCACAAATCAGAATCACAAAAAGTAATCCGCCTGAATTTCTCACATAAGTTTCAGCGTGTTGCCGCAATTTTAATCGTACCACTGCTCTTGTCATTCATGGCTTATCTTTATTTTCAGCCTAACCCATTTGAAACAAACTCTTTCGCCGAAATCCAGTGCCCCATGGGTGCACGGATTAAATTCGAGCTTCCCGACGGATCAGTAGGATTTCTGAACAGCGGATCAAACCTGAGATATCCGGTACAATTTACTGATGAAAGAAGTGTAGAACTGAAGGGCGAGGCATATTTCGAAGTTGTTCAAAACCAAGGTCTTCCTTTTCATGTCAACACCAAAAACCTGGATATAAAAGTGCTTGGAACAACATTCAATGTCATTGCCAACGACGATGAGGCAACCGAAGAAGTTATTTTACAAACCGGGAAAGTTGATGTGAGTACAAGAAGCGGCA
Organism: Prolixibacteraceae bacterium; assembly: GCA_041652995.1. Taxonomy (GTDB): domain Bacteria; phylum Bacteroidota; class Bacteroidia; order Bacteroidales; family Prolixibacteraceae; genus Aquipluma. Next base: position 293,610 of record JBAZGO010000001.1, read on the forward strand.
AAGAACTGGGCACCCTAAAACCCAACGAACAAATGACTCTTGATCTGGAGAAAAGAATCTGTGTTCTAACTAAGGTTGAAGCGTCGCAATACACTGGCTGGACAGAAGGCAAACTGATTCTCAGGAATGAAAATATGCAGCAGGTTGCCCGCCGTTTGAGCCGATGGTACAATGCCGAAGTTGTTGTTGCCGACAAGCAACTGGATCGTTATACATTTCATGCCACATTTATCGACGAATCGATTGATGAGGTACTGAAATTGCTTTCGATCACTACACCTTTAAATTACAAAGAAGAAAAACGGGAAAGCGATACAGAGGGTGTTTTCCAGAAACGTAAAATAGTTTTAAGAATTAACCAATCTAAAATCAATCAATTCAGATAGATAAAAAAACAGGAAAGTGTTCGTACCACTCTCCTGTCAAAATCAAGTAGTATAACGCTCAATTAAAATTGTTTAACCACTTAATGATTCAAATTTATGAAAAAAAAACGAATCAGGGTGCCGGTTCATTACCATGCACTCTCTAAACTATGGAAAGCTATGCGCTTAAGTCTATTTTTTTTATTCTGTGTTGTTGCACAGGCTTTTGCTACAGCAACTTACTCTCAGCAAACCCGACTGACTTTTAAAATGCAGGGGGTTAAAGTGATCGACGTTTTAGCGAAAATTGAAGACCAAAGTGAATTTTTCTTTCTCTTCAACCAGAAATTAGTTGATGTTAACCGGCAGGTTAGCATTGATGTTAAAGATGAGAACGTTGATAAAATCCTCGATCGTATTTTTGACAACACCAATGTAAATTACCTGATTAGAGACAGGCAAATTGTTTTAACCACTGCTGATTTGAATTCTGCTACATTGCAGGCACAACAAAAATCAGTTTCAGGAAGAGTTACTGACAATATTGGAGATCCTTTACCTGGGGTTACTGTGGTAGTTAAGGAAACAACAAACGGAACCGTTACGGATAGCGACGGGAATTACACGCTTAAAAATGTTCCTGATGATGTCAAGTTGATTTTTTCATTTGTGGGGATGAAGACGCAGGAAGTGACTGTTGGAAGCCGGACGAATATTAATGTAACCATGGAGCAAGATGCCATTGGGATTGAAGAGGTTGTCGCAATTGGATACGGAACTCAGAAGAAGAAGCTTACTACAGGTGCAAATATCAATGTCGGTGCAGACGATCTTGTTCAGCAAAGTACAAATGCGGCTCTTGAAGCAATTCAAAGTCAGTCACCAGGTGTAAACATTGTTCAGAATTCAGGTATGCCTGGTGAAGGATTCAAAGTGAATATTCGCGGACTTGGAACAATAGGTAACTCTCAGCCACTATATGTTATTGACGGTGTTGCCGGAGGGGATATTAACAATCTAAGCCCATCTGATATTGAGTCAATAGACATTCTTAAAGATGCTGCATCGGCTGCAATTTATGGTTCCAGAGCCGCCAATGGTGTAGTTTTGGTCACTACCAAGCAAGGGCACATAGGTCAAATGCAAGTTACCTACGATGGGTATTATGGAGTTCAGCAGATTGAAAATTTAGCTCAACCGCTAAATGCCAAGCAATTTATGGATATTTATAATGAAGAAAGAACCGTTTCAGGTAGAGATCCGATTGACTTTGCAAGTGCTATTCCTGGTTTATATCAAAAAATACAGAGTGGAGAATGGAATGGAACGAACTGGATGAAAGAAGCATACAATGAGAATGCGCCTGTTCAGAACCATGCAGTTAATATTAGCGGAGGTTCTAACCAGTCAGTTTTTTCAATGGGCTTTTCTTATTCTTCACAAGAAGGAGTTTTTGGTAAACCCGTTGAGCCAAAATATAACAGATACACAGCAAGGTTGAATAGCGACCACGTAATATATAAGAATAATGGTCTTGATGTAATAAAAGTTGGACAAACTTTTAATTACAGCTATAGTGAAAAAGGAGGTATAGCCATTGGAGGCATGTACTATAATGACGTGCGCAACATGTTGGCAGGAAACCCATTGGTTCCTGTATATAATGATGCCGGCGAATATTATGCCTATAATGACTTAGCAGCATCAGGACTGGCAGACTTATCTTCAAGGCTTTATAACCCGATAGCACAAATGCACCTTAACAGGGGTATGAACGAAACAAAGAACTATAATATTAACAGTAGTGCTTATTTGCAAATTCAACCCATTAAAGGTTTAGTATTCAAAAGTAATTATGGATACCGGTTTAATGGCAATGCTTTCCGTCAATATCAGCCTGCTTATAATCTTGCAGGAGATGTTTCTTTGAGTCCAGGACGTATTCAGCAAACATCAGGTTTAGGCCATAGCTGGACTTTTGAAAATACCTTGAATTACAATTTTAATTCAGGTAATCACGGCTTTGATATTCTTGTTGGCCAATCCATTGAAAAATGGGGATTGGGAACTGATATGGATGCTACAAATGCTAATCCTACATTTATAGGTTTTGAACATGCTTTTCTTGACAACACAGATGGCTTAACTACCGGTGTTACAAATATATCAGGAGGTCCGCTTGACAGGGGCCAGCTTGCTTCTTTCTTTGGTAGGGCCAACTATGCCTATAATGAGAAGTATTTGTTGACATTGGTAATGAGAGCTGACGGTTCTTCCAATTTTGCAGAAGGGAATCGTTGGGGATATTTCCCATCAGTTTCAGCCGGTTGGGTAATGAGCGAGGAAATGTTTCTGGCGAATAATAAAGTGCTCGATTTTCTTAAGCTTCGTATGAGTTGGGGACAAAATGGAAATTCGACCATAGATCCATTTCAATATTTGGCTCTTATTGGATTTAACGTTGAAAACAATTACCGTTTTGGTAGCGACAGAAACAACATGCAACTTGGAGGTTATCCTTCAATTTTACCTAATCCCGATGTTTCATGGGAAACTTCAGAGCAATTAAACGTAGGTGTGGATGCATATTTCTTAAATTCACGTTTCCAATTGGTAATGGATTATTATAATAAAACAACAAAAGACTGGTTGGTTCGTCAGCCTCTACCTGCAATTTTTGGTGCGCAAGCTCCTTTCTATAATGGTGGCGATATTGTAAATAAAGGTCTTGAATTATCTCTTCGATGGAATGATCACATAGGAGATTTTAACTACGGAGCACATTTTAATGTCTCCAAAAATAAGAATGAAGTTACCAGGCTAGGTAATGCATCCGGATTTATTCAAAGTGCAGGAAGCATTATTTCTCAAGGTACCGATCCTGTTTGGCGCGTAGAAACCGGATTTCCCGTAGGGTATTTTTATGGATATGAAACAGCCGGAATATTCCAAAATGAAGAAGAAATTAATAATTGGACAAACGGTTTCTTACAGGAAAATCCACAGCCGGGTGATGTGATATTCGTTGATTCTAACGGCGATAAAGCTGTAACACCTGATGATAAAACAATGATTGGTAATCCTCATCCCGATTTTAGAATTGGGTTTGGTGTTAATTTCGATTATAAAGGCTTCAGCCTTGCAGTAACAGGTAAAGGTGCATTCGGCCATCAAATACTTAATTCATACCGTTCATTTGCTGACAATGAGTTCCATAACTACACAGTTGAAATATTAAATCGTTGGCATGGTGAAGGAACTTCTAATAAATTGCCTCGTATGTCGGCTGGTAATACTACCAATAGAATTAATGTTTCGCAGATTTATATAGAAGATGGTGATTTTGTTAAAATACAAAATGTAACTGTAGGTTATGATTTTAAAAAATTGATGCCAAAAATGCCTTTAGAACAGGCTCGTTTATATCTAACAGCGCGTAACTTAGTTACTTTCACTAATTATTCTGGGATGGATCCTGAAGTTGGTTATGGCGATGCACAGCCTTTTGTATCAGGAATTGATTTAGGATTCTATCCTTCTCCTCGTACATACCTCATCGGTATTAATCTAAAATTTTAACACCAAAAACTTGAATTATTATGAAGAAAATAATATTTTATTTCATTGCGTTTTTTTTGCTTTGGGGATGCGAAGATTTTCTTAAAATGGATCCTCTGACCGATAAAACCTCTGCCAATTTTCCACAAACAGCAGATGACGCTAAGCAAATGATGGCTGGTATTTATACAATTATGAACAACATTCAATCTCAGGTTGACAGAAGTCCCTTTTTTATTTGGGAAGTTGCAAGTGACGATAAACTTGGTGGTGGCGGAATGAATGACATTCAGGCACAGTCTTATGAAACTTTCCAATTTTCGGATAATGAAATGTTACTTCATGCCTGGGATGTTAGTTATCAGGGAATTCACAGAGCCAACTTTGCAATAGAGAATATGGCCCTGCTTGCTGATGAGGTTGTTAGCCCTGAATTAAAAGATCAGTATACAGGAGAAGCCATGTTTTTGAGAGCCTGGTACTTTTACCAGTTGAATACAATTTTCAATGAGGTTCCGCTTAAAATTACAACTGAAAACGTGAATTTACCTGCGGCCACTGCTGCAGAGATTTATGGACAAATTGCATCTGACTTGAAAACTGCCATTGGTCTGTTACCTGATGTGCCTTACACTGAAACCGAACAAGGAAGGGTAACCAAGTGGGCTGCACAGGCATTCATGGCAAGAATATTCCTTTTTTATACCGGTTTCTATCAGCAGAATGAGATCACCTTACCTGAAGGAGGAACCGTTTCAAAACAAGATGTGATTGCATGGTTGGAAGACGCTTACGCGAATAGCGGTCACCAACTTGTTGGTGATTTTCATGAACTGTGGCCTTATACCAATTCATTGTCTATCGGAGATTATCAGTATATTCAGGATTACATGACAGAAACTGGTAAGACCCTTAAGTATGCGGCTGACAATGGTGCCAGAAATCCAGAAACTGTGTTTGCCCTTCAATTCTCAAACTTTGCCAATTGGGATATCAGAAGGGGTTATTCAAACACCTATCAGTTGTTCTATGCCTTGCGTGGTCTTCAAAGTCTCGAAAACACTTACCCGTTTGCCGGTGGCTGGGGACAAGGAAACTCAATTCCTACATCGTTGGTTGAGCAATGGCAGGTGGATGAACCTAACGATCCAAGACTTTGGGCTTCTGTAATGGATATTGAAAAAGAAGTAATTCCATTGGGTTACCAAAGAGGTGCTTGGGATTTTGTTCTTGAAAGTAACTATTGGGGTAAAAAATACAACGGAGTTACAGCAAGAGCGAGCGATGGAAAACTGAAAAATGACTATGGTGTCATCATGTATGGTACGTCCGATAACAATCAGTTGTCTCACACCGATGATTTGGTTTATATCCGTTTTGCCGATGTGCTTTTGATGTTGTCTGAATTAAAAGAAGATGCAACCTATATGAATGAAGTTAGAGAACGTGCTGATTTGCTTCCTGTTGCATATTCTCTTGAAAACATTCAGAAAGAACGTCGTTATGAACTGGCATTCGAGGGGCTTAGATGGAACGATATGAGACGTTGGGGATCCGATTTTGCTAAAGAAGCTCTTGAAGGTCAGGTGGGTGCTGAGGTCTATAATTTTGGAGTAAAAAAAGTTCATAAGGCACTTCACCCTGATGGATATAGCGCACGTTATGATGCAACCAAAGGATTTTTCCCAATTCCCCAAAGTCAAATCGACCTTTCAGAAGGATTGTTAGAACAAACTGAGGGATATAGTCAGTCTGGATTAGGATTGTACCGAGGTTGGCAAAATTAACCAAAGAAAGAAATTTGATTAATGAAAAAAGACTGCTTATTTTGGTTAGGCAGTCTTTTTTCAATTTTCATTTTTGATAATTAACCCCAAACAGTTAAGAGTTATAATTTAAAGTGACAAGGGCCGTTTCAATTTCTGGTTGAAATGGCCCTTTTTAATGAAGTTCTCAAAAGGAATCAATTAAACTGGATCAATTCGAATTCTTGTGGGGAAGCAAAAATAAAGCTATCAAGATGCTTCTGTTTTTGTCCTCAAGCCGAACAGGCTCTTCCTTTTCCAATCGATGAAAAGGAAGCAAAAATCTTGTCAAAACGAAACCTCGGCCGGACGTTTTGACGCCCCACACACCGCTCCGATCAATGTATTGTGTTGTAATTTGAAGAATGATGATTAAAGCTTTTGCCTGGAATTCTTTACCGTTCAAATTGGGGCTCAGCCCAGTATGGGCGAAATAGAGGTAGCCCGGGGCAAATGACGAAGGAGTGGCGCCCCGGGTATGATAGAACGAAGAAAAACCGTCCGCGATAAAGCGTTTTAATGGCTTCATACTCCTTTCGGACGGAATTGAATTCGCCAACTGTTATTCGATTAGGGTTTTGAAATTGTATCTGGATATTGGCTTTAATAGAATTGAATTGAATTTCTTTAATCCGTTCCCCACAGGAATATCATGTGATCAATTAAACTGATCGCAAATCACGGCACCTGAAACTCAGCTTTATTCTCCACGACCGGTACATTCGTGTTCCATCAAATTCAAAATTCAAAACAGGTTCGAAATTTTCAGCTTGCACATCAGCCGTTTTGTCCCAACCGATTCGATTTTTATATCTTTGGACGTTGATTTCTGATTTATGCATGATCGAGCCGAAATATTTTCAATCAAGAACAGGGAAAATTTCAGGGTCATTTTCAATGACTTAAACAAACCTTTGTTTCATTTAAGCCGACATTATCTCGATGACGAAGATGAAGCAAAAGGTGTGGTTCAGGAGGCTTTTGTGAAATTGTGGGAGATCAGAAATGAACTGAATGAAGAATCCAATCTCCGAAATTTTCTGTTTACACTGGTCAAAAACAATTGCCTGAATATTTTAAACCGCAGGCAAATACTCCTGAAGCATCACGAAAAAATCCGCTGGATAGAAATGCATTACCAATACGAAAGCTTGTCGCGAATTGGAAATGACTACATGGAGTTTGATGAGTTAAAAGACAAAATTGATGAGGCCATCCGGAAATTGCCCGAGCATTGCCGTGTTGTTTTCGAAATGAGCCGCTTCGAAGATTTGAAGAACCGCGAAATCGCCGAAAAACTTGGTGTAACTCAAAAAACAGTAGAAGCTCATTTGACCAAAGCGTTAAAGGTTCTGCGGAATGAATTAAAAGACTACCTGCCGGTAATTGTTGCTTTCTCAAGATTTCTGCATTAAAAAAATTAATGTCCGGTTGAAATTTATCAATCACAGATATCCGCTTCTTGTTTAACCGCTACACAGTAAACCCAATCGGCTAAATGAGAACTATTTATTCCCGAATTTTTAGTTTACTCACTCAGCGTGTGGCCGCTACAGTGCACCCATAAATTTGTTCGTTTTGTTTGAAGTCAATTGATCAGCCCATGCTGATTATTTTCAATATTCATTAAAGTTCAACCCCTTCAGCGTTGCCGGATTATATCATTTATTTTCGGTTAACATCCACAGTCATTAAAATCATACTCTTTCAGGGTTGTAAAGAACCAAAAGTCCGAAGGACTCGAAATTGAATAATCTCGGTGAAACCGGAAGCAAATGAACCGATAAGCTTAAGACTCCGAAGTGCCCGCCTGTCGCTGGCAAGGGGTTCAATATAAATTTAAACAGTTTCTAAAGAGTTTCTCAATATTTTCTCATTGTTATCGCATCTTAAAACTTGTTTTTTGCCCGAAAAAGGCTTACTTTAACCGCACAAAACCGTTCATTAAAACCCTACAGTTCCCGTTTGCCAAAACCAGTTAAGACTGAAAAAAGCACTACCCGACAGGAATCCGGGATAAAGCAATGCCGCCTAATTTCCCCGTTAAAGGCATTAAAAATAGAAGCCAACTCAATTTAATTAGTTGGCAACAAAAAACAGTTTGTTGCCAACAAAAAGATGCCTGTTGGCAATAAGCAAAAGTCATGTCAAAACATTAGCAAAGTCATGACAGCACATCCCGAATGTCATGTCAGCACATTATGAATCTCATGTCAGCACAATTTTATCCTACCAGATTAAATCCATAAAAAAGATGAAGTAACTATCGAAATAAATGCCGAAAACAACTGAAAAACTGTTCGGAATGTGGAAGAAAAAAATGCGCCAGCTACGAATCTGACCATCTTAAGTAATGAGACTGAAATAATGTCGTATTCCATTCTTTGTCAACCCCTAAATCTCCTAAAGGGACTTGACTCATTTACAATCGGTTGCGATGTTCACAGCAAAAGGGGTTTGGGGTGAAAAAAAAAACGACAATAAATATTTTAAGGACTTATCAGTTGAACGGGCAAAAATTAAATTTCCAAATCAACATCCAAAATTCCGGGATAAACGCATTTAAACTTTTCATTTTTAGTTTAATAATCATTGAAAAATTTACCCGGATTTAATCATCCTTAAATTTTTCAGAAATTCCGGTTAGGGTATTTCCTCATTCATTTGTTCATTATTAAACGCGGAAAGAATATGAACCAAAATATACTCATACGAATATTATCCGGAGAAGCAAATCTTGCTGAAAAGGAGGAATTCTACAGCCGGCTCGGCGAAGACAAACAAGAAGAAGAGCTATTTTACCAAATCAAAAGTTTATGGCTGAAAACTTCTCAATCCGGCAAGCAGGCTAATCAGGATGCCGAATTCGACGAACTCTGGGAAAAAATCAGCCGGCCAGTCAAACAGAAAACATTCAACATCGGGCAAAAAGTGTGGCAGTATGCCGCTGCAATCCTTTTGCTGTTATGTATTGGCGGCCTTTCAGGCTACTTTATTTCTGAAAGAAAATCAACTGTTTTTGCTGAATCCGGAGTTCAAAAATACTCGGCAACCAAAGGAAGTGTAAGTACCATCGAAATGGCCGACGGAACCAAAATCTGGTTAAATTCAGGTTCGGAACTGACTTACCGCGAAGACCACAAAACGAAACAGCGACTGGCAGAACTTCACGGAGAGGCTTTTTTTGAAATAAAACATCGCGCCGATTTCCCATTATTGATCAGGGTCGGACAAATTATTGTGCGCGATTTGGGAACTACGTTCAACATCAAGGCCTATCCTGAAGAGAATATCGTAGAAACTTCATTGGTTGAAGGCAAAGCAGACATACTTTCATCTACAGGAAATCCACTGGTTGAATTAAAACCGGGAGAAAGCGCAGTATATCATTCGGATGACCGGAAAATAACAATTGCACCATTCCAATCAAATGTACTGTCGGCCTGGAGAGACGGCAAATTTGTAATTCGCGATCAGCGGCTGGAAGATATTTTTGCCGAAATCAGCCGGTGGTACAATGTTGAATTCAAATTCGAAAATGAGGAATTGCGCGATTATCGATACACAGGGAATATCAAAAAAACGACCACTGCGCTTGGAGTCATTAAAATGTTGAAACTTACTACAAAATTCAATTACAAAATTATCGAGAAACCAGACACGCCAGATGTAATCATAATTTATTAATCTATAGCATCCCGATTTCACATTAGAAATTTAAACTATCAAATGCCTATGAATTAAATTCAAATTAAGCAAAAAAAACCGGGAAGCTGGATACTTACCCGGTTCGGAGTTTTTAAAATTTAATGGTCAGGTAATTTTGCCGATCGCCATGACCAATCGTTTAATAAACTAACAACAAAACTATGAAGAAAAAACAACATTTCCCAGATTACCAACGATCGGGGATTAAGAAGCTATTACTTGTTATGAAACTAACTACCATTTTTTTGTTCTTTTCGGTGATGGCCATGGCTGCCAATACCTATTCTCAGGAAACCCAATTCGACCTGAACGTAAAAAATGCTTCCATCATTCAGGTTTTCGACGAAATTGAACGGGTGACCGATTTCGGCTTTCTGTTCAAAACAGACCAATTGGATTTGAGCACAAAGTACACCCTTGACATCAAAAATGCCAATATCGATAAAATCCTGGGTGAGGTATTAGACATGAATGCCTATTCCTACAAAATGATCGACCACAACATCGTGATCTCGCGAAATGATTTGATTAACATTCAGGATGGAAAAATTAAATTAGTTTCCGGTAAAGTCACCGATTCCTCCGGGGCACCAATTCCAGGTGTCACTGTGGTGGTCAAAGGAACTGCCACCGGTTCACTTACCGATCTCGACGGTAAATACTCCCTCTCAAATATTCCTGAAGGCGCCATCTTGCAATTTTCGTTCGTTGGAATGAAAACCCAGGAAATTGCCGTTACAAATAAACCTACCATAAATGTAGTAATGACGGAAGAAACAATCGGAATTGAGGAAGTGGTAGCGATTGGATATGGTACCCAGAAAAAAGCCGATGTTACCAGTTCTGTATCAACAGTAAAGTCAACTGATTTTTTGAAAGGTAACGTAAAAGATGCCGGGCAGCTAATTCAGGGAAAAGTTGCAGGGCTAACCATTGTTTCTTCAAGCGGAGATCCCAGCAGTTCTACTCAAATTATATTAAGGGGAAATACCACCCTGCTTGGATCGAGTATGAATCCGTTGATCCTCATTGATGGAATTCCCGGTGATTTAAAAACTGTTGCTCCTCAGGACATCGAATCGGTCGATGTTTTGAAAGACGGTTCTGCCGCTGCTATTTATGGAACACGTGGAACCAATGGGGTAATCCTGATCACTACCCGCAGGGCCAGTGGCACTTATAAAAGTTCGGTTGAATACAGTACTTATGCAAGTATTCAGTCAATCGCCCGTAAACTGGACTTATCAACTGCTGACGATTTTCGTCAGCAAATTAAGGATGGTTTTCGCGATGCAAATACCGATCTGGGCACAACCACCGATTGGTTAAGCGAAATATCGCGTCAGCCCATCAACCACGTTCACAATATGACATTAAGAGGTGGAAATGCAACTACGAACTACCTCGTTAATGTGAATTACAATTCAGCAGATGGGGTCTTCCTGAAATCATACAATGAAGCGTTCATTGGCCGTGCAGACATCAATCACAGCATGTTTAACAACAAAGTGAAGATTAATTTTGGTCTTTTGAACTCCACGAAGAAGCTGAATGGCTTCAATGGTTATATTTACAGGCAGTCAATGCTTCAGAATCCAACCGCTCCTGTAAAAAGCGCCGACGGAACCTGGTTTCAGGAACTTTCCAAATTTGAATATGAAAACCCGGTCTCCGATTTAATGGAAAGCAATGGCCAAACCGACCAACACCTTTCAAGGTTCAACAACACCATTTTGTTTACACCAATTGTAGGTTTAAATCTGACCAGCATACTTTCCTATTCAAAATTTAATCAACAAAACGGGTACTCCGAAACGAAACAACATGTTTCGACTTTACGGGATAGCAGAAACGGTTATGCAAACATCGGTGCCTCCGAATCAACCGACCGCCTGGCCGAACTAACTGCTGAATACTCCAAATCAATAGGAGACCACAACTTCAAGGCACTGGCAGGTTATAGCTACCAGGAAAATGTCTATACAAGCATGTCGATGGAAAACTGGGATTTCCCAACCGACCAGTTTGGCTATTACAACATTGGTCTTGGTGAAGCTACCAAAAACGGAAAAGTTACCACTCCGCAATCGAGCTATCATGCTGAAACCAACTTAATTGGATTTTTTGGGAGGTTAACCTACAATTACAACAACAAATACCTGTTGATGGCCAGTCTTCGCCGTGAAGAAGCAAGCCAGTTGGTCGGAACAAAAGATCCCTGGGGATTATTTCCTGCAGTTTCGGCTGGTTGGAGATTGACCAATGAATCATTTATGAAGAATCAACACCTCTTCAACGACATCAAGTTAAGGGCAGGCTATGGTGTAACCGGTACGCAGCCGTCTGATTTGTTTAGGGGAGTTGGTATGATTGGATACGATCAATATGTTTTTTCAAATGGCAAATGGGCGCGTACGTTGATCCCTACTCAAAATTCAAATCCGGATTTAAGATGGGAAGAAAAACGTGAGACTGATTTCGGAGTTGATTTTAGTATGCTAAACAATAGAATTAGTGGAACTGTGGATTATTATATCCGCAAAATCGACGGCTTACTTTTTGATTTTGCTGTGCCCAGTCCTCCAAACCTCTACTCAACAACCCGCGCCAATGTAGGTAAAATGGAAAACAAAGGGTTGGAAATCCTCATCAACGTTGTACCCGTAAAAACAAGTGATGTTGAATGGACAACCAGTTTTACTTTTTCAACCAATACCAATAAATTAATAAGCTTAACAAACGATATCTATAAAACATCGAGCGATTATTTTACCACCGGATATACCGGACCACCGGTACAAACATTTACCCACATTGTAAAAGTTGGTGAACCAATCGGTAATTTTTATGGATTTAAAGTAATCGGTATTGGCGACGATCCAACTGATGTAGCAAACTACGGGCAATGGATTTATGAAGGTGCAAACGGCGAAGCTGTTAATTATACAGATTTCACACATTCATTTGGCGATAAAAAAGTGATTGGAAATGGTCTTCCGAAATATTATGCCGGGTGGATCAACAATTTCAGGTATAAAAACTGGGACTTAAGCATCTCACAACGCGGGGCGTTCAAGTTCCAGGTAGCTAATTTCCAGCGAATGATGTACGAGAATCCAACTTATACCCAGTATAACCTGCTTAAATCAGCCTTTGATCCGGTATTTGGGAAAACACAATTAAAATCGCCACAGGAATTTAACAGCTACTACGTTGAAGATGGCGATTACTGGAAAATTGACAACATCACTGTGGGTTATAACGTTCCGAAAACGGGCATTAAATATATTCAATCGGCACGGCTTTATGTCTCTTCTTTAAATACGTTCATCCTTACCGGATATAAAGGGATTGATCCTGAAGTAAGCCTGGTTACCAGTGGCGGAGGTTCTCAGGGTGGAATCAACATCAACAGTGGTGCCGGGTTAGCGCCTGGTGTCGATCAACGGGATAAATATCCAACGATGAGAACATTTACAATAGGACTCAATGTAACATTCTAAAGCTTAAAGAAATGGATATGAAAAATTTAAAAAACATAAAAAAGATCGGAATTATAGCATTTGCCGTTCTTACTATCGTAATTTCATCGTGTACCAAATTAAAAGATGAAAGCTATAATTCTATTATTGCCAGCCAGTTTGAGGCCACCGACCAGGATTTGGCATCATTAGCCGGTTCTGCCTACGTCAACTGGAGGATATTGTTAATGGAGTGGAACGGGCTTTATCGCGCCAACGAGGTGTCGGGAGACGAAATGCTGACACCAGCACGCCCCAATGGATGGGTCGACGGTGGCGTGTACCGAAGGATTCACGAACACAAATGGACAACCGACGATGACATTGTGGTAAACACCTGGAGCCGTACCTACGCAGGAATTACCAACTGTAACCGTGTTATTTTTCAGGTTGAATCAGATGCTATTCCGGTACCGGAAGCCGATAAAGTTGCATTAATTGCTGAAATGAAAATCCTTCGTGCTTCGTATTACTGGGTTTTGTGCGATTTCTTCGGAAACGTACCAATCGTCGATAAATTCGATGTTCCTGAAGGATTTTTACCCACTCAAAACACACGCAAAGAAGTGTATGACTTTATTATTAAAGAAGTTACTGAAAACATCTCGAAGGTAAGCGCTTTGAAAAATCAAATAACTTATGGAAAGTTTAACCAGTGGGCTGCACATGCCTTGTTGGCCAAAATGTACCTGAATGCCGGTGTATATGCCGGAACTCCTGAATGGGACAAATGTATCACAGAATGCGATGCCATTATTAATTCTGGCGTGGGATATGCATTGGACTCAAACCAAAAAGATGTTTTTATAACCAATAACGAAAATGCCAAGGAAATCATTTTTGCATTGCCTTTCGACTCGAAATATGTAACCGCCTGGAATGCTTTTGACATTCACATGCAAACACTACAGCCTGAAAATCAGGCTACTTACAACCTTGAATATAGCCCGTGGGGTGGTGTCTGTGCTGTTCCGCAATACATCAGTACATTCGACACTGATGATTCCCGCTACAAAGACAATTACATTAAAGGGCAACAGTATAAAGCCAACGGCGACGTTATTTTGGCAACACTTGGAGCTTATAAAGGGCTACCGTTGGCTTACATTAACGAATTACCCGGAGTTGACCTGTCGGAGGAAGTACACGGGTTCCGTTTGGGAAAATTCGAAATTGCTATGGGAGCGACCAATCGTTTGAGCAACGACTTCCCGCTTTTCCGTTATGCCGATATCCTCCTGATGAAGGCAGAGTGTTTGTTGCGCACCGGGAAAGCCGATGATGCTGCTGCAATCGTAACAGAAGTTAGGTCCCGCGATTTTAAGTCTGCTCCTGAAAAAGCAACTGTAACCGGAGCACAACTAATGGGTGGAAGCACTTATGATTACGGACTTCGCAACCACATCACCTCAACCGAAGAAGGTGGCGCAGATATTCAATACGGCCGTTTTCTGGATGAACTGGGTTGGGAATTCTGCCAGGAAGGTCGTCGCAGAACCGACATGATCCGTTTTGGAATGTTTACCAAAAAATCTTGGTTATCACACTCTCCAAATGGCGATTACAGGGCTCTGTTCCCAATTCCACTCGGAGAAATCCAGAAAAACGCGAACCTGACACAGAATACTGGGTACTAATTAAGTAATCTGAATAATTTATTGTCGCATTTTAAAATTACTCACCCCAAGCCCGAAGTCCCGGACTTTTCACCTCTCTACCCGTAGGGGCGGAGTATCGCAGATGCGATGGGGTGAGTCAGGATGAAGGAATAAATTAAAATGCGACACGATTTCTTTCTTAGTACTTAACTCTATATTTGTTTCAGTCTATAAGGTTCATCTGTTGCCGAAAATGGATGAACCTTACTTTTAAGCAAGAACAACAACTGCAATTACGAAAAGAGAGCATATTCACTGATCGAATTCAATTGAGACAATACTTCGAAAACATTGACTATCAGCGACCGAAAAAGCGTTTTTCCGGGAATGTTGAAAAATCGTAAATTTGAAATTGTGCTGGTGAATGAAAAATCAGGAACGAATATGGAAGCGGCTGCAAAAGCCAAATCGGTTAAATACTCCGGAAAGCAAATAACGGTAATTTTTTAATTCAAGGGATGACAACAAACCGACGAAATTTTATTGGAAAAGCCTGCCTTACCGGCGCTTGCTTTTGCGGTTTTACCGCGTTGGTACAGGCCGTCGGCTCAAAGCACGATGAAACAGTTTCTCCTGATCCGAATAAAATCCTGATGCAGGATTGGATTTCGACTTTGCTACTTAATATCGATGATCAGGAAAATGAAGCCACTTGCCGTAAAATTATGAAAGGATGCGCAATCAGTCATTACAAACAATTAAAAATGGACGACTTCCTGAAACCATATCAGGGCAATCTTGAAAAGTTCAATGCTTTTATCGGACAGGAATGGGGTTGGAAGATTGATTATCGAAAAGAAGCCGGAGTTTTGATAGCTGACGAAAACAAAAATTACTGTGTTTGTCCAATGGTCAATCCGGAGAAAGGCGTAAGGTCGTCGATTCTTTGTTATTGCTCTGAAGGGTTTGCCGAAAAAATGTTTTCAACAGTTGTTGGGCATCCGGTTAAAGCAACTGTAATTTCGTCGATCCACCGGGGAAATGCAACATGTAAATACCAGGTAGATCTTGCCTGAAAAACTTTAGATCATTTTTCAGGCAAGTGATATAAGCTACTAAATTTCAATGCATTTATTCAGATTTCTGGTTCCATCGTGATGAAAACCAGCAGTAAAAATTCTGGGTTGCCTCAATAAGTGTTAAAAAGACATTAAAAAAACATGGAAGCCTGATGAAAAAAATTTAGTTTTGTCAGAACAACCCAATAAACCCAACTAATGAACAAAACAACCTTTCTTTTAATTCTGTGTTTGTTGACAGTCGGGCAGATCTGTGCCAGCAATACCCTTAAGCCCAATCCACCCGACTCAGTCTACCTGTTTTCGTATTCTTTAAACGAAGATGGCGGTCACAGCGGACTGCATTTTGCATACAGCACCGATCAGGAGAACTGGGTTTCGATTGGCCCGAATTTCCGTTTTCTTTTCAGCGACTACGGACGTTGGGGCAAAGAAAAAAGACTGGTCGCGCCTTTCCTGTTTCAGGCCAAAGATGGCATCTGGCATTGCGTGTGGAGCCTCAACGAATACGACGGAACTTTCGCCCATTCCGAATCGAAAGACCTGATTTACTGGCTTCCTCAGGCCTACCCGGTGGTAATGAATGAAAATAATTGCCTTCAGCCTGAAGTTTCATATACCAACGGTGAATACAAAATTTCATGGATCAGTGACAAGAATGGAAAAGAACAGGCTTTTTATGTAACCACAACCGACTTTAAAAACTATTCCGGAACAAAGGAAATGCATTTGAATAGCCAGTTGAATTCGCGAAAAGAGGTGAATATTTCAGGAAAAAAAGAAACCGGCACAGTACACAAATTGTCGTGGGTTCAGGTTGAAGAATTGATCAATGCTCAAAAGTTATCGGCTTACCGGAATGAACTGTGGTCGGAAACCACGAAAACCGATCCGATACGTTTCGAAAATCTTAAAAACCTCGATGCCTCCATTACCATCGACAATTCGAAAAGCAAGAAAATCAGCGACATGCTCGTCGGCGTTTTCTTCGAAGACATCAACTACGCTGCCGATGGCGGATTGTATGCCGAACTGATTGAGAACCGGGACTTTGAATATGCACTGAGCGACAAGGAAAGACATGACCAAACATGGAACAGTTACAAAGCCTGGCATCTAAACGGTACCGAGGCCTCTTTCTCTATCGATTCCGTATCGCCGATTCATCCGAACAACCCACACTTTGCATTGCTGAAAATCGAAAAAACAGGTGCGGGTCTGATTAACGAAGGCTGGGATGGAATTGCCGTAAGAGCCAGTGATAAATACAACTTCTCGTTTTTTGTACGAAACCCAGATAAAAAAAGCAAAAAGCTGCTTGTCCGCCTGATCGGTAAAAACGGAGAAAATTACGGAGAAACAACCGTCGATGCCAATTCAAACAAATGGAAAAAATTCGAAGCTGTTTTGACTGCCACAAAAACCGTTTCGGATGCTCAACTGGAGATTATTCCACAAACTTCAGGAATAGTGGCTTTGGATATGATTTCACTCTTTCCGCAAAAAACCTTTAAAGGACACCCGAATGGGTTACGTGCTGATCTGGCTCAAACTATCGCCGACATTCATCCACGGTTTATTCGTTTCCCCGGAGGTTGTGTTGCTCACGGTGATGGATTGGGAAATATTTACCGCTGGAAAAATACCATTGGTCCGCTCGAATCGCGCAAACCACAGCGCAATTTGTGGGGATATCATCAAACAGCCGGATTGGGTTATTTCGAGTATTTTCAGTTTTGTGAAGATATTGGAGCGGCTCCGCTACCCGTTATCGCTGCCGGTGTTCCCTGCCAGAACTCAGCCACAGGTGGTGCCGGTCAGCAATGCGGCATTCCGATGGATGAAATGGGTGACTACATTCAGGAAGTACTCGATTTGATTGAATGGGCGAACGGCGATGTAAAAACCAAATGGGGAAAACTGCGTGCCGAAGCCGGTCACCCCAAGCCGTTTAATCTGAAATATGTCGGGATTGGAAATGAAGACCTGATCACCGATATTTTTGAGGAACGTTTCACCATGATTTACGAAGCTGTAAAAAAACAACATCCGGAAATCATGGTCATTGGAACTGTCGGGCCAACTTTTGAAGGAACAGATTACACCGAAGGCTGGAAAATCGCCACCAAACTGGGTGTTCCCATGGTTGACGAGCACTATTACCAATCGCCTGGCTGGTTCATTTACAACCAGGATTTCTACGACAAATACGACCGCAGCAAATCGAAAGTATATTTGGGTGAATATGCCGCCCATTTGCCGGGCAGGCCAACCAACATGGAGACATCGCTGGCCGAAGCCCTTTACCTCACAGCATTGGAACGCAACGGCGACATCGTCCACATGACCTCCTACGCACCTTTACTTGCCAAAGAAGGTCACACCCAGTGGAACCCGGATTTGATTTATTTCAACAATACGGAAGTAAAACCTACTGTTGATTATTTTGTGCAGAAACTTTACGGGCAAAATTCCGGAGATATTTATCTGCCAAGCCAGATTTCATTGACGGATAAAAACGAAAAGGTGAATAAACGGGTTGCAGTTTCGGTGGTTCGCGATAGCAAAACCAATGACCTGATCGTGAAAATGGTCAACCTGTTGCCGGTTGAAATCAATACAAAAGTAAAACTCGAAAATGTCGGAACCGTCAATTCATCTGCTGTGCGTACTATTTTATCCGGAGCACCGGATGATCAAACGGCCCGCCCGGTAACCGGCAACATCACCGTAAGTGATGATTTCACATGCATTTTGCCAGCATACTCGTTTACTGTCATTCGAATTAAACCGGAATAATTACAACCAAAATGAAGATTATAAAACCAACTTTTGAACTATTTTTGCCGGTATTTCTGATATCAATCGTGATGTTTTTATCAGGATGCAATGACAAACCAGACACTTCTGCCTATTTATTTGTTTATTTTACCGGAAATGGCCTGGGCGAAGAAGCCATCCGATATGCCGTAAGTGAAGATGGGTTTCATTTCCGTGCTCTCAACAAAAACGAACCAGTGATTGATTCCAAAAAGATCAGCACTTCGGGTGGTGTCCGCGATCCGCACATTTTACGCTGCAACGATGGCAAAACCTTTTACATGGTGGCAACTGACTTGTATGTGCCCGATCAAAAATGGAACAACCATGCCATGATCCTGTTAAAATCGGCCGATCTGATTCATTGGGAATCGTCGGTAGTAAACATTCCAAAAACTTTTCCTGAAGAATTTGGTGATGTGAACCGCGTTTGGGCGCCACAAACCATATACGACGAAGCTACCGGTAAATACCTGATTTACTTTTCGATGAAACAAGCCGAAGGGTCCGACATCATTTATTATGCATACTCAAATGCCGATTTCACGGGGTTGGAATCCGCCCCGAAACAATTGTATTTTCCTCCGGCTGAAAGCAATACCAAGGCTTGCATCGATGCAGATATCATTCCTTTCAACGGAAAATTCTACCTGTTTCACAAAGCCGAAGATGGTGCTCCGGGAATTAAACTGGCCATTTCAGATCAATTGACGGAAGGATATAAACTTGTCAGTGACAAACGGGTCGACAAAGAAACCAATCCGGTTGAAGGCAGCGGAATCTTTAAACTGAACCATTCCAACGACTGGATTTTAATGTACGATGTTTATACCAGCGGACGATATCAATTTGCAAAAAGTAGTGACCTGCAAAGTTTTACAGTGATTGACGAGGAAATTTCGATGAACTTTCATCCAAGACACGGAACGGTATTGCCAATTACAGCGGAAGAATTGAAAAGTTTGCTTTCAGAATGGAGTGGCTTCGATGATTTGTTGGTTGATGCGACTTCTGCTTCCCTGAAAAAAAACAATGTCTATTTTAAAAATCCGGATAAAACCATTTATCTGCCTGTAAAAGCCGGAACTAACCTGACACGGTTTGACCCGGAGTTTAAAGCTTTCCCCGGTATCAGTTTCAGTCCTGAAGGTTCGCAGGATTTCTCGAAAGGTCCTGTGGATTATACGTTTACCATCGAAGAAAAAGGAAGTCAGACTTACAAGGTTTCGGTTTCAGAAGACCACAACCCGGTGCTGGAAGGATATTATGCCGATCCTGAAATTCTTTATTCTGCGAAGACCGGAAAATATTACCTCTACCCTACCAGCGACGGTTTTAACAACTGGTCAGGTACATATTTTAAAGTTTTTTCTTCAGAAAATCTGGTGGACTGGAATGACGAAGGCGTTATTCTCGACTTAAAAAAAGATGTGAACTGGGCCAACCGGAATGCCTGGGCGCCGTGTATCGTGGAAAAGAAAATCGATGGTCAGTATAAATATTTCTATTATTTCTGTGCGGCGCAAAAGATCGGTGTTGCCGTAGCTGACAATCCAACCGGGCCATTTGTTGACAGTGGTAACCCGTTGATCGACTGGAAACCAAAAGGAATTAAAGGCGGACAGGAAATTGACCCGGATGTGTTCACTGATCCGGTTTCAGGAAAAAGCTACCTGTATTGGGGCAATGGCTACATGGCCGGGGCAGAACTGAACGCCGACATGGTTTCGATTAAAACACAAACGTTGAAAATAATGACTCCCGACACCACTTTCAGGGAAGGAGTATACGTTTTCTTCCGAAATGGAACCTACTATTTTACCTGGTCGGAGGACGATACGCGCAGCCCAAATTACAAAGTACGCTACGCCACAGCCAAGTCGCCGCTCGGGAAACTTGAAATTCCGGAGCAGAACATTGTCATTCAGCAAAATCCGGAACACGAAATTTACGCCACCGGACACAATTCTGTCCTGCAGATTCCCGGAACTGATGAGTGGTACCTGGTTTATCACCGGTTTACCCGCCCGGAAGGAATGAACATGGGACGATCTGCCGGATTCCACCGCGAAACATGCATCGACAAAATGGAATTCAATGCCAACGGATCACTCAAACAAGTAATACCAACGCTTAAAGGAATTGAACCTCTTACAAATTCAAAATAAAACATGCCAACCATGAAGTTAAGTCACCTATTCATCACCGTACTTCTGCTTTCGCTAACTGCCTGCAAAACCCAGCCCGAAAAAGCAGATTATAAAATTCAGGGCGTTCCGTTTAATGAAGTTAAGATCAGTGACCAGTTCTGGGTGCCCAAAATTGAAACCAACCGAACAGTCACCATTCCGGCATCGTTTGCCAAATGCGAAGAAACCGGGCGCGTGGAAAACTTTGTGAAAGCAGCCAAAAAAGAAGGCGAGTTTGGAACCACCTTCCCGTTTGATGACACAGATATTTACAAAATAATCGAAGGTGCTTCGTATTCGATGAGCGTTCATCCCGATCCCAAACTCGACCGCTATGTCGATAGTTTGATTGTCCTTGTTGGAAAAGCCCAGGAACCCGATGGTTATTTGTACACCGCCCGCACGATTGATCCGCTACACCCGCACAAATGGTCGGGCAACGAACGCTGGGTACAGGAATCGGTGCTGAGCCACGAATTGTATAACTCCGGACATTTGTTCGAAGCAGCCTCAGCGCATTATCAGGCAACCGGGAAACGTAATTTCCTGGACATTGCCCTGAAGAATGCCGATCTGCTTGATCAGGTTTTTGGCCCAGGCAAACGCAACGACGCTCCGGGACACGAGATCGTTGAAATGGGACTGGTAAAATTATATCGCATTACCGGAGAGAAAAAGTACCTCGATCTGGCAAAGTTCTTTATCGATAGCCGTGGCAAAGAAAACGATCCGAAAAAAGCTTATTCTCAGGATCACAAACCGCTTGTTGATCAGGATGAAGCTGTTGGACATGCCGTTCGTGCCGGATATTTGTATTCAGGAGTAGCTGATGTAGCTGCGCTGACCGGAGATTCTGCTTATCTGGCAGCCATCGACAAAATCTGGGACAACATGGTTTCCAAGAAACTCTACATCACCGGCGGCATCGGTGCACGGCATCAGGGCGAAGCGTTTGGCGACAATTACGAATTGCCCAACCTGACAGCCTACAACGAAACCTGTGCCGCCATTGCCAATGTTTACTGGAATTACCGTATGTTTTTACTTCACGGCGACGCCAAATACATCGATGTGCTCGAACGAAGCTTGTATAACGGGGTAATTTCAGGAATTGGCCTTGACGGAAAAACCTTCTTTTACCCGAATCCGCTCGAATGCGATATGCATTTCAAATTCAACAGCGGCGAAACACTCGACCGCCAGCCCTGGTTCGATTGTTCGTGTTGCCCAACCAATATATGCAGATTCCTGGCATCAGTTCCCGGATACATTTATGCACAGGGAAATAACAGTCTGTATGTGAACCTGTTTGCACAAAGTTCGTCAACCCTGCAATTGAATAAAAAATTGCCGGTAACCATTTCGCAGGAAACCAAATATCCATGGGATGGACAGGTAAAAATATCTGTTTCTCCTGAAAACACAAGCCAATTTGCTTTGTGCCTGCGCATTCCGGGATGGGCCGAAAACCAGGTAGTTCCAAGCAATTTATATTCATTTATCACTCCTGAAACTGATTCTGTTTCGGTTACGATCAATGGCGAAAAATTTCAGTTTAAAACTGAAAAAGGGTATGCCGTAATCGACCGCGAATGGAAACAGGGAGATGTGGTGAATTACAACATCCCAATGAGTATCCGCCGTGTTGAAGCCAATAAAAATGTAGCAGACGATGCCGGAAAAGTAGCGCTCGAACGGGGTCCAATCGTATATTGTCTTGAAGGAATTGATAACGGAGCAGACTTAATGAAGCTGGCCCTGCCCGATTCTTCCAAGCTTACGGAATCATTTAATTCAGGAGAATTAAGCGGAATTGTTACCATTTCCGGAGAAGCACAAATTGAGAACGGTAAAAAAGTAACCGCTCAAAAATTTACGGCGATCCCCTATTTTGTGTGGAACAACCGTGGCGCCGACGAAATGAAAGTTTGGATACCTAGAAAATAGCCGGAAATTACCAAAATCGCAATTGGGAGTTATCTAAAAAAATCGTTCGAAATCATCCTGAACTTGTTTCATGATCTAATTTAACAGCGAATTCTCCTTTAACACCTTTGAAAAATCAACCTTTTTATCCTGAATCCCTTAGAGACTGTTTAAATTTAAAAAGAATACTATTTCAACTTGATTTTATCAATTTCTGACTCACCCCAAGCCCAATAATTCGGGCTTTTCCCCACTCTACTTGTAGAGAGGGGCGGGAGCATCAATGATGCGGCGGGGTGAGTTAAGGGTAAAATAACTCATTAAATAAAATTTAAACAGTTTCTTAAAGGGAAAGGTTGATTTTTCAGCTTTCTCCCATATAAGGGACGGGGTGAAAAAGCTGAAAATTGTTCCCTGAAATGAATCTGTTAAAATAGAAAGAAGTAGACCCCGAAATAAATTAGGGGTGACTTGTACCACAAATTTTTGACTCTTTAGATAACTTCCCTTTCATTTTTAATTCCTGATCATTTTCCATCCTGTTCCAATGACTTTTGCCTATTTTAGCGCAAAAAATATTTCCTGATGAAGAACCAAATTCTTACACTCGTACTGATTTTATTAATGGTATCTGGCATTTCACATGTTTTTGCCTGCACCAATCTCATTGTTTCGAAAGGCGCCTCAGCCGATGGATCTGTGATGATAACTTATGCTGCCGATTCGCACACCCGCTACGGCGCCATCGCATTTTATCCGGCAGCCGACCATCAACCCGGCGATTTATGCGAAGTGTATCACTACGAAAACGGCAAACTCTTGGGTACCATTCCGGAAGTTTCACATACTTATTCAGTGGTTCAGTTTATGAACGAAAACCAGGTTGCCATTGGCGAAACAACCTGGGGCGGATTGGATTCATTGTCGTCGCAACCGGGTGCAGTTCTCGATTACGGTTCGCTGATGCGTATTGGCCTTCAGCGCTCAAAATCGGCCCGCGAAATGATCAAAGTAATGACCGAACTGGTTGAGAAATATGGTTATGCCACTTCCGGAGAATCGTTTTCGATTTCGGATGCCAGCGAAGCCTGGATCATGGAACTGATCGGGAAAGGCAACTACGAAAAAGGCGCTGTTTGGGTAGCCCGCTTAATTCCCGACGGGTATGTGAGCGGTCATGCCAACCAGGCCAGAATTACCACTTTCCCGTTTCAGAAAAGCAACAATTGGAGCGACCCTAAACAAACCGTATATCATTCACCGGATGTAATTAGCTTTGCCAAAAAACACGGATTTTATAGCGGAACTGACGAATCGTTCAGTTTTTCTGATGTTTACAATCCGCTGAATTTTGGCGGAGCCCGCTTTTGCGATGCCCGTGTCTGGTCGTTCTTCAGGAAAATAAACAAGGAAATTCGCGAAAACCAGACCTACACGAATTATGCTGAAGGCAAATTTGTGCACAACCCCAAACTTATGGACCAAACGGCGAATCCGAACGGATACGTTTCCAATCGGCTGCCTTTGTGGGTAAAACCCGATGCTCCAATCACTTTGCAGCAAGTTAAAGACGCCATGCGCGATCATTACGAAGACACACCGCTTGATATGCGCAATGATTTGGGCGCCGGACCATTTAAGTCGCCTTATCGCTGGCGCCCGATGGAATATGTGGTCGACAGCGTAATGTACCTCAACGAACGGGCCATTGCCACGCAGCAAACCGGATACAGTTTTGTGGCTCAATCGCGTAACTGGCTTCCCGATCAGGTTGGTGGAATTTTTTGGTTTGGAGTCGACGATGCTGACGGCTGCGTTTATGCGCCAATGTATTGTGGCATAACCAGAATTCCGGAGAGTTTTGCGGTTGGAAACGGTTCGATGATTAGCTGGTCGGAATCTTCGGCATTCTGGACATTCAATGAAGTAAATAATTGGGCTTATTCGCGATACAATGTCATTCATCCTGAAGTTGAAAAATACCAGCACGAGCTTGAAAAACAATTTGAATCGGAGGTTAAAGCCGCTGATCAACAGGCAACTGAATTGGTTAAACAATCGACTGAATCTGCGGCCGATTACCTGACCGGCTATTCTGTATTTTCAGGAAATAAACTGGTTGGCGACTGGAAAGCATTCTACCATTACCTGTTTATGAAATATGTTGACGGCAATGTAAAAAATTCGGAAGGACGAAAATTACTGGAAAACGGAAATGGAAAAAATATTCCTAAAGCTCCTGCACAACCGGGATATGGGAAAGATTGGGAACGCGTTATGATTCAGGGAACCGGTGACAGACTGGAAGTTCCGAAATCAGGTCAGGAATAAAATTTCAGGATTTAAACCAAACAGGGCTGAGATAAATCGGAAACGATCTCAGCCCTGTTTGGTTATTGTACAGTTATTTATTTATCACCAAAAGAAACGCCCATCTTTCTGGCTTTTAAAACCAACGGATGATCGGGGGCAACAAGCCGAAGTTTTCCGCCAACTTCTTCAAGCGGAACTGTAGTTAATTCGGTTTTGATTAAGGCGACCATTGTTCCAAACCTCTCTTCAGCAATACATTCTGCGGCATAGGCGCCATATCTGGTTGCCAGGATGCGATCCATCGGGGAAGGACTTCCGCCTCTCTGGGTATAACCCAAAACTGTTTCACGCGCCTCGGCATCGACATGCGTTTGAATTGATTCAGACAAATACCGGGCTGCCGACATTGATTTAGGATGATCGATACCCTCGGCCACAACCACAATGGTGTAAGGCTTATTGTTGCCGTACCGTTCCTGAATCCTGGCGCAAACTCTTTCCATCGAATACTCGATCTCCGGAATCAGAATAATGTCACCGCCCCCGGCCATACCGGCATAAAGTGCAATCCAGCCTGCATTGTGTCCCATCACTTCAACAATCATTACCCGGCCATGCGAGTTGGCAGTGCTGTGCAACCGGTCGACTGCTTCAGTAGCAATATTCACAGCCGAATCGAATCCGAAAGTTAAATCGGTGCCCCAAACATCGTTATCAATGGTTTTTGGAATTCCAATCACATTTAATCCGATATTTGATAACAGATGAGCCGTTTTCATGGTGCCATTTCCACCGATACAAACCAGCGCATCCAGACCAAGATCCAGGTAGTTTTGCTTGATTAAGGCTGGCTTTTCGTTATCTTCTTCTGTTATAATTTTAAAAGGTTTTTCTCTGGAAGTTCCGATAATTGTACCTCCAAGAGTCAAAATTCCGGAAAGATCCTTTTCCTTAAGCTCCACGTATTGTTTATGAATCAGTCCCGTATAGCCCGACGAGAAACCGATTACTTCCATTCCGTACTCAACAATTGCAGTTTTGCCAACTCCCCTGATTGCCGCATTTAAACCCGGGCAATCGCCACCCGCTGTTAAAATTCCAATCCTTTTTACTTTTTTCTGATTCATGTTATATATTTTTAACTATTTAAAAATAAGGCGATTAAAAAACTCAGCTAAATTATAAAAACTTATCTACAAATGGAGCAATACCTAAAAGGCTTAACGAATTCACAACATTCAAACGACTTCAATATTTCGTTTCTTTTCCAGTTTATAAACTTAACCAACTGTCTAAATGTTTCAAATTTGCAGTCAAAAAAGCAATCAAAATAAATTGTGCTTCCGGGGATATTGACAATTCGAAAAGTAATTTCAATTACAGGATAATAGACGAACCTGAAATTACTTTTAGCCAGAATAATTCACCAAAATTTTAAGGGAAAATTACATCTGGAATATAAATCTAAAATCAAAGTTGCGGGCATCAAAACCAAAACAATCAAAACTGCCGTTAAATATTTGCTGAATATTTTATTAACTTTGTTCTCTGCAACTTTAAACCACATTAAATTATCAATAAACTAAAATTATTTCCAATGAAAAAGATTCATTCACTTTTATTAGCCGGAACTGTTGTTTTTGCAGTATCGTGCCATAGTGGCCAGAAAAAAGCAGCAGAAAAATCGGCACAGGATTCAGCAGCTCCAGTTGTAGCCGCAGACAATACGTTAACTGCCGATGAAGTTAGTTCAGGATGGCAACTTCTTTTTGACGGAACTACTTCAACCGGATGGAGAGGATACAACCAAACTGAATTTCCAAAAGCCTGGGAAATTGTTGACGGTACAATACACCTGAAAGGTTCCGGAAATGGAGAAGCAGGAGCTGTTGACGGCGGTGATATTTTATATGATAAGAAATTTAAGGATTTCGATCTTAAACTGGAATGGAAAATTTCGAAAGGCGGAAATTCAGGTATTTTCTATCTGGCTCAGGAAATTCCGGGAAAAGAAGTGTGGAGAACCGCTCCTGAAATGCAAATTCTTGACAACGCCAACCATATTGATGCCACATTAGGAAAAGACGGAAACCGCCAGGCTGGTTCGTTGTATGACCTTCTTCCTGCCAAACCGCAAAATTCAAAACCCTTCGACGAATGGAATTCCGCAGAAATTATTTCGTACCAGGGAACCATCGTTCACAAACAAAACGGCGAAACCGTTCTCGAATATCATTTGTGGACACCCGAATGGAATGCATTGGTGGCCGGCAGTAAATTCCCTTCTTATAATCCTGATTGGGCCAATGTTGCCAAAGAAGGGTTTATCGCGTTTCAGGATCATGGTGCCGATGTTTGGTTCCGCAATGTTAAAATTAAAGAATTGCAATAATTCGAGATAATCAAAAGGCCTCCGGAAACGGGGGCCTTTTGATTGCAGGCATTTTACAGAATCTTGTAAATTCTTAACTAAATGCCTTTTCAACCTGAGCTTTTGCTTTTCTTGATTCAACTTCATCAGCAACAGCTTTAGCAACACATATCTTGTTTACAGGGTTAAAATAAGTTCCCAAAGATTTTGCTAAGACAACGGCAACAGGTATTCCTACGATTGTTATAAACAAGCCAACAATTTGAAATATGGTTACAACTGCTAAAAACAGGCCAAATGGAAAGTATACAATTCGTACAATAAGACCAAACGTTTTCCACGCTGCGTTCTGATCTGCTTTAATATCCTTTTTATCAATCATTGCGCTTGAAAAAGGGGCAAGTAAAAATTTTGATAACTGGATAAGCCCAAGTCCAATCGGCGCTCCTACAACTGTGATTACAAATAAACTGCCGATCAGGAATGTTACAAATGCAGATAAAAATCCAAGAAATGGCACATGCCACAAAATGTTTCCTAAAGTTCTCATAAGATTAGTTTTAATTTGGTTTTCCTACTCATAAAGCTTTTCGGTTCCGCTCCGTTTTTAAAATGGTTTCCAGGCTCCATTCTTTTGAATTTGGGATATATATTAAGACCTTAATAACAAAACAATTAGTTCAAGATCAACAATACCTGTTGATTAAAAGTAATGATGTATTTTTGTGTTCCCTTTTTCTGAATTAGTAAAATACAGTTATAATCCTGACCTGTGAATTATTTTTAGAAGTGGCTTTTACGGCATAATTGCCTGGTATTTTAAATATCTTGTGTGCCTGTATTGAATATTCCGGCTGGTTAATTATTTTATTATACAGTAGCTGCCCCTTTAAATTGAATACTTCCAGTTTCCAATTTTGATTTCCGGAATTAAACTTTACATGTAGTATTTCTTTAACCGGATTGGGGTAAACATTAAAAATCTCTATCTGGCTTATATCGTGTGTACCCGTCGGAAACTCAACTTTAACCATAAAGTTTAGAACAACCGATTTGCTTTCGGAAGTTGCTTCTACTGAAAGAGAAGATATTCCTGCTCCTAGCGGAACAAATACAAGTATTGCTTCATTTTCTGAGATATTGGCCAATACAATATCAGGATTAGTGTTAGCTGCAACACGATAGGAAAGTTCGGCACCGGGATCGTCATCAGCAAAATAATCCGGAAGGGAAATTGTTACTTCGCTTTGATTTGTTTTGACATAAATGGTATCAATTGTTTGACGCAAATAGGGAGGATCATCGGTATTTACTACTCGTAAAGAAACAAGTCGCTCTGTTTGTGCTTTTAAATCACTAACAGAAACTGAGATACTGGTTTCACCAACATCCTTATTTTCAGGTAATCCTGAAAGTTCATACGTGTACTTCGAAAGTCTTTGCACAATTACCCAGTCAGGCAGAGCAGAAAAACTAAAGAACAGCGAATCTTTATCCATATCATTGGCTTTCAATACATAATCAAAGGGCATATCCTCGATTGCTTCAAGCACTCCATCAAATTGTACTTCAGGAGCATCGTTAACATTTAAGACAGTTAATGAGAAACTTACCGAATCGGAAAGCTGATCACTATCGCTAGCCAGAAGTTTAAGTACTGAATTTCCATAGTAATTTATCGGAGTTTGTAACTTCAATTGCGGAATGCCATTTTCCATAATAATTTGGTAGTCCATTCCAATTTGCGGGTAAGATGTTAACTTCCATTCCAGATCGGCCAAATTGGTATCCATATCAGTAACTCCAATTCCAAGTTGAAGGGTTTCGTCTTCATTCATTTTTTGTGCTGCAATGGGTTGCAGTTTTGGAGTAGTTTTTACCGCATACGTTTTTAAATACTGAGTTCCGGTAATGATTTCAATGCCGTTACTAACCTCGTAAACAATAGAATCCAATGCATCCGCATTTACGTTACAAGTATAGGTTCCGGTGTAACTGGTTAGTATATTCCCGTTATATTGGTTTAACTTGAAATTGCTTAATATACCTTTTTCTGGTTGTTTCAAAATTGTCATTTGTAATTGCTCAAAGGGCAATACCATGTCAATGCCTAAAAATTCCAGATCAACAGCCTGATTAAATAAGATTTCAGTTGTATCGGTTGCCGTTAAAATATTCGCAACTAAAGGAGTCAACAGTTGGCTTTTGGTTCCCAAAAGATTAGAAATGCTTATCACCTGACTGTATGAATTCAAATTGCCGTCGGAAACGCGGTAAACAATAAAATCTTCACTTGAAACCGGGTTTGTTGTTTCAAATCTGAACAGAGTTCCGCCAAGAGGAGTCACGGTTCCACCTAAGACACTTTCTCCGCTTCCTACACCAGTTTCAGGAACAAATTTGACTGTCAGTAAAGATTTTTCAGTTTCAACATCGTGAATATAATCCGCCATATCGAAATCAAATTGTGTTTTACTATCAGCATCGATCTCGAATGGTAATGCCTCCGGACGGTCGTTTACCGCATTTATAGCAATATTAATCGTTCCTATTCCTGAAGAGTTGCCTTCTGAATCGGTAATTACAAAGTGGAAAGTATCATTTCCTGAATAATTTTCTTCCGCCTCATAGGTAACTGTTCGGCCATCCAGTGAAAAGACCTTGGCATGAATTGGCTCATCAAACAGACTAAAGGTCAGAAGACTCAGTTCATCTTCTTCGTCATATCCATTCAGCAAGAAATCGATGGAATGGTCTTCATCCACCTGAACATTAGAATTTAATGCAACAGGTGGAAATTTTTCGTTGCAGGCAAAACACGTTCCATAGCATACAGTACTTAAAACCAAACCATCAGAAAACCCTACTACAGTGCGATTTGTTGTTCCGTTGGTACACGAACCTGTTGGTTTTTCATAATTAAATCCATCGATACTTCCACCATTTGCGAAATTATAAACATACGATTGACCTGGATTAAGCATAATGGTCGCAGTATAAATTGCAGCTATCTCATTAACCATTTTGATCGGTTCTTTCCAGTCATTCCAGCTCCCATTGATGTAAACCCCACTCTCTGAAACTAATTCATTCTGCATATCAACCTGAAACTTCATTACGCCTTTATGATCATAACAAATGGAACAACTGTTAAAGCATACAGTTAGTAATTCTCTGCTTACTGTGGCCATATCAAAATACCGAAAACCACTGTTGTTTAAAGTACATCCATAGATTTTTTCCTGAATTGCAGATTCGCCTTCTCCATTTATAAAAATATACTCCACTATACTGTTTTTGTCAACATCAATAGTTCCGGAATAAACCGAGCCATCAGGAGTTAATGCTACTGGATGCTCCC
This sequence comes from Prolixibacteraceae bacterium, assembly GCA_041652995.1. GTDB lineage: Bacteria > Bacteroidota > Bacteroidia > Bacteroidales > Prolixibacteraceae > Aquipluma. The sequence continues at coordinate 324,224 of JBAZGO010000001.1, forward strand.
AATTGTCCCAACTTCCCTTAATAAATACACCTTTATCCGATACTGTTTCATTTTGCATATCGACATGAAAGGTCAGGGATACTTTCGGAACACAGCCATTGCAGTTTCCAAAACAGGACAAGTCTAAAGTTACATCCGTAGTTGGAATCGTAATTTCCCTATTTCCACTTTCAGAATTAATGCAGGTTCCACTTAGAATATCTTCGTATATTGAATTGGCCTCTGAACCATTGATAAATTTATATTGGTAGGTTGCGCCGGGAGTTAAAGCAACTGTAATGGAATAAACAGAACCTTCGTTGGTTAACTGGATTGGGCTTTCCCAGTTGTTCAAATCGCCATTCAGGAAAACGCCATCCGGAGAAACAGTTTCGTTTTGCATATCGACCCGGAAAGTGACATTTACATTATTTTGCATTGGAACACAGGCTTCGCAACTGTTGAAACATACCAAATTGAGTGTTATATCTGTTTCCGGAACAAGAAACTCGCGATCTTTATAATCGCCAACGGTGCAATCGCCAACCGGTATTTCGTATTTATCCCATTCCAATCCTTCTCCATTCACAAACTTGTAGGTGATGCTTGCTCCCGAAACAAGATACAGGCTTGTAGAGTAGACAGATCCATTTGCAGAAAGTTGTATTGGTTGTTGCCAATCGCCCCAACTGCCATTAACGAATACTCCGTTCTCCGATACTGTCTCATTTTGCATGTCAACCTGAAAAGTAACTTTCGATAATTTCCTAATTCCGGCAGTTGCCCTGGGATTTAACCGATATGAATTGTGCTGGTAATCAATTACTCCAAAAATCATGTAGGTTGCCCCTACTTCCAGCTCAGGTTGAATAAGGTAGTTATCGATAATGATCGCTTCTCCCAAATCAGATACTGCAGCATACTCCTCAAATTCATCAACAGATAAAACTGTTAGTTTTCTAACACCGATAAATACACCCTCATAGTCTTCATTTATCTCCGATACTTCAATAAATGGAACTTCAACAGTAAAGCCTATATCTGAATAATCAATCCATTCTACTCCTGACAACTGTGTTCTCCCGTTGTATTCGGACACGGTCGCAATAAGTTGGATGTCATTTCCCTGGCTAAATCCCTGTATCAGTATAGGCTCGTATACAAATATTCCGCTGCGGATGTCGGTTGCATCTTGTATAAAGCAGCCGAACTCATTGATGCCTGTAATTCTTCCTTTGGTTTTTATCAGTTGACCTTCATAAGGCGAAATATCGCCTTCGCCCTGAATCTCCCGGATTGTATGTAATGGAGCATCAAGTATTGCACATGCTTCACAGCTATTGAAACAAGTCAAACTTACAACCGTATCAGACGAAGTCGTTGTTATACTGCGGTTTGAATTTTCGTCAGTACAAGGACCACTAAAATTTTCGTATTTCGACCATTCAAAAGGACCACCATTGCCAAATGCATATAAGTATTCTTGTTCAGGATATAATTGAACAACAACCGCATAGACGGAGTTTCCCTGATCGATCATTTTTTTAGGTTCATACCAGGAATCGCCCCAGGTACCATTAACATAAACACCATTTTCAGAAATGATCTCGTTCTGCATATCAATTTGAAAAGTAACATTTATCGGTTCTGGCATTATTTCACAATTGCTACAATTCCCGAAACAAACCAAATCAATTGTCTTATCTTCAGAAGGAACTAAAATTTCACGGTTGCCACTATCGGGATTGATGCAATCTCCGCTCTGAATATTTTCATAGTTATTAAAATCGGCAAGCGTGCCGTTCAAAAATTTATATTGGTAGGTTTCACCAGGCACTAATGAAACTGTGGTAGAATATATTGATCCGCTACTTGTTAGTTTAATAGGACTTTCCCAATTGTTCCAGTCACCATTCAGGAAGACTCCATCCGGAGAAACCGTTTCGTTTTGCATATCAACCTGAAAAGTGACATTCACTTTGGAGATTGGCGATTCACAGACTTCACACCGACCAAAACAAATCGGATCCAGTGTAAGGTCATTCTGTGGAATGATCAAGTATCTGTTAGCACTAGTCGATAAATTGCAATCGCCAGTGATCTCTTCATTTATTTCACCATTCATGAATCGATAATAGACAACTGTACCTTTCACCATTTTAATTGTTGCAGAATAGATGCTGCCAATAGGAATCATTGGTTTAGATTCAGTCCAAAATGACTTGGAAATCCATGTTCCTCCAACAAAAACTCCCTCCGGGTCAATTGTCTCATTCTGCATATCAACCTGAAGAGTAACCGAACTATATTGATCGGTTGTTGCCTCTTCAGTAAAATAAACATTGTCAATCCAAATTTCATTTTCTGAGGATATGGCTTCAAAAAGCACTTGAGCGATGGTGCAATCCTTCGATGCAATAATGTCGAAGCTATAAGTTTGTTTGGTAGAAAATATTGGAATTTTAAACTCCGCACCCAAAGGATTATAATTGTCGCCCGATTCTCGTACTTTACAGATCAGAGTGACATTATTAAGCGATCGGGCATCGAATGTGACCCGATAAATTTTCCCTTCCTCTGTCTGCAAATTTACCGAACTCATAAACTGAGTATTGCAATCGGATCCTGCATTGGGAAATACCAAATGGGCTTCTCCGTTTTGCCACTCGGATGTCGTGCCGCAATCTGGAGCCCATATATACCATCCATTTATATCGGTGTCGAAAGTCGAGTTAAATACTTGTGGTTCGTCGTTTACACAAGCAGAACAAGTATTGAAACAAACCAAATCGAGTGTCAGAGCCGATTCCGGTACAATCAGTTGACGGTCGTTATTATCACCCACAGAGCAGTCACCCGCTGGTGATTCGTATTTATCCCATTCGGTACCAGTACCATTCACAAATTTGTAAATGATCGTTTCTCCTACAGTCAGCTCAAGGGTGCCCGAATAGACCGTTCCCTCGGCCGTTAACGCGGTGGCCTCAGCCCAGTCGCTCCAGCTACCGTTCACGTAAACCCCGTTTTCCGATACTGTCTCATTTTGCATATCAACCCGGAACGTAACCGATACCTTTGGTTGTGGCGGTTCGCATACCGAACAACTGCCAAAACATACCAGATCCATAATCCTATTGGTATCTCCTGCGGTCAACTCCCGGTTACCGCTGCTCATATTGATGCAGTCGCCTGCCGGGATGATCTCATAGTTATCCGGGTTAGCCAAAAGGCCGTTTAAAAACTTGTATTGGTAAGTTTCGCCAGGTGTTAACGATAACGTGGCGGAATAGATTGAACCTTCGTTGGTTAGTTGGGTTGGCGTTTCCCAGTTGTTCCAGTCGCCGTTCAGGAATACTCCATCCGGAGAAACTATTTCGTTTTGCATGTCAACCCTGAACGTAACCGATACTTTATTTGGCTCAGAAACACATTCCCCGCAGCTATTGAAACAAACCTTACCCAGCGTGATATCGGACTGCGGAACGGCCAGAATTCTATTATTGCTGTCAGGAGCTTTGCAATCACCCGTAATTAATTCCCCGGTTGCCCCATTTTTGAAAATGTATTCTATGGTTGTACCTTTCACCATTTTGATGGCTGCAGTCCAAATGTTCCCTGATCCGACCATCGGTTCTGCTTCTGACCACGAAGCCCACGAGTTCCATCCCCCGACTACGAAAACACCTTCAGTTGCCACTATTTCATTTTGCATATCGACCTGCAGCGTAACCGAAGTATATTGGTCGGTTGTTGCTGCTTCTGTAAAATAGACATTGTCAATCCAAATCTCATTATCACCAACGTTTGCGCTAAAAAGAACCTGCGCGATGTCACAGTTCTTCCAGGCAATGATGTCGAAACTGTAGGTTTGAGTGGCGCCGGTGATTGGAAATTTAAACTCTGCACCCAATGGATAATAATTGTCACCTGATTCCCTTACTGCACAATTTAGCTGAACCGGATTCAGCGCCCGGGCATCAAAGGTAACCCGGTATATTTTCCCTTTCTCAGTCTGTAAATTTACCGTACTCATAAACTGAGTGTTGCAACCGGATCCCGAATTGGAGAAAACCAAATGGGCTTCCCCGCTTTGCCACTCGGATGTCGTGCCGCAATCAGGAGCCCATATATACCATCCATTAATATCTGTGTCGAAGGTCGAATTAAATACTTGATCGGCAGGCGCTTCTTCTGTATAAGAAAAAATATCATAGAAAGGTAAATTAATCCCTACTGATGAATTGACCTGGCTGCTTTTCAACATTTTAGCGGCATTGTTACCTGCCAACGTGTTTGTTCCAAGGGGAAAGGAAAATAAAAATAGAATGACTGAGAATTCAATGAATTGAGTTTTCATAGGATTTGGTTTTTATACCGATTTAACGGTATAACCAAATTAAGCATAAACCTGCTTTTTATAATTATAGCATGTGTATGAATTTATAAAACAGGACAGTAACCCCCAGGAAAATAGATATAAAAAAGGAAAGGAAATATCTGACCTGATTAATTCATTGTGATATTTTCAAAATGGAATTCTACTTTTTTTATCTCTATTCTTTTTCTCTGTTTAAAGTGATTTTTAACATATATTGTAGGAGTTACACCTGTAAGTTGCCTGAACACCTGATAGAATGTTGACCGCGAATGATAACCAACTTCATTTGCAATTCCCTCGATACTATAACATGAATAATTTTTAGAAACAAGTAATTTTCGAGCCTCATTGATCCTATATTTGTTAAGCAGAGTTTTAAACGACATCTCAAATCTATTATTAATAACTGAAGAAAGGTATGAGGTGTTTGTGTTCAATTCCTCTGAAAGCCAGGAAATTGATATATTTTCATTAAGGTATATTTTATTTACTTCAAATAGTTCTATAATCTTGTGATACAACTCCTCCTCATCTTTGAAACTTAGTCCAACATTTCTTGTTATTTGAAACTTTTCGGGATTTACAATTTCCTTTTCAAGTAAACTCAAATTAATGTTTTTTTTGAAGAGTTCCTGATATGCCGCAAGAAGTTTTTGATACTGATTCCGAACAAAAAAATATGTAACAGATCCTATCACGAATATCAATGAAATTAAATAGATCATTTTTCTTTGTCGGTTACTTCTCGTTTTTTCCAGTTTATTTGCAATCTGAAGTTCTTTGATATTGTCCTTTTGCATCTGTAAATCAAGTTGAAATCGGGAACTGTGTCCCACACCATTGTTCATCCGGTAAATATTTTGAAAACCTGTTAGCGATTTATTCAAATAACCAATGGCCTTGTGCTCATTTGCTATTGCCATACTAACCTTATACATTTCGTAATAATAGTTAGGCGAAATATTGGGATTCCCGTATTTATTCCTGAAATTTTCCGACAAGTCAAGGTAATATTCAGTAGAATCAACGTTCCCAAATCGAGCAAAACTATGCGCTCCAGTCAAATAAGCGTTGCTTAACATTGCAAAGTAATTATTCTTTTTTGCATGATTCAGAATATATTTTGAGAGTAGCCAGGCCTTCCCCGTACTATCTGGCATGTACATGTAACTTAAATGTTGATAAAAAGAAGTATTTAAATCAGCAAGTCCACCCTTTTCACTGATATAACTTCGGCTTTTTATATAGTTTTCTATGGCCCTGGTATATTCACCGGCACGCTGATTTGCCAATCCCAGATTGGAATAATATGAACTAATTACAGTTGAATCACCAGATTTAAATGCTAATTCCCTTGCACGATTAAGATAATCGAAATAGCTTGTATCACTTTTGCTGTAATACGAATTGTTATACATCAAAAATAAAATCTTAGCCAAGCATTGACTTGATTCCAATTTTTGACATATCGGATATGCTTTCTGACAGTATAAATACGATGTTTCATAGCAATGAAGCAGCAAATAATTATTTGCCAACATTACCATCGCTTCTGCAAGCACCAATGAATCTTTATTAAAAAGATTTGATTGCAATATCTGATTCAAATACTGATTTGAGATTGAATAATTTCCGGCATTACTGGCTATTTTCGATCCAAGCCAGTTTATTTTTAAGAAAGCTCTGGGAAATTCATCTGCATTGAAAAAAGTGAAGATTGTATCAATAAACCGATAAGAACTATCAACCAATTCATTTGTTGACATGCATTTGGCAAGATTGATGTAAAAATGTACCTTGAAAAAATCGTTTTTGGTTTCACGAATTTCAGGCTCCTTCTTCAATAACCATTCTTCAAATTCGCTGTTTGACTTATACAAATGCAGGTTTAATTCATCAATATTTTCCAGCGATATCTCGAAACTATCTTTGATAATATTTGACTTTTTAAGCAATAAAGTTTTTAATTCATTGATATTCTGTGAAGAAGAGCACAATGAAAAAAGAATAAAAATAGTTACGAAAAAACTTCTGCTAATCATGACAGCTTTATAAATCACAAAATCGCACGAACCCTTGATATTAACCAGAAATCAATTTACCTAAAAACCATCCCCCTTTTAATTGCCAAACATTAATTACTAACCTGAAGCACAAAATAATTACCTTGAAATATCGCATATCTTTTTCTGACCGCAACAAATCCTCAATGAGCTAAAATTGCTAGCTGGTATTTCAAATTAATAATTGTAAGATCTGATTGATGGGTTGGAATACAATTGCACTACGACAATATGGCAAAATGGCGTATTTTGATTTCATGTCAGTTAATTTTTGATCCTGACTAATTTAACAAAACTTGATCAAAAATCAAAATAAACTAATTATATATCAGCAACATATTTCTACGGTTGATAACCCGACTGATTCAATATCCCCTGAAAATCCTGGTTGGAGAGCAGTTCGCCAAGTTTTACTTCCGGATGCTCTTTCATGTATGAGCGTACAATTTGCCAACCCAGCCAGACACCTGTCCGGGCAGGAGAAGCATCGGTAAATGTTGCGGTATAAGGGCCATCATCAATGTACCTTTTGATGGTCATACGGTCGGTACTAAATAATTCTTTGTGCTCAGCCAGGTAAGTCCACATGGAAGCTTGTTGCTGTTTGCAAAAGTCAAATTGTTTCTTTGTATATCCAATCTTCAGGGTATCGTTCAATTCAGGAAACATGGCATCCATGAAATACATTATTTTACCCTCATGTATCATTTGACTGAGCAGATTATTTGCATTGTCAGATTTTGGCCATTCCGATTTGGCCCAACCAAACATCATATCGGGCACTAGCTTTTTGAAATGCATATTTCTACGCTTATAAGCAGGTAAACCAAGCTGCGCATAATACCGACTGTCGCTTCCCATATATTTATCGAGACTTACAGCAATCAAATTTTCAGCAATAACAACCGACTGATTAAAACCCGAAATGCAGGTAAATATGGAAGGAACTTCCTTTTCAGGAAAGTAATATTTGTAATGTTTGAAAGCCGTTTCCAAGTCGTTGTGCAACTCAACAGTATCAATTTTCTCGGCAACCTTATCCACCAAATCCTGAATAAGGGTATCCGAAACAAATGCATTTAACATCTCCGGAAAATTTTCCTGATCTGTTCCTCCAATGGCAATCATTCGGTAGGTGAAAATATCGAAAAAATCGCCGTATTTTTTTTTCAAAACAGGAATGGCATCAGGTATTTGTTCCTTTTTCAGGTGAAGCAAATCAACATCCAGATGTTTGATTTTCAAATCAACTTTAACATTCGACACATTTACATTCAATGGATTGCGACTGCATGAAACCAGCGCCAGAATCAGGCAAAAAAGGAAAACATTTTTTTTCATTCCAGACTTTTAGTGCTATTTACGTACCGATCAGTTTTTTTATTGTTGTATCCAAAATAATATTTTAAGAATTGCTTTAGACAAAACGAAGTCATTCTTACGTTATATATTGTAGCCCGAATGCACAATTTATTCGGAAATAACTTGGAATACTTTACTTTTACACTCAGCAAAATAACAAATAAACGATGAAACGATTCATTTTATCTGCTTTTTTGATTGCTACTTTTCTGACCGGGTTCAGTCAGAAACACATCCGGCTTTCCTTTGCGGGAAGTCCGTCGGCTAACTGGTTGAGAACGAGTAACGATGATACTGAAAACGAAAAACCAATACTTGGTTACGACTTTGGCCTGAATGGAGATTTCTATTTCTCGGCCGACGAACATTATTCGTTTTTAACCGGAATTTTAATTTCGAATACCGGAGGCGAAATCTCGTACCACACAAACTCCAACTTTCCATTTTCAGGATCAACTTTACCGCCCCTGACGAAAGTTAAATTTCAGCTTCGTTACGTTGAAGTTCCTTTGGCCGTCAGGCTCAAAACCGATCAATTTGACCGCGCCAGTTACTGGGGACTTTTCGGTTTGTCGCCCATGATAAACATTCAATCGAAAGGAACCAGCAACGATGGCACACTCGACAAAGAAAATATCAGTGATGAGGTGAACCTGTTTAACCTGGCTATGAATGTCGGAATTGGTTTCGATTACGATTTGGGTGGCAGCAACTCGGCAACTTTCGGGCTGATTTTTCAGAACGGTCTGATGGACATAACCACCGACAATTATTTCTCCGACAAAACAATCATCAATTCACTGAAATTAAAAATTGGCCTGAATTTTTAGGAAATTAACTATGAAGATTGCAATTGCACAACTGAATTACCACATTGGAAATTTTCCGCTAAATACCAAAAAAATTATTGATTCGATTCATAAATCGAAAGCAGAAGGAGCCGATCTTGTCGTTTTCACCGAACTTTCGGTTACCGGCTATTATCCGCACGATTTACTTGAACACAAAGAATTTATTGAGCAATCGGATCTGGCCCTGAACAAAATTGCGGAACATTGTACCGGAATTGCTGCTCTTGTTGGAGGCCCCAGCATCAATCCCGAGCCGCAGGGAAAAAAGCTTTTCAATTCGGCATTTTTCATGTACGACGGAGCCATTCAGCATGTGGTAAATAAATCGTTGCTACCCACTTACGATATCTTCGATGAATATCGCCACTTCGAGCCCAACAAAACTTTTTCAGTATTTGAATACTGTGGAAAGAAGCTGGCGATCACCATTTGCGAGGATCTTTGGGACGAGCAGGAAACGCAAAACGAATTTGGCCGTGAAAAACTTTACCAAATTTCACCACTGAAAGAATTGTCTGTTTTAAATCCTGATTTGATCATCAATATTTCGGCATCGCCATTCTCTTTCAATCAGGAAAATTCACGAAAAAATATTCTGGTTAAAAACGCCATAAAATACCAGTTGCCCATTATTTACGCGAATCAGGTTGGCGCTCACACCGAACTCGTTTTCGATGGCGGTTCGGTTTATTTAAACAAAAAAGGTGAAATTCAGGAAGAACTAAACTATTTCGAAGAAGATTTCAAGATAATTGACACCGAAAAATCAACAAAAAATCTGCAACCCAAAACGGAAACCATTGATAAAATTTACCGCGCCCTCGTTTTGGGCATTCGCGATTATTTTCACAAAATGGGATTCAAAAAGGCGACTCTTGGTCTTTCCGGAGGTATCGATTCGGCACTGGTTCTTGTGTTAGCTGTTCGTGCTCTGGGAAAAGAAAATGTGCGCGTTTTACTTATGCCTTCGCGCTATTCGTCGGATCACAGCATCGACGATGCACGGCAGTTGGCCGAAATTCTGGATATTCAGTACGAAATTATTCCGATTCAACCAATGGTCGATCGTTTTGAACAAAGCCTTGCCGGAACATTCGCAAACCTGCAAAGCGACATTACTGAAGAAAATATTCAGGCCCGAACCCGCGGAATTTTGCTGATGGCTATTTCGAATAAATTCGGAAATATACTTCTAAATACTACGAACAAAAGCGAATGTGCCGTTGGTTACGGAACGCTTTATGGCGATATGAACGGCGGGCTGTCTGTTTTGGGCGATGTGTACAAAACCGACATTTTCCGGATGGCCAAATGGATCAACCGCAATGGCGAAATCATTCCGGAAAATACAATTTTGAAACCACCATCCGCTGAGCTTCGGCCCGACCAAAAAGATTCGGATTCGCTACCCGATTACGATGTTTTGGATCGGATTTTATTTGAATACATTGAACTGAATCACTCACCGGCAGAAATTATTGCCAAAGGATTTGACGAAGCAACCGTTCTAAAAACAGTGAGGATGGTAAATACAAACGAATATAAACGATTCCAGGCCCCTCCAATTCTACGCATAAGTTCAAAAGCATTTGGATTCGGACGCCGCATGCCCCTCGTGGCAAGGTATTCCTGAAAATTTTTTATTTTTTCGTTCTGTATTTTGACACTGTGCTTTCGTTTCAGAAATCCGAAAATAAATGGTCAAAATTTCCTTGTTTGACAAATTTCCTTAACTTTGATGCTACAGAACATGTAAATTTATTTCTATGTTGAGTCACGAAGTAGGGATGAAAGAAATCTTTGATAGTGCAAAATCTGTTTTCAGCATACTTACCCATGAAGAAAAAGAGGATTTACAGAACCATTTGACCTTGGCTTTTTACAAAAAGAATGAATTCATTTTCAAAGAGGGTGAAAAACCTTCGTCGTTCTTATTTCTGCTCGACGGGAAAGTAATTATTTACAAAGAAGGTGTTGGCGGACGGGAACAAATTATCCGGATGACTAAACCGCTTGGTATTATTGGTTATCGCGCTTTACTTGCCGACGAACTGCATATTGGTTCGGCAATTGCCCTCGAGGACTCAACTGTTGGAATTATTTCTCAGGAATATTTGTACAATAAATTGCTCAAAAACCCCGATTTTTCACTCAAAATTATCCAGAAAATTGCCCGCGAACTTGGGTTCTCAAACATGCGGACAGTTACGCTTACCCAGAAACATATTCGTGGTCGTTTGGCCGAATCGTTGCTGCTCCTGAAGGAAAAATACGGTTGGGAAAACGACGGCGCCACACTGAAAGTCTACCTGTCGCGCGAAGATATCGCCAACCTGTCGAACATGACTACCTCGAATGCCATCCGCACTTTATCAACCTTTGCCGGCGAAAAAGTAATTGCCATCGACGGTCGCAAAATCAGAATTCTCGACATTCACAAACTTGAAAAAATAAGCAAACTGGGATAAAAAAGAGTTCCAGGGTTTCATGTTCAAAGTTTCAAGTTAAGGACCTGTCATAATTTGGACGTTGATTATTAAGATCACTCCGAACACTATTCTTAGACCAACAAAACACTAAATCGCCAGACTTTTAAAAATAGATAAATCAAATTCAGCGTTTTGTATAACTTGGTGTCTTAGCGCCTTTGTGGCATTTCTTAATTTTGGCTTCCCTAAGGTTTCAGGTTCTTATTCGACCTTTATTCAAAGCGATTCCTTCTTTTGCCTTTTTACTTTTGCCTTATCTTATTCCTGAAGGTAAATCCGTTTCACGCGTTGAGAAATTCCGGTGAGAATTTCGTAAGGGATTGTGCCAATTGAATCAGCAATTTCGCTAACCAGAATGTGGTCGCCCATCAGTTCAACTTCGTCGCCAACCGCAACCTGCAACCCGGTCACGTCAATCATGCACATGTCCATGCACACATTTCCGATAACCGGAGCAATTTGGCCTTTAACAAACACCCGCCCCACCCCGTTACTCAATCTGCGGTCATATCCGTCGGCATAACCAATTGGCAATACAGCAATTTGCGAATCTTGCGAGGCAACTCCCTTCCGGCCATAGCCAACGGTCTCCCCTGCGCCAATTTTCCGGATTTGCGAAATACTGGTTTTCAGCCGGCTAATGCTTTTGATTTGCGAATTTCCGTTGGCGCTCACTCCGTACAAACCAATTCCGAGCCTGACCATTTCGAACTGAAATTCAGGGAAACGCTCAATTCCTGCAGAGTTTAAAATATGACGGATGATTTTATAGGGAAGTTTTTCAGTCAATATTTTACTCAGTTTCAGAAATTTCAGAACCTGTGCATGAGTATATTTGTCATGAATCGATTCGTCGGAGCCGGCAAGGTGTGAAAAAACCGAGCGCACAACCATTTCGTCCTGAAGGATTAATTTTGATGCCAGCATTTCGACTGTTTCCTCCGAATCAAATCCAAGTCGGTGCATTCCGGTATCAAGCTTTATGTGAACCGGATAGCGCAGAACAGCATGTTGCTGAAGCACTTTCCGGAACGATTCGTAAATTTCTCCGGAATAAATATTGGGTTCGAGCCGAAACTCAATCATATTTTCAAAACTGTGTTCTTCAGGATTCATCACCACAATCGGTAAATCAATTCCTGCCCGACGAAGGTCAATCCCTTCATCGGCAACAGCAACAGCAAGGTAATCAGCTTTATGAAACTGAAGTATCCGGGCAATTTCTGCCATTCCGGTTCCGTACGAAAAAGCTTTGACCATGACCATAATCCAGGTTTCAGGACGAAGAGAAGAACGGAAGATATTGAGGTTACTGACCAAGACATTCAGGTCGATTTCCAAAACTGTTTGATGATATTTTTTCTGAAGCGCTGATGAAATCCGTTCGAAATGAAATTCTCGTGCGCCTTTCAGCAAAATGCATTCCTGACGAAAATTATCCGGAGGGAAAGATTCCAGAAATTGATCCGTCGATTCGAAAAAAGTGGCAGGCCGATCAAAAAATGTGGCATATTTCCGGATTCGCGGACCTATGCCAATCAGGTGATTTGTTTTGTGCAACAGAAGCAAACGGGCAACTTCTTCGTAAAGAAATTCATCGGAAATTCCGGCCTGCTGAATATCAGAAAGAATGACTGTTTTTTTCAGGTAAGGTTGGCGCGCATGATTGTTTAAAAACCCAAGTGCAATTTGCAGCGAATTAATATCCGAATTGTAATAGTCGTTAATGAGCAGGCAATTGTTTATTCCCTCCTTTATTTCGAGGCGCATGGCCACCGGTTGCAAATGCGCAAATGCTTCGAGCACCGATTCTTCGGCATAATGCTGCGATAAAACAAAAGCCAGGCAATGAGCAGCATTCTCCAGGCTTGAATCGTCCTGAAAAGGTAACTTGATCCGATAGTTTTGGCCTTCAAAAATGCAGGAAATTTCAGCGCCGTTCCCAACATTCGATTTATTAAAATACAACGTGGCTCTTGCGTTGGTAAACGACCAGCCAACCAGTATTGCCGATAAATTTGCTTCACATTCGATCAGAAAAGTATCGGCCATTTCCTGATCCATACAATATATAATAGTACTGCAGGATTTAAAAAGCAAAAGTTTTTCCCTTAGCTTGTCCGGTTTCGATTCAAAATTTTCCTGATGTGCGTCGCCAATGTTGGTGAGAATTCCGACGGTTGGCTTAATAATTTTCTGCAGGTTTTGCATTTCTCCGGGTTTCGATATTCCGGCTTCGAAAATAGCAAGTTCATATTCCGCACTTAAATTCCAGACCGAAAGTGGCACGCCTACCTGCGAATTGTAACTTTTTGGACTCCGAATCACAGTCCGGTTCCCTAAAACTTCAAATAACCATTCCTTCACAATTGTTTTTCCATTGCTGCCGGTAACTCCCACGACAGGAATATCAAACTGTGCACGGTGCCAGGCAGCTAACTTTTGCAGCGCTTCCAGGGTATCGTCAACTACAATGAAACTGCAAGAATTGTATATCCTGAAATCTTCCTGATAGTCGGAAACAACAAAAGCACGGACACCACTGTGAATTAAGTCAGGAATATATTTATGACCATCATTCCGATCGGTTACCAAAGCGAAAAATAAACTCGATTCCGGATCAAAAATAGTCCGGCTGTCGAAGGAAATGGAAGAAATGCATAAAGCAGAATTTTCGTCGGAAGAATGCAATTCTCCTCTGAGAATAGCATTGACCTGTCGAATTGAATAAGTTGGCATTATCGTGTAGCTTTTGTGAAACAGGAACGGCAGAGCGGTTCATATTCATTTTTTTCTCCCAGTAAAACCAGTTTGTCGGTGTTCGACAACCGATGCGAGAATTGGGCCACATCGCCGCATTGCATGCAAATGGCGTGTACTTTGGTGATGTGATCGGCAACGGCCATCAAACCCGGAATTGGTCCGAACGGTTTCCCTTTAAAATCCATATCCAGGCCGGCAATAATTACCCGAATTCCCATATTTGCCAGCGAAATGCAAACATCAATCAGGCCAGTGTCGAAAAACTGAGCCTCATCAATCCCAATCACATCCACATCACCGGTCAGCAGCATAATATTTCCTGAATTCTCAACCGGTGTGCTCAGAATGGAATTTTCGTCATGCGAGACAACTTCAGCAACCGAATACCGTGTATCCATGGCCGGTTTGAAAATTTCGACTTTAAGCCGGGCAATTTTCGCACGTTTCAGCCGCCTGATCAATTCCTCGGTTTTTCCTGAAAACATTGAACCGGCAATTACTTCAATACTACCCGTCTTTTTTTGTCTGTCGATGACCCTTTCAATAAACATGTAATTGATTTGCTAAAGATTTTTGTACTTTTACGATGCTTCAATTCCGGCCTTTATTGAGAAACAATCAGATTCTGAAAAAGTATTCCGGTATTGAAAACAAAGATAAATTTAAATCTTTAAGGATAAAAACCTACTTGAATTACCGATTAAAATCCGAAATAAAAATGAATAAACTGAATTTGCTCCAGATTATCCAAAAAGACCTGGAAGAAATTAAAATCTTATCCGAAGAAGCTGTAGAAGCAACGAAAAACCCATCACTTATTATCGAACTGGCTCTAAGCAAATCACGTCTTTTGGCTCAGGAAATTGAACTCTTGCGCGATTTTATAATTCAGGAAGAAAATCTGCTCAAAGAATCAGAAGAGGAACCAATCGACCAGAACGAAGATGAAAACTCGCAACTCATCGTTGAAGATCCGGAACTCGAAATTATGAATTTTGAGATTGACGAAGATGGAGAACCCGAAGCAGAAATAGATGAGGAAATTCCTGAAGAGGAGCTTGAATTGGAAGAAGAACTTGAAGATGAAGAAATTCAGGAAGAAGAAACCGTAACGGATGAACCTGAAGATGAAGTTGATGACGAGTATGAACCAACAGAAGATGACGAAGAACTTTTGCCTGAAGATGAAGAAACGAAGGAAGTCGAACCGGAAATTGAAGACGATATAGTTGAAGAACCTGAAGATGACGAAGAGGAATTCGAGGAATCTGACGAGGAAGTTGAAGAAGAAATAGAAACCGAAGAACCAGAGGTAAATTCAGAATTACAGGTTACACAACTCAAAAGCGATTCACAGCCGGGAATTCGTGAAATTCACATTGACGATCTGGATGACGACGATAGTTTCTCTCCGGCTACAGAACCGGTTTCCCGTCCGGTAATGCGTGAAATTCCGAAGCCGGAAGAACCTGTTGCTCCTGAAAAAATGGTGATCGGCGAAAAATTCCAGAAAGAGCGTTCGCTCAACGACGCCATGGGAGAGACAAAGACATCGGAATCGAAACTGACTAACGGACCAATTTTAAGTTTGCGGGCTGCCATCGGATTAAACGACCGGTTCCTTTTCATCCGCGAAATATTCGATAATAATGCCGACCGATACAATTTAATTATTGATCAACTCGATAAACTTGAGACGATTCAGCAGGCTGTCGATTACCTGAAGTCGAACCTTACACTTCAGAAAAACGAAACCAGCATGAAATTTGTCGACTTGTTAAAACGACGGTTTACGAAATAAATACCATTGAATTCGGGAGCAGTTCTAAAAGCTTTTTTATTGCTCCTGAATTCCTGATCAACTTCCCGAACGTCACCATTAATTTTATATCACGTGCAAACGATGGGCAAATTATATTTAGTACCAACTCCAATCGGCAACCTCGAAGACATGACTTTACGTGGAATCAGGATATTGAAGGAAGTTGACGTAATTCTGGCCGAAGACACCCGTACCTCGGCAAAATTGCTCGATCATTTTGAGATCAAAAACAAATTGGTTTCGCACCATAAATTCAACGAACACAAAACTGTTGAAATGATTTCGCGGCAGATTGAAGACGGGAAAAATGTGGCGCTTATTTCTGACGCCGGTACTCCGGGAATCAGCGATCCCGGATTTCTGTTGGTCAGGACCTGTCTTGAAAAAGAAATTGAAGTAGAATGCCTGCCCGGCGCAACAGCATTGATTCCGGCATTGGTCAATTCAGGTTTTCCGACCGACCGGTTTACATTCGAAGGTTTTTTACCTCAAAAAAAAGGCCGGCAAACAAAAATTAAGAATCTGGCCAATGAACCACGCACCATGATTTTTTATGAATCGCCCTACCGGTTGATTAAAAGTCTGGAACAATTTGCCGAATACATGGGTTCGGGCAGAAAGGCTTCGGTTTCGCGTGAACTATCGAAATATTACGAAGAAAACCGAAGAGGAACGCTGGCCGAACTGATTGAATATTTTAGTTCCAAAACGATTAAAGGCGAAATTGTAGTTGTTCTTGAAGGCTACAAAGTTGAAACTACCGAAGAAGCCGGGGAATGAGAAAATACGATCATCTTTTTTTCGACCTGGACAATACGCTTTGGGATTTTTCGACAAATTCGCGGCTTGCGCTCGAACAAACACTTGAACAAAACGGGATTATAGAAAAGCTGAAATCCTTCGATTCGTATTTCGAGGTTTACGAGCAAATAAACAAATCGCTTTGGCACGATTATCATCAGAAAAAAATAACCAAGCAGGTTCTTATTGCCGATCGGTTTTCAAAATCATTGAATTCATTTGGTATTTCAGGATACAACTGGTACGAAATTAACAGCCGGTATTTGGATAACATGGCTCTTCAAACCCGATTATTTCCTGAAACCCTTGAAACACTTCAGGCATTAAAAGACAAAGGTTATCGAATGTATATTATAACCAATGGTTTTAAAGAAGTACAGCGGGCCAAACTCGACAATTGCGGTTTAACCCAATATTTCTCCAAAGTTTTTATTTCCGAAGAAATACAGACCACCAAACCACACCGCCAGATATTTGAGCATGCATTAAAAACTACAAATGCATCGAAGAAAAAAAGTATTATGATCGGCGATTCATGGGACACGGATATTGTTGGTGCACTCGAATTTGGCATCGATCAGGTCATGTTCGTAAATAATGGCAGAAATGACGTTCCATCCCCCATAAAATCTAAGTTATTAACCATAAACGTACAGTTTTTAAGCCTGACCCACCATACAAAAACATGGTTTATCAATGAAATCCGCAATCTTGAATCGATTTTGTAATTTATACAAATTCTTAATAGTCTTTAAATAGCGCTTGCAAATTCGCATCTTTCGTGTTAATATTCAATATATTAGACCAAAAAACAATCGCAATTTGTGGAATTGAAACATTTTAATATTTGTTAACACTGTTAAGATATGTATATATTTTTCTACTTCAGTTAACCTTCATACCCACATTTTTCTAAATTTGTGATTAGAATTAACTATCCGGACGATCTCCGGATTACTCGTTTTTAAGAAGAGGGGTCTTGAAATTCTAATTTTCTGTTTCTGATTATTTAGTTTGGGGGAATTAAATAATCTGGTTTAAGAAACTGAAAGAAATGGAATTGGAATTTATCTGACTGATTTTTCATATATGATGCTGTTTAATTTAAATTTATTTTACATGAAAAAAATCGCGTTATTGCTTGCATTTTTTGCAATTGGTTTGCAGGTCTTGGTGGCCCAAACCAAGGAGATTTCAGGCACAGTAACCTCCGCCGATGATGGAGGTTCAATCCCTGGGGTTTCTGTTTCACTGAAAGGAACAACTTTAGGTACTATCACCGACATGGATGGTATGTACAGGTTAAGAGTTCCTCAGGATGCCCAATCTCTTGTATTCACCTTTGTGGGTATGAAGATACAAGAGGTTGCTATTGGTAATCAAACCACGATCAATGTAAAGATGGCTTCTGAAAACATCAATGTTGACGAGGTAGTTGTAACTGCTCTTGGTATCTCCCGTGAGAAGAAATCGCTGGGTTATTCCGTTCAAGAGGTAAAAGGTGACGATATTAATGCTGTCAAAGGCAATGATTTCACTTCAGCCTTGTCTGGTAAAATCGCTGGACTTCAGATCAAAACAAACACAAATTTTGGTGGTTCAACCAATGTGGTAGTTAGGGGATCCTCCTCTTTAACAGGGAATAACCAGGCTCTTTTTGTTATCGATGGTGTGCCAATTGACAATACAATCCTGAATAACACTGATCAACAAAGTGGATTACATGGTTATGACTATGGGAATACTGCTTCGGACATTAACCCCAATGATATTGAAACAGTTTCAGTGCTGAAAGGCGCTGCTGCTACAGCCCTGTACGGATCAAGAGCTGCCAATGGGGTTATTCTTATTACAACTAAAAAAGGAACCCGGGGCAAGGATATAGGAGTCTCATATACCGGGAACATTACAGTAGGCGTGCTGGACAAAAGTACATTCCCGAAATATCAAAAGGAGTATGGTGCCGGATATGGTTTAGACTGGTATGGCGGTGACTTATCAGGCCATGATGGATTGGAATCATACGACTGGAATGGCGATGGTACATCGGAGTACATTGTACCTACTTATGAAGATGCTTCAATGGGAGAACGTTTTGATCCAAGTTTAAATGTATATCAATGGAATTCATTTGTTCCGGGATTAAGTACTTACGGGAAAGCATTACCTTGGGTTGCGGCTGCACACGATCCATCCTATTTCTTTGAAACAGCTACGACTGTTTCTCATGCTTTCCAGGTAACAGGCGGAAGCGAAAAAACTACTTATCGATTTTCATACCAGAATTTGTCGCAAAATGGCATCATGCCAAATAGTAACCTGGACAAAAACAACTTCAGTTTTACAGGTAGTTATGACTTAACTGATAAAATTAAAGTATCCTCATTTGCAAACTATATTAAGACAGAAACAAAAGGTAGGAATAATACCGGATATAGCGGCAACATCTTATCTTCATTCCGTCAGTGGTATCAAACAAATGTTGATGTTTTGGACCAGAAAGCAGCATTTGAACAATTGGGAACAAATGCTACCTGGAATATGAATGCCCCCGATGACCTATCTCCTGCTTACTGGGATAACCCATATTGGGAAAGATATAAAAACTACCAGACTGATAGCCGGGACCGTTTTATTGGTTATACAAAAGTTGATTGGAAGGCTACTGATTTTATGACCATAACCGCAAGGGTCGCGATCGATCATTATACCTATATTCAGGAAGAAAGAAGGGCTATTGGTTCAATTACTGAAACTATTGGACTTGGAGATGCCTCATCAGGATATTCTGTAAAACGAGGAGACTTCTCTGAGATGAACTTCGATTTAATGGCTACATTTAAGAAAGACTTCTCTCAAAATCTAAATTTGACCGGTTTACTTGGAACAAACATCAGAAAGCGCTCATTCTCGAGTGTATTAGCTTCCACCAATGGCGGTCTCGCAGTTCCTGATATTTATTCGCTGGCAAATACGAAGTCCCCACTTGAATTACCAGAAGAAACAAAAGGAAAGATTCAGGTTAACGGCTACTTTGCAAATGCTTCCTTAGGCATTTCGAATATGTTATTCCTTGAAGGCTCGTTGCGCGTAGACCAGTCGTCCACGTTGCCAACCGACAATCAAACTTATCTTTATCCTTCGGCTTCTGCAAGTTTTGTTTTCACAAAATTCATTAATCCCGATGTTTTAAGCTTAGGTAAATTTAGGGCAAACTATGCTGAAGTTGGTAACGATGCTCCATTCGCCAGCTTATACGATGTTTATTATCAGGCCTTCCCATTTAAAGGTAATGGAGTTGCGTACAGCAGCTCAACTGTAAATAACTCTGGTTTAAAATCAGAACGAACAAAAAGTTTTGAAACAGGTGTAACCTTAAACTTCCTGGATAACAGAGTTGGTTTTGATGTGGCTTACTACGATAACAGAACTGTCGATCAAATTATGCCTGTTGCAATTTCGTATGCTACCGGATCAAGTTATAAATATGTAAATTCCGGCGAAGTCAGCAATAAAGGTATTGAACTTATGCTGAATTTAACTCCTGTAAAAACCAAAGATTTCAGGTGGGATGTTGACATTAACTGGGCAAAAAACAAAAGCAAAGTCATTTCTCTGGCAGAAGGTGTTGACAATTTGCAGCTCGCAAGCCTTCAAGGCGGTGTAACTATAAATGCAAGGGTTGGTGAAGCTCTGGGAACTATCCAGGGAACTGACTATGTATATTATAATGGTATAAGAACTCCGGAAAACAGAATTATTGAAGATGGTATCTACCAGAAAACCGCAACTTCAGATCAAATTATCGGCAATGTCAACGCTGATTGGACTGCTGGTCTAAGAAACGGATTTTCATATAAAAACCTCAACTTAAGCTTCTTAATCGATTGGAAACACGGTGGCGACCTTTTCTCTCTGGATATGTGGTACGGTTCAAGCACCGGTTTGTATGAAGAATCAGCAGGTTTAAACGATCTTGGAAATCCTATACGTAATTATGTGACTGGTGATCCGGCAACCGATGGTGGTTTAATATTACAGGGAGTATTGCCCGATGGCACTAAAAACACGGTAAGATCTAACGAAATGGGAACTTATTATACACCAGTGGGATCGGCTATAGCCCCAAATGCCATGTTCATTTATGATGCCAGCTACATTAAGTTAAGAGAATTATCTCTGACTTATACACTACCTCGCACGCTTTTCAAAGGCAATTATATTAGTGGTATGTCTGTTAGTTTAGTTGGCTCTAACTTATGGATCATCCATAAAAACCTTCCTTATGCTGACCCCGAAACAACCCAGGGAGCAGGCAACGTTCAAGGATGGCAGAGTGGAGTTATGCCATCGACCAGAAACTTGGGGTTCACGTTAAATGTTAACTTTTAATACTTACTGTAATGAGAAATAAAATAATCCTTTCAATTATATTTCTCCTTGGAATCTTGTCTTCTTGTACAAACAATTTCGAGGAATTGAATACAGACACAAAACACCCCAGAGAAGTTACTGGTGCCGTTTTGTTCACAAATGCACAGATTGATTTGTCCAATCAGATTTCGAGTACAAATGTTAATAGCAACATCTGGAAATTGATGGCACAATACTGGACTGAACGCTCTTACAGAGATGAAGCTAATTATGACATAGTCAATCGAAGAATTTCGGATGATATGTTCGAAACCTACTACGCTATTCTGAAAAATTTGAAGGATGCGAAAGAAATCATTGAGGCGGAAGAACTTGCAGAACCTAATTTGGCTTCAAAGGAAGCAAATCAGGCCAATAGACTTGCGATAATCGAATTGCTTAACGTATTCGTATATCAGGAAATAGTTGATATTTTTGGCAATATCCCGTACTCTGAAGCGCTTAATTCCTCGAATTACACTCCTGTTTACGACGATGCCCAGACTATTTATACTGATCTGATTGCAAGAGCAAAAGCTGCTGTTACAACGCTTGATGATACGGAAGGTAGTTTTGATACCGCCGATTTAATTTATAGAGGTGATGTTGCCTCATGGAAACTTTTTGGGAACTCATTATTGGTAAAATTAGGTATTGGAATTGCTGATGGTCCATTGTCGGCTTTAGGTAAATCAACCGTTGAAGCAGCTTATGCCAATACTTTTGAAGAACTGGCTGAAGGCGCATACTTCCCGTATCAGGAATCATTACCGTATGTTAATCCTCTTTATACCGATTTAGTTGAAAGCGGTAGGCATGACTTTGTTATGGTATCCGGGATGGTTAATTTAATGACTGATATGTCGGACCCAAGACTTGATAATTATTTCGAAAATCTATCAGGTGTACTCACTGATTATGGCGCATCAGGAGGTTCTTACGGAAATAAAGTACATTATAACTCCGCAATTGCTGAACCGAATTTCCACGGCATTCTGCTGACCTATGACGAGATACAATTCTATTTGGCAGAAGCTGCAGGCAGGGGATGGAATGTAGGTTTATCGGCAGAGGAATATTTCAACAATGGAGTTAAAGCCTCAGTCATAGAATGGGGGGGAACTTCCACTGAAGCCGACGATTTTCTTTCAGCTCATTCATACTCTTCGTACGGTAGCTGGAAAGAAGCAGTTGGAACTCAGGCATGGGTTGCCATGTATACAAGAGGTTTTATTGGATATACCTTTTACAGAAGATTAGATTATCCTACAGTCCTGGTAATGCCACCAAACCCACCTACCGGAGTTGATGAAATTCCGACACGCTTTACTTATCCTGTTAATGAGCAAACGTTGAATGCAGCTAATTATGCTGCTGCTTCTGCTGCAATTGGAGGAGACAAGTTAACAACACGACTTTTCTGGGACATTAATTAGTACGCGATATTAGTTGTGCGAAGACCGCCTCCATTAAAGGGGCGGTCTTTCACATTAAATAGTCAGGATTATTTATTTATTCTTTATTTAATATGAGTATCCGTTACTTTACCTAAAATGAGAAGTTTTCCTTCACGCACAGACTGGCCTCGTCCGGAGAGCCGAAAAACAAGTGAAGTCGGCGTTATAAAATCTTTTCTGTTTGAGCCGCAGGCGAGTTTAAAAGATTTTAGCCGTCGAGCCCTGGTTTTTCGAGCGATGCGGAGGCAGCCTTGACTTTTTTTGATTCCTTTTTTTTGTGTTAAGACAAAAAAGTAATTAGGGTTTGGGGCAAAGCCCCATCAGTCGGAACAATTAGGCATTCAACCGGATATTCATAGTATTTAAATTACAAATCCGCCTGCCTTTCAGTACAGTAAACGCAAATAAATTCAGAAAGCAGCTTCATTCTTTTGATTATTAAGCTGATTTTTACTTTTTTTTGCAAATAATTGATTTTTACATATCAATTGATTTAACATTTTTTTACATTTATATCCTCTGATGATTGGATAAATTGGGGCAAAGGTTTTTTACCTTGAATACACACTCGAAGATGCTGTTTAATTTAAAATAATTCTCTATGAAAAAAATCATGTTTTTAATTGCATTCTTTGCAATTGGGATAAATGTTCTTTGGGCTCAAACCAAAGAAATAACAGGTAGTGTAACCTCCACAGAAGACGGATTAGCAATTCCGGGAGTTTCGGTATCTTTAAAAGGTACTACTCTGGGGACGATAACTAATTCTGACGGGAAATATACGATGAAAGTCCCTCAGGAAGCCAAAGTATTGGTTTTTTCTTTTGTTGGGATGAAAACCGTAGAAATGGAAATTACCGGATCTACTCTGGATGTAGCTATGGGACAAGACTTTCTGGGTGTTGATGAAGTTGTTGTTATTGGTTATGGAACAACAACAAAACAATCTTTTGTCGGTTCTGTAACCCAGGTCAAAGCTGAAAACATTCAAAGCAAATCAGTCTCCAACATCTCACAATCATTGGCTGGTGAAGCTGCCGGTGTCCAGGTGTTTAATACCTCCGGACAGCCAGGCTCCAGTGCGACCATCAGGATCAGGGGTTTTGGTTCTGTCAACGGGAACAGGGATCCATTGTATGTTTTGGATGGTGTTCCGTATGATGGTTCACTGAATGCAATTAACCCCAATGACATTGAGTCAACTACCATTCTTAAAGACGCTACAGCAACTGCCATTTACGGTTCGCGGGGCGCCAACGGCGTTATTTTACTGACCACAAAAAAAGGAAAAGCCGGAGAATCTGTTATAGAGGCTGACATTAAAACAGGGGTGAATGTTAGTAGCCTGCCCAGGTACAGCACCATCAAATCTCCGGATCAATACATAGAGCTGAGTTGGGAAGCTTTGTACAACAAAGGTGTCGCTCTCGGCAATTCTAATCCTGCCGATTATGCCAATACAAATTTGTTTTCAGGGTCAGGCATCAATCCCAAATATAATTTATGGAATGTTGCTGGGGCAGACTTGATTGATCCAACAACCCGTATGATAAATTCTGGTGTTACCAGGAAATATACCCCGGAAAACTGGGAAGACTATGGATTCCAGAACTCATCCAGAACTGAAGCCAATCTTACCTTCCGCGGAGGTAATGAAACAACAAAGTATTTTACTTCTTTTGGATATTTGGATGACATTGGCTACATAATTAACTCAAGCTTTAAAAGATACAATGCTACGATCAATTTAGAAAGCAATATCAAACCCTGGCTGACTACTTCTGCAAAAATGAGCTACTCGGGTACAGAAACGAATAATAATGGTCAATCTTCTGATTCCGGAAGTATTTTCTGGTTTGTCGACAATATGCCTCCCATCTTCCCCTTATTTTTAAGAGATGAGGCCGGGAACATTGTCACTGATCCAATATTCGGAGGCAATCAATATGATTACGGTGTTGGTAGGGCATTTGGCGCATTGACCAACTCAATTGCCGATGCGCATTTCGATAGAAGCAGAACAAAACAAAATCAGGTGTCCGGAAATTTTTCAGGTAAGATTCGCTTTACCGAGAACCTGTCTTTCGAGACTACATTTGGGTCACAATTCTATGCCAGAGTGTATAATAACCTGATTAACCCGTTCTATGGCTCTGCTGCAGGCCAGGGAGGTTATATCTACAAAGAGACTTCTCAATTATTCAGTTATAATTTTTTGAATTTGGTTCGTTATAAGAAGAGTTTTGGAGTTCACAATTTTGAAGCTATGGCTGCTCATGAAAGTAATTCATGGGAAAGAAAGTTTGAAACGGTACAAAAATCGAAAATGGTGCACCCTAACATTGAAGATTTAAACAACTTTGTTGTTGTGGCAGCGCCTCCAACTTCGTATACCGATCAGGTTAAATTAGAAAGTTATTTCGGCCAGATCAACTACAACTACAACAGTAAGTATTACCTCTCTACATCAATAAGGAGAGATGGAACATCAAGGTTTATAGGTAAGAATAAATGGGATACATTCGGTTCTTTAGGTTTATCCTGGATAATCACCGAAGAACCCTTTATGAAAAGCTTAAATTTTTTAAGTTTCCTGAAATATAAAATTAGCTATGGTCTTGTTGGGGAGCAGGCAGGTGTTGGTTATTACCCCGCATACAGCATTTTTTATGATGTCAATAATTTGAACGGTGAGATTTCGCTTTCAGAACGCGAGCCTGGAAACCCGGATTTGACTTGGGAAACATCAAAAATGTTCCAAACAGGTATCGAATTTAGTTTAGGAAAATACCTCGATGGGTCGATTGATTTTTACCAAAAGATTACCGATAACCTGTTATTCTATAGAGGCATAGGACCTTCTGGTGGTTATCCAAAAATAACAGTTAACGATGGGAAAATGAGTAATAGTGGTGTTGAAATTGATTTGACGGCTCACCTGCTTAAGAAAGCCGATTATGGTATTGATTTCGCTGTAAATGGCGAAATATTATCAAGCAAATTGCTGGCCATGCCTATTGACCCGGCAGATAACAAACCAAAAGTATTAGACATTAATAGTTACTTTGGACGATCAGAAGGCCATTCCTTATTTGATTTCTACCTTCGCGAATGGGCTGGCGTAGATCCGGCTGATGGAAAAGCAATGTGGTATCAATCGTATTACGACGAAAATGGGAACAGCGCTTTAGATTCCGGTGAAGGAATCCTTAATTTGCATGAATACACCTCTGCAAACCCGGACAATAAAATCAGCACAACCACAACAAAAACTTATGCTAATGCGACTCAGAAATATGTAGGTAAATCGGCTATTCCAAAATTACGTGGTGGGTTCAGATTAAGTGGTTGGGTTAAAGGATTTGATGTAGGCGCCCAATTTGTTTACAGCCTGGGAGGTTATGCTTACGATGCTGCTTATGCAAGCTTAATGAACAACAGCACGATTGGCAATAACAATTGGTCAACAGACATTCTGAACAGGTGGCAAAAGGCCGGGGATATCACGAATGTTCCAAGGGTGTCCAGTAACGCTGACCTCAACGTAAACGCCAGTTCTACAAGATTTTTGACTAAATCTGATTTCCTGGCATTAAACAATTTACGAATTGGATACACTGTACCAAAACACTTTACGGAGAAATTTAAGGTTTCAGAATTGAATGTCTTTGTTTCGGGCGACAATTTGTTCTTACTGAGCGCCAGGAATGGATTCAATCCTTCAACAAACGAAGCTGGGACAACTGATACGTATAGATACTCTCCTTTAAGCACCTATACTGCTGGCTTAAGGGTTAAATTCTAATAAATAGGAAATTAATATTTACAGCAAAAATTGTAATCATGAAAAAAATATATATCATATCTATTATCGCTCTTATGCTTTTTAGTATTGAAGGGTGTAAGAAAGATTTTTTGGATGTTCAGCCTACCGAATTTCTAACAGATCAACAAGTTGCTGAAGCAGCCAAAAATAATCCCGCCGTAATAGCTGGTAGTGTCAGTGGAATCTATACACTTATGTTTCAAACCGGAACAGGAGGAACAGCCGAGGATCTTGATCACGACGATTTCGGACAAAAAGGCTACGATATTTTTAGTGACTTTTTATCCAGTGATTTAGCTTTATCGGTAACTACTTATGGATGGTATCGCCGTTTAACAGAATACACCGTCACAACCGACTATACCAATACTGGGAACTTAAAACCATGGACATACTATTACAAAATCATCCGGTCGACAAACTTGGTTATTTCTGCGCTCGGTGGCAATGATGTTGTACCTGAATTAGATGAAAATAAACATCTTATGGGACAAGCAAAAGCCATGAGAGCCTATAGTTATTTTTATTTGACTCAGTTCTATGCAACCAGTTACGATCCCACAACTGAAATTCTGCCGATCTACACTGATCCGGCACAGCCAAACCAACCAAAAAGCACAACTCAAGATGTTTATACCTTAATTACAAAGGATTTGACTGACGCGATTTCGTTACTTGATACATTTGAAAGAACTGCAAAAAATCAGGTCAACAAGTACGTGGCTGAAGGTTTGCTGGCTTACACTTATGCAGTAATGGGCGGGAATGATAATTACGGCAAGGCAAAAGATCTGACTGCCGATATCATTTCCAATGGCGGCTTCACTTTAATGGATTCGACAGAAGTGGTTTACACAGGAGATCCAACAATTGGAGGTTTTAACAATGTAAACACACCCGGATGGATGTGGGGTGTTGATATTACAACCGATAATGGACTTGACTTGGTTTCCTGGTGGGGACAAATGGACAGGTTTACCTATAGCTATCAATGGGCTGGAGACAGAAAGGCAATTGACCAGGGCCTGTACGATAAAATTCCGGCAAATGATGTTCGGAAAGCACAATTTGAAATTGGTTCTGAAAATCCTTATTATTTGTGCCCGTCAAATAAGTTCTACGACCCGAACAGGAAAACCGGAGGCCAACGAAACGTTATAACAGACTACGTATATATGAGGGTGGCAGAAATGTATCTGTTAAATGCCGAAACTGCTGCAAAAAGTGGTGATGAGGTAACTGCTAAAGCTAGTCTGAAGGCATTGGTGAGTAACAGAATGGCCAACGCAAACTATATTGATAATCTTTCCGGTCAAGGCCTTTTAGATGAAATATATCTTCAAACCAGAATTGAGTTGTGGGGAGAAGGAAAAAGCTATTTGGCTATGAAGCGTAACCATGCTACAATCGTACGTGGATCTAATCATTTGTCTTTTGTTGGTGTGCCGGTTCCTTATGATGATCCAAGATTAACATTCAGTATACCGCAAAACGAAATACAAAACAATCCTTTCATAAATAATTAGATTGTGTCTGCATTTTTTATGGCATTTAATTGATAAATAAATATTTTGAATTATGAAAAAAATAAACACCATATTGTTGCTAGCGCTCTCCATGTTTGTATTCAACAATTGTTCAGATAAAATAGATGGAGGGACGAACGATATCAATTACATTTCCTTTGAACCCAAAATTCCAACTATAATAGTTGAAAAGGACGGCACTGCAAGCGCTGATATTCTTGCCTATACAACTCAAATTACGGGTTCCGACAGAACATTTGATGTAAATGTAGTTGCAAGTTTAACTTCGGCAAATCCGACATCTTATAGTGTTCCTACATCAATAACAGTTCCTGCAAATTCAAATGTCGGCACATTAACCGTTGATGTGGCTGATGTAAATTTAGATGTAGATCCGGTAACACTGGCTTTGCAGTTTGGAACAAAGGATGGTTTATTTACTGGAAACAGTGCGAGTATAACAATACAAAAGCATTGCACACTCGACATCAATGATTTCGTAGGAACTTATTCCGGCAATACGGTAGGTGAAAATGGGGGTCCAACTCATGTTGTGACTTCATTAGACGCAAATGGAAATCTACAAATTACCGGAATGGGCGTATCCTTTTTGACAGGCTATTGGGGTGAGGTTATTACTTCGATGGAAACGTTACCTATGGACGTTGACCTTGCAACCGGTGACTTTTCGATTACGGAAGCGCCTTACATTACAACAACCTATAAAGGTGCTGTACAACCTCTTTATAAATTATCTGCAAAAGGGAATTTAAACGCCTGCTCGGGTACGATGTATTTGTACTACGACTTTTATCAGGAAGGCGTAGGTTCTTATGTAGAATATATGGGAAGCGCTGATAATTTCACTGAAATAATTAAGATTAACTAACTCTGTTATACGTATATTGATAATAAACTTAACCTGTTGTTCTTATCTCTAAAAGGAGTTTTTTCAATTCGTTAAATTTCAATAGAAACAGATAAAAATAAAAGATTACCCTGAAAATACCTCAACAGGTAGATTCGGGGTAATCTTTTTTAGTAAATATTATCAGATGCCGGGCGTATCGAATACAAATAAAATAAAAGATATATGCATTGTCCAGTTTTTTTGACTCACCCCGTCGCACCTTCGGTGCTTTGCCCCTCTCTTTTAAAAGAGAGGGGCGGCGTCTGCTTGCAGGCGCGGGGTGAGTCAACAAGCAGAAAAGTGCTTTCAAGCCCATGTAATTAAATGGTTTTGCTCCTAG
>JBAZGO010000002.1:0-99135 GCA_041652995.1 Prolixibacteraceae bacterium
CGGATTCTATAAGCCAAATTACAGATGACCGCAAAATTTACATCGAGCAAAAGAGCAGACGTACAGCCCGTTTGCTGCTGAAATAGCTTTTGGGTAGTGCGTTGAATAAATTCGTAGTGTATCAATGATTTTCGTCGTAGGTTTTAATTTTCTGAATAACCTGTTCTTCAGCCTGATCGTACATTTCGCGAATAAAATCATCGTTAAAATTCATCGTGCGTTCTTCAAATTGCATATCAGCAAGGCGGTCGAAAAGTCTTTCTTTGGCAATTTTAATGTCCTTTCCGTAAATGTGAAACGAATCGGCCTGCCAGTTTAAGCGACCCAATTTTACCGTTTTGCCGGTTCTTTCAGCAACGCCGGCAGCAATAACTTCTTTGTTAAACTGAACGAACCCGAACATATTCATAAAATTGGCGCCCCATGCGTCGTTACTCCTGAAGCGTATGTTGCAATTCAACCAGTAAATACCCTCTTTATCTTCCAGAATGCGGAACCAAAGTGATTGAAGGCATGGCGGATCGTAGCAGTCGAGATCAATATTTGGCATCCAGGTAATCATTTGTGCCTGACGCGTAAAGGGCTGTTTCGAAAGTTTGTCAATCACCGCCTGAACCTGATCGGCTTTAAACGGGCCAACTTCCTGAGATTGTCCGTCGACCAGCTCTTTCCAGACGCCGTAATTAGCCAGTCGTCCGTGGTAAGTGTATTCCCAGCGTGTATCACCTTCAACATTCATATTTTTGGTCCAGTGATCTTTATATCCTTTCAGTTCCAGTACATATTCCTTCAAATCGTCAATCCCTCCCGGAAAAGCCATGTGAATCATCGGATCGGTTTCCGGTTCTTCAATGGTGATATTCATCGTGCAGTCCATACTTTCCGGATCATCGGATTTATCGTATTGCGTTTTAAAGCGGGTTCCCTGCTTGTAAACGGCTGTCAGGGCAGCTTCGTAGGCTTCGGCCAGAGTTTTTCTTGAAACAGCAATTACAGGAATATTTTTCATGTGCACCAGAGTTTTGTTAAAGTTGTTGGTTCGGATTTTGACTTTAAATATCGCAAAAATTGATTCAAATGAAATGGATACTGCTTTTGATTTTTCAACTCTTGATGTCTGTCAAACCAGTTCGGTGAGCTAACTTTTTTAAATTCATTCTGAAGGAAATATTCTTTTCATCAGAATGAATTTAAAGTTGAATTCGCAAATCGACCAAACAACTTTTACTTATTTTACCCTTTTAATTTTTAGGATTATCGACTCTTGCAGCGCAGAAATTGAATACCAAAAGGTTACTGCACAATATTTTTCTGAAATTTTGAAAGTACATGGAATGTTTATGCTGTAAAAATTAGCTATTTTGGCGTTAAGCGTACAACAGTTCTTCAGGAACAAATAGTGACTTCAGGTGTTAGTCGGATTGGAGTTCTTCGAATTCAGGTTCTGTCTTGCGGAAGGTAATTTGTTACTAAATTTAAACTTGGTGTTGCCCAATGATTAAAAACCGGAAGAAAAAGATAATAAACTGCGTTAATCATATTTATTCTGTGAATGAAAAATAAGAGAATGCAAAAGGGTTCAGGTGGAAATGAAAGAATACTTTATTCTGTTAAAGTTGAAATGCAATAGGATCTCTGCGAGCAAAAATGAAAAAATTACTTCTCAAAAATGATTATGCCTGATAAAGATAAAATATACAGCCTCGAACTGATGTATGGCAATAGCCCAATGCCTTTTGTAATAAAAAGCATGGAGGAGATTGACCGTGCATTGGGTGGAATTGCAGACCAGCCGCACAGGCACAATTATTATACAATCGTTTGGCCGGTAACAGCGACAGGTAGGCACATTGTCGATTTCAAGGAATACGCCATACAACCGAATCATATTTTCTTTGTGAGCCCCGGGCAGGTGCATCAGATTATTACTGATCCGAATCCGACCGGATATGTTTTACTTTTTACACCTGAATTTCTCGAAAAGAACAGCATCCGGAACGATTTTATTGCCAACCTGAAACTGTTCAAAAAAAGTGATGAAACGCCACCTCTTCCGGTTACGGATGAAATGGCCGATCAGCTCAGAATATTTGCCGATCAGATGGTTTCGGCTTTTCAGCTACAGAACGATATGTTTCTCGAAATAATTGGCGCCTACCTGAAACTGTTTCTGATCGAATGCAACAACCATTGTTCGTTATCGCCAGGCTCGAATCTCCAGAACATTGAGGTAAGCAAAACGCTGGTTAAGAATTTCAAAGAGGCGGTTGAGATCAACTATGCACAAAATCATCAGGTACAATATTATGCCGAAGCTTTAAATGTGACACCCAACTACCTGAACAACGTAATCAAAACGTCCATGAATATTTCGGCCAAGGAATTTATTCAGAACAAGCTTATTCTCGAAGCCAAACGGATGGTTGTATTTACCGAAAAGAGCGCTAAAGAAATCGGATTTGAAATTGGATTCGAAGATCCTTCGCATTTCAGTAAATTCTTTAAAAGCAATACAGGCCAATCACTTCAGGAATTTAAAGATAGCCTTGCACTTTAAGCCCGGAGAAATACCAACCAATCTTATTTTTCTTAGTTGCATTGATTTATACCATCAATGCCCTGATTTTTCCATTTACCGGATCTTCCATTCGGCCTACCTTTGTTTCATCAAAAACAATTTAAAACAGACTACAATGAAAGATTTAGTAAAAACAAAATGGGGAATCGACCCAACCCACAGTGAAATTGCATTCAAGGTAAAACACCTGATGATAACCAATGTAAAAGGGGTATTTAAAGAATTCGATGCCAGTATTTATACGACCGGCGAAGATTTTATGACTTCGGAAATTGATTTCTGGATGAATCCGGCCTCGATTGAAACCGGCGTTGCCGATCGGGATACACACCTGAAAAGTGTGGATTTTTTCGACGTCGAGAATTACAAACAAATTCATTTTCTCGGTAATACCTACGAAAAAGTTGATGACGACGGAAGTTATACCTTATGGGGCGATCTGACTATTAAAGGCATTACCCGGCAGGTAAAACTGGACGTTGAATTTGGCGGTGTTATGAAAGATCCCTGGGGAAACGAAAAAGCCGGTTTTACAATTAACGGAAAAATTAACCGTAAAGACTGGGGTTTGAACTGGAATGCCGCGTTGGAATCGGGCGGAGTGCTGGTTAGCGAAGATGTAAGAATAAGTTGTGAAATACAACTAGTAAAACAATCCTGAAAAAATTAGCCATGACAAATACAATTATTCATAAAGCAGAAACACGGGGACATGCAAATCACGGATGGTTAAATAGTAAGCATACTTTTAGTTTTGCAAACTACCACAATCCGGAACGGATGCATTTTGGAGCATTGCGGGTTTTGAACGACGACACAGTTGAAGCCGGAATGGGATTTGGTAAACACCCTCACGACAATATGGAAATCATTTCCATTCCGCTTGAAGGCGATCTGGAACACAAAGACAGCATGGGAAATGTGTCGGTTATCAGGCATGGCGACATTCAGGTGATGAGCGCCGGCACCGGGATATTCCACAGCGAATACAACAAGAATAAGGATAGCCGGGTGAAGTTCCTGCAAATCTGGGTGTTTCCGAACAAAAAGAATGTGACACCGCGTTACGACCAGATTACCTTAAATATTGACGACAGACACAACAAGCTGCAGCAAATTCTGTCTCCGAATCCTGAAGACGAGGGCGTTTGGATTCATCAGAATGCGTGGTTCCACATGGGAACTTTCGACAAGGGAATCGGTACAGAATACAAAATTAAAGCCAAAGGGAATGGCATTTATGCCTTTATCCTGAAAGGCGATGTAACCATCAACGGGCAGGTTTTATCAACCCGCGACGGATTCGGAATCTGGGACGTTGATTCGTTTTCGATTAAAGCTGACTCGGATGCCGAGATCCTGTTGATGGAAGTCCCTATGGAATTTTAATTGATGCAGATCAGGAAAAAATGAATTGCCGTGACGATTGTGTTGCGGCAATTTTATTTTTAATGAATATCCGCCTGAGTGACTAATCGTTGTCCTGAAGGGACTAAATAAGAATAACCCCGTACGAAGTGCGGGGTAAGAGACATAACACAAGAAGCAGCCCGAAGTGGGCTGAATTTAATCCTCTTGATATTCAACCCACTTCGGGGTTGAGGTCGTTGTTTTATGCTTTCCGTGCGTTTCACGCACGGTTATTCAAATTTTACCCCTCCGGGGTATTGGGTATTAAAAAGGATATCATATTATTTTTTGCAAATCCTGATTTTTACTGATATTTAAACTTCTGATCAGCCGAATTAGCCCTTGTCAATCAATTGAACGAATGTTTTATGGATGAGAAAACACAAATCGCCTATTTTCAGGATATAACGACTTTTTTAAAAGCACTAAAAACGTTTGCGCCCCAATCCAACCTTTTTCACATCCACCGGCACGAAGATGTTCCGGAAACGCATTCAGAAGAAACACAATTGTTCCGGACGAACACGTTTTCAGTATCGTTATTAACTGATGGCGAGGCGGTTTATAAAATCGGAATGCGTGAATACCTCATGAAACCCGGATCGTTCTATTTTATGTCGCCGCAACAACTGCGTTACTACAAAAAAATTAAACCGTGGAAAGGCTACGTGTTTGTTTTCTCCGAAGAATTTATTCACAAGTTCTCGCCCATTCCCATTTACACAGAGTATCCGTTCTTCGGGCTCGACGCCAACGTTCAACTCAATCTGGATGAAAATCAATTGAAGGAACTTCTGGCTTTGTTGGATAAAATGCAGGAATACTATACCGGAACAGAACCTGAAAAACTAAAATTCATTTTCCATTACATGACCTTGATTTTGCTGAACGCCAAGAAGTGGCATGCCGAGCAAAATCTGTTGGAAACAAATGCTTCAAAATCAATAGCCCTATCCAAAACTTTTGGCTACCTGTTGGAACGTCATTTCTTTGAAATAGCTACCCAGAATGCTGAAAAAATCTTTGCGGTATATGATTTTGCTGAAAAACTAAACGTAAGTCCCAACTATTTAAGCGATACCGTAAAAAAAGAAACCGGCAAAACACCGACACAAATCATCAAAGAACGAACGATCCTTGAAGCCAAATCATTACTTCGAAATACAGAACTGACCGTTTCAGAAGTGGCGTACTTCCTCACCTTTGACGATCCTTCCTATTTTGCCAAATATTTTAAAAGCGCAACCGGAATTTCGCCTTCCGACTTTAAAGCCGAAAAATAGGCCTTCAGTAAATTTTACCTGATTTGAAGTAAATACTGCCCGAAGTTCGGCTGTGGTCGGATGTATTTTTGTTTCATCAAATCATTTAAAAACTCAATGTCTTGGAAATACTATTCAAATATTACGGGCTCGACTGGATTTCAATATTCCTGAACCTTATGGCAGTCATTCAATTGGGGAACAAATCGAAATGGGGATTTGTAATTTTTATAGCCGCAAACCTCTTCTGGATTGCTATCGGAATTACCCTTCTGCAAAGTTACGCCATTGCTTTTGGCAATAGCATCTTCCTGATAACCAACATCAGGGGGTTCATAAAATGGCATCGTCAGGATGCAATAAATATTCCGGCAGAAAACCCGGTGAATATACCTTGTTAATTGCCATTCATTTAAAATAGAGATTCATTGTTGTATAAACTTTAAAAAAGATTGATATGAAAACTTTAAATTTATTTTCGCCATTAACCCTCCGCAACCTGACGCTTAAAAACAGGATTGCCGTTTCGCCCATGCAAATGTATAGCGCAACCGATGGCAGGCCGGGCAACTGGCATTTGGTACATTTAGGCAGCCGGGCTGTTGGTGGCGCCGGGTTAATTATTACGGAATGTACAGCGGTTTCACCTGAAGGAATGAACACCTTATCGGATGCCGGGTTGTGGAATGCCGAACAAACCGAAGCCTGGAAACCCATCGTAAAATTTGTTCAGGAACAGGGAGCAGCCATTGCCGTTCAATTGTGGCATTCCGGAGGAAAAGGAAGTCACACGCATCCAACCGAAGGTTTTAAACCCATGCCGGTTGAGAACGGTGGCTGGGTTACAAAAAGCTCTTCGGCAACTACCATGAGCGGAGTTACTCCGGTAGAATTAACAATTGCTGAAATTCTGAAAATCAAAAATGATTTTGTAGAAGCGGACAAAAGAGCCGTTGAAGCAGGTTTTGATTCGATTGAAATGCATGCCGGGCATGGTTATCTGTTCCACCAATTTTACTCGGCAGTTATAAACAAACGGAACGATATTTACGGCGGGAGTTTCGAAAACCGGATCCGGTTTCTGGTTGAAACAGTTCAGGAAGTGAGAAAGGTTATTCCTGATGGAATGCCTTTACTGGCGCGAATTTCGGCTGTTGATTATTTAGAAACAGCCGAGCCCTGGACTTTGAAAGACAGTGTAAGGCTTTCTCAAATTTTAGCTGACAATGGAGTTGACTTCATTACTGCATCGGGCGGAGGGTTTGCCTTTGTCGATAAATCGAAAGTGCATCCAGGCTATCAACTACCATTTGCTATAGCAATCAAACAACAAACAAATGTTTTAACCGGAACTGTTGGCATGATCACCGATGCGGCGCAGGCCAATCAAATCATCTCCACCGGACAAGCCGATCTGGTGGTAGTTGCCCGCGAATTTTTGCGTAATCCGTATTTTGCGCTCAATGCCTCCAAAGAACTGAACATCGGAACAGAAATTCCGTGGCAATACAAAAGAGGTTTTTGAAAGGTTAATATAGAAAAGCAGAAAAACGTACACGCGAAAATGAAAACAAAGAGGATGACTTTTTTTGGACGGAATGGAGTCCGCCTTTAAGGGAATCTAAGCCCCCTACTAATCCCCTCGAAGGGGAAGTTTTTGGGTAGAGGAATCAGATGCTTTATACTCTGAAGGGAGAAAATAAGTCTGCAAAAAACTGTTCATGAGTCCAAAAAACCATTTCCCCTCTTTGGAGAAATTGGTTTTTTACCCTGAAAGGGTTATATATCAATAGCTCGGGGCAGAACGACGAAGGAGTGCCACCCCGGGTTAAAAAGGGAAACAAGAAACCCGTCCGCGCAAAAATCTAAAACAAAGCGGATAACTTTTTTTGGACGGAATGAAAAAACTCCATCAACAAAACTTCAAAAAGGCAAGATGAATATTCTGTCTTCTTATTGAGAAGATTTCTTACAAACATATTGTATTTGAGTGAGGAAGGATTAACTTGCAGAGGTTGAATTATATGTGTTCTTAATTTGCAGATAATGGATAATACTGTTTATATAACTGGTGCTGGCTTTTCAAAAGCATTTTCACAAAAGATCCCAACGATAATTGATTTGTCTAATGACTTAAATAAAAATGATTTAACTGAAGATTACCCTAATCTAGCTAGCTTTATTAGCAGCATTAAGGATAGTTTTATTCATTTAAATTCCAGTTTCTTAGAAGTTCTATCGAATATTTTGCTTTCTAACAAATTGCAATTTTCAATTGAGAATATTTCGAGATTTGAAATTCTCAAACATGAATTTTTGAGTTATATTCATTTCTCATTGCTTCCTTATACAGTTGATTCTGATAAAAGCGAGCTATTCAAAAAATTTCTACTGCATGCAATTGATACAAAAGGCCAAATTATTACTTTCAACTATGACTTATTGATTGACACTTTCATAAAGAATAACCTATCCCAGTCTAAAGAATATCAGATTTATATTAATGATTATGTCGGAGAAAGTGAATCAATATTAAATGGACTTATCCAAGAAATCAGTAAAAGCTCGAAACCATATAAAAAACATGGGAAATTAGATATTTTGAAATTGCATGGAAGCCTTAGTTGGTTTAAGCTCCCTGGCAATAAGAATTACGATTTAAACAATATTATCAAGATTTATGACAGAGTGGAACCAAACGAATTCCTTCTTTATAATAATCCTGTATTTATTCCAATGGCCTATTCGAAGGATAATTATTTTGAAGGAAATTTATTTCCCTTTTTATGGCAAAAGGCTTATCACTGGTTAAATCAATGTGATAATATTGTTTTTATCGGATATGGATTTCCTGAAACGGACATCACTAACCTTAATTTCTTTCTCCAATTCAAAAACAAAATTTCTGATATTGTGGTAATTGAGGATGACAATTTAAAGAAATTACAAGCGATTTTTGGAGAGAAAGTAAAGCCGATTGGAGCATTTAATTACATCGATAATTTGTAAATATCATATTTTACCTTGAAAATCTAAAATCAAACTTTAGGATTTCAAGGTAATTGTACGATATTGCGAATAAAAATATGATCTAAAAATTAATAACTCATGAATAAAAACACAAAATCTGCAATTATCTTTTTCATTCTAGGTTTGGCTGTTATGTTTGTAGCCGATATGATTTTTCATTTTAACAATTCGGTGGAAACCCAACTGAAACGCGAAATGGATAAAGCAGAAAAGAAAATTGAGAACATTTTTAAATAATATTTCGTTCAAATTTTGAAAATCAGATCAGCTTTTGAATCTTTAAATACCCCTGAAATGAAAGTTATTGACATTATCAATCAGAGCAATAAAACTGTTTTTTCGTTTGAGTTGCTGCCCCCACTCAAAGGAAACGATGCCAGTAAAATATACAAAACCATCGAAACACTGGTCGATTTCGATCCAAAGTACATCAACATCACCACGCACCGCGACGAGATGATGTACATTGAGTTGCCCGATGGCCGCATCGAAAAACGCACGGTTCGTAAACGACCCGGAACGGTTGCTATTGCGGCCAGTATTCAGCACCAATACGGTATTCCGGTTATTCCGCATATTCTGTGTGGTGGCTTTTCGAAAAGCGAAACCGAACATGTTTTGATTGACCTGAATTTTATGGGCATCAAAAATGTATTGGCTTTACGCGGCGACGGCAATAAAGGCGAACATGTTTTCAGGCCTGATCCAAACGGACACGCCAATGCCAACCAGTTGGTTGAACAAATCGTGAATCTGCGCAAAGGGAAATACCTTGAACTTGATTTAAAAAACACGGCGCCGATGGATTTTTGCATCGGAGTGGCCGGCTATCCGGAGAAACATTTTGAAGCGCCCAATGCAGAAATTGACCTTCAGTATTTGAAACAAAAAGTGGATGCAGGCGCCGACTACATCGTGACCCAGATGTTTTTCGACAATCAGAAATACTACGATTTTGTAGATAAATGCAGGGCAATTGGCATTCAGGTTCCAATTATTCCGGGCATCAAACCAATCAATTTAAAGAATCAACTGACGGTGCTGCCAAAGCTCTTCAGTATTGATATTCCGCAAGAACTAGCGACTGAATTGGGTAAATGCAAAAACGACGACGATGCCAAAGTGGTGGGAACGGAATGGGCCATTGAACAGTCAAAAGATTTGGTGGCACACAAAGTTCCGAGTTTACACATTTATACTTACGGAGTTTCGGACAATACCCGGAAAATTGTGGAAGCGGTTTTCTAGAGGAGACGGAAGACCGAAGATCAAAGAGAGACTCTCTGGGTGGCGAAGCGCATCGAAGGGAGCCGACATATAAAATAAAGCCCGAAACTATAGTGTCAGTTTCGGGCTTTATTTTTGTATAGCCGATCCGGCTATTTCTTTTCAACGGTCGATTTGGTCACCGAATTTACTTTCATCGGAATTTCCATATCTTCACCCGTTTGCGGGTTTTTCAATTTCATGTGTATATCAAATTTTTGATTCAGGTCAGATGAACGAACCCATCCGTCATTTGCGTCAACTGTCATAGTTCCTGTTTGGCTGCCGGTCAATTTCATGTCTATTTTCATCCCGTTTTGCTCAACCGGCCCTTCAGAATTCACGTCTGAAAAGACATTCAGGTCAACGCTGTCTTTTGTTATTCCGGTTACTTCAAAATTCATGGTTGTATTGGCATCCATCAATGAAGGAAGTTTGAATTGTGTTGTCCATTTATCCCCTGTTTTTATTTTATTTTCAGGAATGTAATTGAACGTTTCACTGATAAAGGAACTGAAGTTTTTATCGTCGGAGAACATTTGCAGCGCTTGTGCCATTTGAGGATTCGACGCAATTTGACTGGTTATTTCGTCAAGGCCGTTAACCTGTTCAGTTTTTCCTGAAGGTGTTAATTCGAATGTCACTTTCATTTTATTAATGGTTTTCAGAATGGTGCCCATCGGGTTCGATTCATCCGGATTTTGAGAGTCGAAGCTCATAGAATTTTCGTTGATGTCCACGTCCAATTTCATGCTGTTGACCGAATATTCGATCTGATAATTTTTGTTCGGCAACACATCAGTCACTTTGTACGAAAGAATCATTTCCATTCGCTGTACGATTTTCATGTTTTGACCCATCATATTCTGTTCGATATTACTGGTGACATGCATGTGCATTTCGTAGATTGAACCTTTTTGCAGGTTTAGCCGCAGCAAAACTTGTGATTTTGCATTGACCGTATTTGCAAACAATACCATTACAATAACAGGTAGGAGTAAAAATTTTGATTTCATGGGAATGTGATTTTGGTTAAATTTTATTTATGTTATCAAATATACTGATTCGTGAACGAACTTCAATTCAAAATCAAAGAATCGTGGAAATATTATCAATCAAAGGCCTGTACATCAGGATAAAAAAACCGCCATAACAAAACAGGTTACTGATTCGTTATGGCAGCAGGTTTATTGAGCGAAAGGTATTTATATCACAAATCCATTTGGAATAATTGCTCCTTTTTTAATGACTACGATTCCTTCCCTCACGGTGTAAAGGCGATTATCCGTATCGGGTAAATGACTGCCGCCTTTTATCGTT
This sequence comes from Prolixibacteraceae bacterium, assembly GCA_041652995.1. Classification (GTDB taxonomy): domain Bacteria; phylum Bacteroidota; class Bacteroidia; order Bacteroidales; family Prolixibacteraceae; genus Aquipluma. Next base: position 10,867 of record JBAZGO010000002.1, read on the forward strand.
ACATCATTTCCAATGTGGCAGTTTTTATCAACAATACATGTGCTGATAAAGCAACGTTCGCCAATTCCCATCACTTTCCCATCATTGTGATCCTGATCGATTTCCTCAAGATTCTGATAGTAATCGTTGCCCATTACATACGAACTGACAATGGTCGTATCTTTTCCGATGCGCGACCGGATACCAATTACTGAATGTTCAATTTTGCTGGCGTGAATAATACAACCATCGGCAATTACAGATTTATCAAGGATAGTTCCTGAAATTTTTGAAGGAGGCAGCAACCGGGGGCGAGTGTAAATTACATTCGAGTTATCGAAAAGATTAAACTTTGGAATATCATCAGTCAATTCAAGGGTTGCTTCATAAAACGAATCAATACTACCTATATCAGTCCAGTAACCTTCGTATTGATAGCTGATTACTTTGTGCTTGTAAATGGATTGAGGAATAATCTCCTTTCCAAAATCTTTAGTGTCTTTTACGTTCATCAGTTCAACCAGCAAATTGCGGTTAAACACATAAATGCCCATTGAAGCCAGGTATAATTTGCCTTCCTGTTTCATTTCTTCGCTAACCGGAGAAATCCAGGCGGCAAGCAATTCTGTTGCGGGTTTTTCAATAAATTCGGTTACAATGTTTTCTGAATTGGCTTTAAGGATTCCAAAGTCAGGAGCATCTTTTGCATTCACCGGAAGAGTAGCCAATGTAATTTCCGCACCTGCAGCCTCGTGCGCATCAATCATTTTGTTGAAATCCATCTGGTACAACTGGTCGCCCGAAAGAATCAGGGCATAATCAAAGTCGTAATTCATGAAATGTTGCATACACTGACGAACGGCATCGGCTGTTCCCTGAAACCAGTTTTTATTATCAGGTGTTTGTTCTGCGGCCAGAACATCAACAAACGAGTCGTCGAAAAAGCTAAACGTGTAAGTGTTTTTGATATGCTGATTTAACGAGGCTGAATTAAACTGTGTTAAAACAAAGATTCGGTTAATATCCGAATTAATGCAATTTGAAATCGGTATATCCACCAGACGATATTTTCCGGCAATCGGAACGGCTGGTTTCGATCTGGATTCTGTCAAGGGATTTAGTCTTGTGCCCTGTCCTCCTCCCAGTACAATTGCTAGAGTTCTTGTCTTTTTTTTCATGTATTAAAATTTAAGTGATTGGTATAATTCGAGATAATCGATTGCCGCTTTGGTCCAGGAGTGGTCAATTTCCATGATTTGTTTCCTGATTTTATTAAATGCCCGTTTGTTTTTATAGAATGATTTTGCACGCTGAATGGAATGTGTAACATCAAACGTTGAGGTCTGGTCGTGACAAATTCCAAATCCACCGTCGCCAATATCAATAACAGTATCGCGCAAACCACCGGTTCGTCTCACAATTGGGACGGTGCCATATCTAAGAGCATAAAGCTGATTCAGGCCACAAGGTTCAACCCTCGAAGGCATTAAAAGAAAATCGGCACCAGCATAAATTAGGTGCGAAAGTTTTTCATTGTAACCGATATACGAACAGTAATGACCTTTAAATTCGGGTTCGAGTTGAAGTAAGGCATTCTGAATGTGCCCTTCTCCCGAACCCAGTATCAGGAAGGTTTGTTCGCCGGGATTAAATTTTGAAAGGTTGTAAACTATTTCAGGTAATAAATCTGCGCCCTTTTCGCCAACCAACCGGCCAATAAATGTAAGCAATGGTTTCTCCGGATCGAGTCCAAACTGTTTGCAAATCGCATCCTTATTTGCTTTTTTACCTTCATTTAGCGTAGTGGCGCTAAAATTTTTCTCCAGCATAGGATCGGTTTGCGGATTCCATACATCGACATCAATTCCGTTCAGAATCCCAACCGATTTGCTTCGTTCTTTCCGAAGTAATTCTTCCATCCCTTTCATTGAATAACCAATTTCGTTGAGATAAGTTGGCGAAACCGTAGTTACACGCCAGGCGCATTTAATGGCCGAGGCCAGAGGATTAATGACATGATGCCATTCGATTAAGCCATTAAAATACGAATGAAACGGCGGCAGATAATACAATTTATCAAAGCCAAACTGTCCCTGGTACTGCCCGTTGTGAATGGTAAAAATAGTCGGTACTTCCTGAAACCGGTCGTATTCGCGTACTTTCGACATCATGAACGGAATGAAACCGGTTTGCTGATCGTGACAATGCACAATGTCAGGAACATCGGGCAACAGATTTAGCCAGTTGAGCGTTGCAATCTGGAAAGTTATGAAACGTTCAGTGTCGTCGTGGTATGAATACACATTTTCACGGTCGAAAAGTCCGGGGATATCAATCATGTAAAGATCGTAGCCCAGATCGTTTTTTGTGAGGCTTAAAACATTGAAGGCAAAATTTGCGTGACCAAGTCTTGCAAAGCCTGAGAATACGATGGAAAATTCGTTTTCGCGACTAAATTTTCCGTGATAAAACGGCATAATTACAGTTGCGCTGTGACCCAATAAAGTTTGATATTTAGGTAATGCACCAACAACATCGCCCAAACCCCCGACTTTCGCGACAGGATAACATTCTGCACTAATGTGTATTATCTTCATACTTTAAGTCTTTTCAATTTGTAATTGTATTCAGTAAGTCTCGTGTTGTTAAATTTAAAAAAAATAATTGCAAATGGAGTAAAAGCTACTCTTTAACATGCCAAGGTTTTTTAAGCTGGAAGGTTCGATAAGGAACAAAAAAAATCCCGGTTTCCCGGGATTTTTTTTATGCTATAAATTATGTCGTAGAAAACATCAAACATGTATTTTTTTTGAAAATATTTTGTACGAATTAACAGGCAGATACTTATTTTTTCGACAATGAAAACAGAAATTCCAGTCCACCTTCAGGTTTATTCCTGACCGAGATTTCGCCTTTGTGAAGCAAAATGGCGTTTTTCACAATTGAAAGTCCAAGTCCGGTTCCGCCTGTTTCGCGCGAACGGCCATAATCCACGCGGTAAAACCGTTCAAAAATACGCGGCAAATGCTCATCTAAAATTCCAACACCTGAATCGGAATACTGGAAATAGTAATATTTATCGTCTTCAAGGTATTTCCGGATCGTAATTTTCGAATTGTTTCCGGCATAATTGATCGAGTTTTCGATCAGATTTTGGAACACCGAAAAGAGCAGCGATTCGTTTCCATTGACAATTACCTCGTTGTCAACTTCAATGGTACAATCCATATTTCTTTCGGTCAGCCGAAGTTTTAGATTTTCAACCACGTCGCGGATAACAGGCTTCAGTATGAGCGACTTAAATTCAAATAAGCCGCCAGCATCCTCAATGTTGTTGAGCAACGAAATGTCGTTAAGTAAATCGGTCAGGCGCTCAGATTGAGCGAACGCTTTTTCAACAAAGTATAACTTTTTGTTGTCGGGAATGTTTGGGTTGTTCATTATAGTTTCCAGATAACCTTTAATTGAAGACAATGGAGTTTTAAGCTCGTGAGCGATATTTGAGGTAAGTTGCTGTTTGAGCAACCGCTGTTTTTCGGGCCGTGTCACATCACTGACTAGTACTTCGAAACTTCTATCGAGGAAAATAATGCAGCGAATCTGGAAATATTTTTCGCTTTTCTCAATCGTATATTCAATCTGAGGAAGTTCTTTATTCAGTGTTTGCAAGTCTTTCGATTTATTCTGATCAACAAATTCGACGACTTTCCCAAATTCAGGAATTGAAAAAATATGCTCAGCCGAAATGGTCGATTTCTCAGAAATCATGTTGATGAACTGAATGAAATGACTGTTGGCCAGTATTTTGTGTTTTTCAGACGAAAAAATGGAAATCCCTTCTTTGAGAACCTGAAGGTGTCCGTACAATTTTTCCTTTTCGCTGGTTAGCTCGTCTTTTGCTGTTTTCAGATTATCGTAAATCTGCACAATTTGTCTCCGGATAACACCGAGTTCATTATCCTGAAAATTGCTGTCCATTTTCGAAATGTCCTCGTTTTGACCTGCTTTCAATGCAAATTCCTTGAGTTTGACAATGAATTCACTCAATCTTCGTGTCGTAAAATGAAGCAGAATCCACATCAGGAGGAACAACGAAACAATGAAAATCAGGAAAATGCGCTCTGTTTTCAGGAACCGGATAATGTCGACATTGTAAACGGCGGCAGTTCGCACAAAATAGGTCTGGCAATTCTTGGCATAATAATAGAATTTCTGGTTGGTCGTGGCCGAAAGCCTTATGCTCGAGCCTTTTCCGGAGAACAAAGCTTTCTGAACTTCGGGACGGCGCAGGTGATTTTCCATCGTCTTCACGTCGGACACAAAGCTGTCGTACAAAACCTTGCCGGTCATATCAATTACGGTGAGCCGCGTATTGGTTATCGGCAGCAAAATTTTCAAAGTATCGAGCGACTTGAAATCGCCGGTTTCAAATACTTTTTTGTACTGGATGTACCGGTGCGTTACTTCCGAAATATTATCCAGAATATTTTCGAGCTGTCCCGTCCGGTAACTTTTTTCACGATCGTACTGATAACCCAATACCGACAGGGTAAAAATGAAAAAAACGATGAAGAAGTTAACAAATATTCGGCGGCGAAAAGTGCGTTGTACAATCATTTTAATAGTTTTTACATCATCAAATATCGAATAAGAAACACGAAATGCCGAACGGGTGCTTCGATATTTTCAGTTTCTTATTTTTTCTTTCCTAATTTTCGAAACAGTATCCGTAACCCGACCGGCCTTTGATGTAGTTGCCATACGAGCCTATTTTCTTTCGAAGACGGGCTATGTTTACATCAACATTTCGCTCTGTAACAATGACATCGTCGCTCCAGATTCGGTCCAGGATTTCCTGCCGGCTCAGGTATTTCCCTTTGTGAGAAATCAGCATGGTCAAAATTTCAAATTCTTTGCGTGTGAGCAAAATAGCTTCGTTGTCAATGGTAATCGATTTTCTGTTCAAATCGAGTTCCATCGATTCGACAGTGATAATTTTAGGTTTCACATCCACGGTTTTTCCACGTCGCAAAACAGCTTTTATGCGGGCCACCAGTTCTTTAATCGAAAATGGTTTGGCCAGGTAATCATCGGCGCCCACATTGAATCCGGTCAGCATATCGTTTTCGGTTTCGCGGGCAGTGAGGAAAATAATTGGAACCGAAAGTCCCAGATCTTTCCTGATTTTATCGGCCAGTTTAAAGCCCGACATCCCGCCCATCATAACATCAAGCAGAAGCAGGTCGAAACGGTCGATGGTTTTGGTAAGAGCTTCCTCTCCCGAATATGCAACTTCAATGTCGAAACCTTCGCTCGACAGGTTGAACTGAAGGATTTCGCACAAATCCTTTTCATCGTCAACAACCAATATTTTGTAGTTATCACTCATTGTTTTCAAATTTTGACATTTCTTTTAACTCTTCTTTGCGGTGATGGCGAATATCTTTTCCCTCAAAAGCATAAATTGAAGCCTCGGCAATGTTTGCCGCATGATCCGAAATTCGTTCGATGTTCGAAACCATTTCCTTTATGTTGATAAAGCTAACCAGGATATTCTTTTTTTCGTCGATTTTCTTTGCCTTAGTGATGGCCTTTTTCAACATTTTCTGGTTCAATTCATCAATCACAGCTTCATTTTTTATGGTCCAGATGGCCAGGTCCATATCTTTGTGGATAAACGAAAGCATGGCGTTCTTCACCATTTTTACGCTCAGGATCATCATGTTCGTAATGAAATCGGACAGGCTGGCATAAACCTCTTCGTTTTTTATGGCCCGCATAAATTTGGTGATGCTTACGGCCAGGTCGCCAATTCGTTCGAGACTGATTGTTATGCGGTAAAGCGCAATCAGGCTGCGGATTTCGGAAGCAACAGGCTGATACAGAACAATTGTGTTCACAATTTTATCGCTTAGTTTAACTTCCCATTTGTCCAGCTTTTCTTCATTGCTTTTTACGGTCTGATACAATTCATCAGACAAATGCAAATCGCTGCTTGTGATCATTGATTCCAATATGTCGAGCTGTTGAAGAACCAGATTGGCCAATGATTCATATTCGGCCATAATGTCCTTAATTGCCTCGTCTTTTTTTACTGACATGGTTACTATTATTGATTATTTATTATTGATGAATGATGATTGAGGTCTTCATCCATTTGCATTCTGTGTTTCTAAAATATTACTTACGTCAACTATTTCATTTTCAGTCTGCGTTATTCTTTTTCAGATCTCGCGTCTTCCCACTCCCCAAAAAATCAACCGAATTTTCCGGTCAGATATTCTTCTGTCCGGCGGTCCTGAGGATTGGTGAACATGTTTTTGGTTTTTCCGTATTCAACCAACTCCCCAAGATACATAAATAGCGAATAATCTGAAATACGGGCCGCCTGCGACATGTTATGAGTTACCATTATAATGGTATAGTGTTCCTTCAGTTTGATAAGCAAATCCTCAATTTTCGAAGTTGCTACCGGGTCGAGCGCCGATGTGGGTTCGTCGAGCAAAATAATTTCAGGATTAAAAGCCAGAGCCCTTGCAATACAAAGCCTCTGCTGCTGTCCGCCACTTAAAAAGGTTCCCTTTTTTGTGAGCGAATCTTTTACCTCGTCCCATAAAACTACATCGCGAAGCGAGCGTTCCACAATGTCGTCGCGCTCCTGTTTCTTCTGGCTTATCCCATTGAGTTTGTATCCGGCAATTACATTGTCGTAAATGCTCATGGTTGGGAACGGATTCGGACGTTGAAAAACCATTCCTGTTTTCCGGCGCAGTTTAATGGGCGACATTTTAAAAATGTCTTCCTCATTCAGGAATACGGATCCGGTTGTGTGAATGTTTTCGTACAATTCGTGCATGCGGTTGAGCGCCCTTAAAAGTGTACTTTTACCGCATCCTGAAGGACCCATGATGGCTGTAACCGTATTCTTTTTTATGCCCACCGATACGTTTTTTACGGCCACATTTTTGTCGTATGCAACCGATAAATCCTGAATGGACAGAATCGGATCCTTTATCTGTAGTATATTTTCGTTCATTTGTTTTTATTTTCTGTTAGCTGCCACTTGTTTCGAAACAAGATTGAAGGCAAGCACAATAATCATCAGTAAAAGCGATGAGCTCCAGATTAAATCAACCATATTCGGATCGTTGTAAAACTCCCAGATCAGCAGCGGAATGGCGCTGGTTGGCTTGGTAATGTTGGTGTTAATTACCGAGCTGCCTAAAGCTGTTAGCATCAGTGGCGCCGTTTCGCCAATTACCCTCGAAACGGCCAGTAAAATTCCGGTCATCAAACCGCTAAATCCGGTTGGGATTAAAATGCCAACCAAAACCCGCCAGTATGGAATTCCAAGCGCAAGCCCGGCTTCCTTTAGTGTTTGCGGGATCATTTTCAAGGTTTCTTCAGTCGAGCGAATAATCATTGGCAACATCATAATGGCCAGCGAAACACTTCCGGCCAGCGCTGAAAATCCAAAAGTAACATGTTTTACAACCCACATGTACGAAATCAAACCGAGCACGATTGACGGAACTCCCTGCAAAATATCGGAAACACTTCGTGTGAGATTGGCCATCCATTTTCCCTGGTTTTCGTACAGGTAAATTCCTGAAATTATTCCAACCGGAATCGAAATTGCGGCAGCCATAGCCACCATCAGGAAAGTTCCCAGTATTCCGTTGGCAATACCACCGGGAATAGTTTCGTGGTTGGCAATGGCCGTCATGGCCTGCATGGTGTCCGGAGTTTTTTCAACCAAAAAGCTAAAGCTAAGTTGTTTATAGCCTTTTTCAATCAGCTTGAAAATAATCAGGATAATTGGTGAAACCGTTAGAACGGAAAAGAACACAACCAGTCCTAAAAAGACGTGGTCTTTTTTCGTTCGTACGCTGATGTTGTCTTTTATACTGGTAGATTGCATGGTTGATTTACGAAGGATTGAATTACTGAATGTCGTTAAGATCTGAAATTCTCTATGGTTTGTTTTTCACTTTTGCCTTCACATTAGCTCATTTTCTTGATAATCAGTTTCCCGATTCCATTCACAATTCCTGTGATCACAAAAAGGAGAAGTCCGATTGAAATCAGTGCACTAAGCTTTAATCCTGCGGCTTCGCCAAACTGGTTGGCAATAACCGAAGCCATTGTATTCCCGGTTGAAAACAAGCTGTCAGGAATTTTACTTGAGTTGCCAATAAGCATGGTTACCGCCATTGTTTCGCCCAGCGCACGCCCAAATGCCAGAATGTATCCGGCAAATATTCCTGAACGCGCTGTAGGAACAGTTACATACCTGATTACTTCGTACCGTGTTGATCCCAATGAATAGGCAGCCTCTTTCAAATCGTTCGGAACCATTGAAATGATTTCATTGCTCAGCGATGTGGCGTAAGGAATAATCATGATGGCCAACACAAGGCTCGAAGTAAATACACCAAAACCCTGATTTTCGAACCCGATGCTGATCAAAAACGGACGCAGGACATAAAATCCCCACAGACCGTAAACAATTGATGGAATTCCAGCCAGCAAATCGACCATTGTTCCCAGTATTTTAGCAACCCGTGTGTTCCGGTAGTATTCGCCTAAAAAAAGTGAAGTGGCAAACGAAAGGGGAAAACTGATCAGCAAGGCAACAAACGAGGTAATGAGAGTTCCGGCAATAAAAGGCATAGCGCCGTAAACTTCGTGGCCTTCGGTTGGGTTCCATTCCGTAGAGGTTATGAAACCCAACCCAAAAGTTTTGAACGAAGGAATGGCGCCTCCCACAAGGGAAAACACCATACCTCCTGCTACTATCAGGATGATAAATGAAACAGAAAATAATACGATTTTTGTAATTTTGTCGCTGTTCATTTAGCCGGGTTGAATCTTAATTTAAGATTGGTTTACCATCGTAAGTCACTGTGCGAAGTATTGCTTTGGCTTTGGCCGCTGCGTCTTCGGTAAGCGGTGCATAATTTACATTTGGCGCCTGAGCTTGAGCTTCGGGGCTAACCATCCAATCGAGCAATTTAAGTGTTGCTTCAGCCTGAGCCAGTGTTCGGCCGTTGTAATTCTGCTCTTTGTAAAGAATAATCCAGGTAAAGCCACTGATCGGATACGATTCCGGATCGCTTGAATTGGTGAGCATAACACGCGTATCTTCAGGAATGTCGCCTTTTGCTGCAGCGCTAACCGAAGCCATTGTTGGAAGTACATATTCGCCGGCACCGTTCTGCACTTTTGCCATTTGTATTTTTTGTGCAAATGCATATTCCGAACCCACATAGCCAATAGCTCCTTCGGTTTGGCTAACGGTTCCGGCAACGCCCGGATTACCTTTTCCACCCATTCCAACCGGCCAGTTCAGCGATTTTCCGGTTCCCACAGTTTCAGCCCATTTTTTGCTGATCTTGGTCATGTAGTCCGAGAAAATCTGTGTTGTTCCGCTACCGTCGGAACGGTGCACAAACAAAATTGAAGTTGATGGGAATTTTACGCCCGGATTGTTAGCGGCAATCAGCGGATCGTTCCATTTGGTAATTTCTCCCAGAAATATTTTTTCAAGCAATTCGTTTGATAATTTCAATTCGTCGATTCCCGGCAAATTGTAAGCAATTACAACAGCGCCCAAACAGGTTGGAATGTGAACGATTGGTGCCGGCATTTCCGACATGGTTTTATCATCAAGAAAAGCATCAGAAGCTCCGAAATCTACCACTTTGTCTGTCAGGCTGCGAATACCGCCTCCTGAGCCAATTCCACCATAAGTCACCGAAACTCCTTTTGTTTCAGAATAATTTTTGAATAGCAAATTGTAGTATGGCTGAGGGAAAGTTGCCCCGGCAGCAGTCAGCGCAATTTTTTCGTCGGAACCAGCCTGATTTTTCTTGGCAGAGTTGTGGCACGAACTAAACAGAACGGCCAGTGCGATTACGGCAATAATTGATTTCATGTGTTTTTAATTTTATGTGTTAAAATTTTATTTCGCAATTAAGCATGAGGGTTGACACAAAAGGTTGTGAGCCTTGAGCCGGGCTCCAGCCCCGGTAGTTTGGTGAAATTTTAATTCCTGAAACGGGAGCATATTCGAAGCCGGCCATTAGCAATTTCCCGTCTTTGGCTATGTTCCAGTTTTCTTCTTCTCCTGAAGTTGTGTTTGACTGAAGATCATCGAAGCGGGCAAAGAATTTCGCTTTTTTCGACAAATTTACAGTTCCGTAGAAAGATGGACCGAAAATATCTTGTCCGGCGGTCATCGAATGATTTTTCTGGTAATTGTATTCGGCAGCCAGCGAAAGTTTGCTGCCTTTGTAGCCAAAGAATCCGGCATAAGTACTTTCATTGTCCATTACATCAATTATCCCCCGAACAGTCAGTTCTTTTACCGGAATAATTGTTAGGCCAAATGCGGTTTTGAAAATGTTATCGCCTTGCAATTTTTTATACCCCTCGCCATTGTACAAAGCTACATCTGCACATATAGCGCCAGTAAACTTGTAGGTAACGCTTGTACCCAGATCGGCACTTGGGTTTAAACCAAATTCATCCTGAAAAACTTTTTGCAGGTAACGGTATCCCCAGAAGCCTTCCTGAACTTTATAATATGTGGTTGGGATCATTCCAAAATCAAAGGAAAGATTATCGTGTTTATAATTGAGGTAAGCATTTTTTACGAAAGCGGTCATCTGTAATTTACCAACAGCCGGATCGGCCACATCAAAAACTACTGTTCCTGAAAAATCTTCAGAAAAAGAATGTTCGTATCCCAGATAAACGCGTGTTACTTCGAAAGCAGAAGCGGAATTTCCATCTGAAAAGGTGCTGTGGAAATTACTATACACCCGGATAATTGGTTTGCCATGAGGTTTAAATGCCTCTTTGTTTTCCTGCGACATAGCCATAAACGCGATACAAAGTACCACAAAGGTTGTTAATACTGGTTTTTTCATTTATACTCAAGATTAATTTCGAATTGTATTTAAGCCGAAACAAAGATGAAGTGCCGCAATTACAGCCCTGTTGCAAAACTATTACAAAACGGTTAAATTAACAGAATTGTAATTGTGGCTAAATTGAAATAAACAGATAATCAAAGTTATAGAATCGAATTGAGAAACTAATAATTTTAAGAAAAGATTACAATTTGGTTAAGAAGCAGATGCAATGGGATAAAAAGTGCAGGTGAAAGGGTTTCCTTTTCTGAAGTACCGGAAATGAAAAATCCTCCGGAACGAAACTGTGAAATTTCATTTTAGGAGGATTAATTGTGGCTCAATATTTTTCTCTTGACATGTCTGGCTGTCGCGATCTGGTGGGCAAGTAAAGAACCGTGTTCATGTACCCATTTTGAGAAATACAGTAAAAAGATTCCATGATTACAGGATAAAAGTGCCGGTTTACAGCAACAATAAAAATGCTGAAATTACAGTGATCACAACAACAAAGCCACGGTAGGTATGTTCAGGAATGATTTTTACAAATTTAAATCCAAGTATGGCACCTAAGGCTATCGCCGGAAGTGCTATTAAATCGATAGCAAGACTTTGCAGACTGATGTTATCCCACACAAATAGTTGAAGCGGAAATTTCGATATGTTGATGATCAGAAAAAACCAGGCTCCGGTACCAATGAAATTGTTTTTTGGCAAGTGCATGGCCAATAAATAGATTGCAAAAACAGGTCCGGCGACATTTCCGATCATGGTTGCAAAGCCGCCTAGAATTCCCATCGATGCAGCAAACCACCATTTGTCAGGAAAAAATTGGGCATCTTTTCTCCGCTCCTTCCACAACATCAATCCAATACTGATAAAAACGAGAATGGCGATCAGGTTTTTAAATGTTTCGCTATTGACGACTTCGCCAACCCAAAGTGCAATTAAAACGCCGACAATGGCCCAGGGTAAAACCTTCAGAACTTTCGGCCAGTCGGCATGACGGCGATAATAAGCCACACCAAAAATGTCGGCCATCATCAATATCGGAAGCAAAACACCTGTCGATGGTTTGGCGCCAAAAATAAATGCCAGCGCAGGAACCACAATCATGGAGACACCCGGCACACCAACTTTCGACATGCCAATGAGCATTCCGCAGATTAGTATAATAAACCATTCAAATGCCGAAATATGAAGGGAAGCGAGAAATTCCATTTACCATTTTTTGTGAATCACAAAAGTAGGGAAAGATTTCAGATCAATTGGCGTATTCTTAATTGAGCAAGTCAAGTGCATCAATATCAGTTTCGCCAAACCATTTCCGGAGATGTGCGCGCGCATTTTCCCTGATTTCAGGAGTGACATTTCCGGCCATTTGTTTCAGGATAAGAAGAAAAACGCCTAAATCGTCGGTGAATCCGATCAGCGGGGCAAAGTCGGGAATGAAATCAACTGGCAAAATAAAGTACCCCAAAGCAGCAGAAATTATGAGTTTGGTTTTGATCGGAACATCATTCGATTTTAGTAGGTAATGCAAAAGCAAGGCAGGATAAACCAATTTCATGCCAGCCTGTTTCGAGTATCTTTTCAGTTTTTCCCCAAACGACGAATCGGAATAATATTTCCGGTATCTGGCCGATTTGAACTCATCAGCAAACAATTTGTAAAGATTTGCTCCGATTTGTATGTTCCGAAATTTTTTCATTCGTTTTCTATTTGCTCTTTTCTCTATTTGGGACGCGGTTCCACGGAATTCTGCAATTTTGCCCGAGTTAATTTAACCCGGCATTTGTATAATCAACCCTGAAATCGCCGTAAAGTTCGTCGATCTGGTTAAGCGTTTCCTGAACTGCTTCCAGTGTGTTGGCCTGAAGCAATCGAATACGGTGTTCCCTGAAGTTGGGCAGGGCAGGAAAATATTTGGCAAAATGTCGGCGCATCATCAGGATTCCGCTGAGATCATTGTCCCGCGAAACAATAGCTAATTCCAGATGCTCGCGAACATGCGTCACCACTTCCGAAACCAGGGGAGGAGGCAACACATTTCCGGTTTTGAAATAGTGCTTTATTTCGTCGAAAATCCAGGGACGGCCAATTGCTCCGCGTCCAATCATCACACCGTCTACACCACTCTTTTCCAGACATGATTTTGCTTTTTCAGGACCATTTATGTCTCCGTTACCAATGATTGGAATATGAATTCTCGGGCAGTTTTTTACTTCACCAATCATGGCCCAATCGGCCTCTCCTGTATACAATTGACTTCGGGTCCGCCCGTGAATAGCAAGCGCCGAAACCCCCGCATCCTGCATCCGTTCGGCGACTTCAACTATAATTTTGCTGTTTTCGTCCCAGCCGAGGCGCGTTTTGGCTGTCACGGGCAATTTCACTGCATTCACGATTGCAGCAGTCATTTCCTGCATCAAATCCGGAGTCTGTAACATACACGCACCGGCTCCTTTTCTGACTATCTTTTTCATAGGGCAGCCGAAGTTGATATCTATAAAATCGGGCTGCGATTCTTCTGCCATTTTAGCGGCTTCAACCATTGATTCGATGTCGTGGCCATAAATCTGGATCGCCACAGGCCGGTCGAAATCAAACAGTGCCATTTTCTGTTTCGACTTCCAAATGTCGCGAATCAGAGCTTCCGACGAAACAAACTCAGTATACATCACATCGGCGCCGTACTTTTTGCAAGTGTGCCGAAACGATTTGTACGTCACATCTTCCATTGGCGCCAAAAAAAGCGGCATCTCACCCAAATCAATTGTTCCAATCTTCACAATATCTACTTTTACAGCATGAACTAAATCGGGTGCAAAGTAAGTAACAAAGAATTAAAGCGGCAAAATATTGCGACCAGATAATTTTCGTAACGAACCTGCGCAACCTGAAGCCACATAAATTCGTCTATCATTCAAACAAAACGAGCTTATGAAATTATTGTCAATAATAAAGTATTTTCTGGTTCTTTTTCTTTTCGCCGGAATGGGCTGCGAAGAAGTTACGATCGACAAGGCCTTTACTCTGGGAAATGAAACGACGTTCAGGATGAATCAGGTTTATTATTCGGCTGACGGACAATATTCGCTGAAAATTACAGACATAAACGATTCGCGTTGCCCTGAAGGTGTTGTTTGCTTTTGGGCTGGCGAAGTTACCGTGAAAGGCGAATGGACAGAAAATGACAACAAGTCTGCTTTTGAACTTCATTCGGTTCTTTCTGAATTGCAAAAACAGCCCGACGGATTCACTATTCAACTTATTGATGCCAAACCTTACCCGAAATATGGCGCTGGTTCCAATCCTGAAGATTTGGTGATTACCTTACTGATAACAAAAAATTAAGTCATACGTCTTTCCGATTCTGCTAAGTTTAGGTTGACAGGGTCTATTTCCTGTTTCAAGTCATTGACCCGACTTCAGGAAAAACATTTCCACTTCAAATCTGTTGATCAAATAAATAATCTTAATTTTATGATTCTGTTCAGGAATAAAAAGTGTTTGTGTTATCCTGAATTTTAAGAATGTAATTTTGTTTGCATTTTTAGTGAAACAATTCGATAAATTTATAAATATCAACACGATGACAAGAAGATTGAATGAAGATGAAGAACCTGAAACATCAGGCAAAAAACCATCAATCCAGAAAACGGTTGACCTGAAATTTCTGGAGCAACGAAAAATATTTCTTTGGGGACAAGTTGACGACGAGTCGGCACAGGAAATTGTCAGCAAATTACTTTACCTGGAAGCCTTGAAGCCAGGCGAGAAAATCACCTTTTTCATCAATAGTCCGGGCGGAATGGTCACCTCAGGATTCTCAATTCTGGATACCATGAACCTGATTTCGTCACCGGTTTCAACCGTTTGTATGGGATTGGCCGCATCTATGGGTTCATTGCTTTTATCGGCGGGCGAAAAAGGGCAGCGTTTTATTTATCCTTTGGGAGAAGTGATGATTCACCAACCCAGCATCGGATATTTGCAAGGAAGAGCCAGTGATATTGAAATTCATGCCAAACAGATCGGGAAAACCAAACAGTTGTCGGCTGAGATTCTGGCGAAAAACTGCAATCAACCGCTCAAACAAATTCTGACCGATTTTGAACGCGATTACTGGATGAATGCCAAAGAATCAGTCGAGTATGGAATTGTAGATGGAATTTATGCGATGCAATAAACCTTTGAAATAAGTTTCGAACAAACAAAATGCGGTGAATAGCCATTCTATTCGTCGCATTTTTTGTGGAGAATAGCACCCGCCAGAAAACCTAAAGCGATGCATGAGTGCAGACTAATTTTCTGTTTCTGCACTAGCTTTAGATTGATAAAGCCGTTCGCAGGTGATTCTCACGAAAATTTTTCAGTTCGATATTTGATTAACTTTATCGAAACCTTCTAAAAAGCAGGATTTGGAAAATTATTTTGAAAAGCAATTTGAGTTAAGATATTTTGAAATGAATAGCTTCGGCGAAGCTCTATCGACGACCATCTTAACTTTGCTGGAAGAAACAGCTTCAGATCATTGCTATTCGATAAATCATAGTTTATATGATCTTGAAAAACAAAATATTGGGTGGGTACTCCTTTCCGGAGTTATGAAAATGGAGCGCTATCCCAAATACAAAGAAAAGATTACTATCCGGACATGGCTTTCAAGTTATTCACTGGTTAAAGGGTTCAGGGAAAATATAATTTACGACGAACAAGGAAAAATTATTGGCGTAGCCAAAGGTCAATGGGTTTTCTTTGATATTTTAAGGAGAAGACCCACCCGAATCTATGATGGCATTAAAGAGAAATGGTCCTTTTATCCTGAAGAATGCATTCAATATGACATCAAGAAAAAGATCGAACCCATTGACCATGGAAAGCTTACTAAGGAGTTTAGAGTCAATCGGTTTGATATAGATTCAAATCAGCATGTAAACAACATCAGGTATTTACAATGGATGATGGAGTCGATTCCAAATGAGGTTATTGATAATTATTATCTACATGCTATCGATGGCCGTTTTATTGCTGAAGCTCAATATGGAGATACAATTATTTCGTTTACCGAAAGAGATGTCAGCAACAATTCGTTTGTCCATTCCATTAAGAATCAGGATAATAATACGTTTTGCGCTGCAGCACGAACTATTTGGAAGAAAAGAGAAAAATAGCGCAAACAAAAGCAACCACTTTCGAATAATCTGCCTATCGCTTATCTCCTTCTTTAGGCACAAAATGTACTTCATTTCTCTGTTCAGTCGTCTATTCTTGTTTGACTTCAGGAATTACATAGATTATAAAATATTTAATGAGTATCCGTTACTTTACCTCAAATGAAAAGCTTTCCTTCGAGCACTGACTGGCCTCGTCCGGAGAGCCGAAAAACAAGTGAAGACGGCGTTAAAAAATCTTTTCTGTTTGAGCCGCAGGCGAGTTTAAAAGATTTTAGCCGTCGAACGCTGGTTTTTCGAGCGAAGCGGACGCAGCCTTGACTTTTTTTGATTCCTTTTTTGTGTTAAGACAAAAAAGTAATTAGGGTTTGGGGCAAAGCCCCATCTGTCGGAACAATTAGGCATTCAACCGGATATTCATAAAATATTTTTAACTTTAGTGAATGTTAGAAATCAAAAAATAAACTGTTGAATCTCTATACTTATGGGTGGCGAAGGACATATTTTGGATATGATCAACCGGATGAAAAACAATGCGGCATCCAAAAAAGCACATAAAGAACAACGAGAAAAATTGATGGATGCTTATCGGACAGGAGGTCACAGTATAGAACAAAATCAAATCCGGGATCTGGATATTTCGAAGGAAAATCTGGAAAAAATAAAGGAAAAGATTCGGATTAAATTGACACATGAACAAACGTCGAGAATGATATATTCTATTGTTTTAACATTTATTCTTTCTCTGGTTATTTTCTACCTGCTTTTCTTTTACTGAACCAGTCGAACATAAAAAAATTCACGCTGCAAATACTACCGGTTATCCACTTTCTCCGGATACAAATCGTGATTTAGCATGCGGTATTCGGCCATCTGCACGAACTTCGTGTTTGGTTTGCCATAGTTGCAATACGGATCGATGCTGAGGCCACCGCGTGGCAGAAATTTTCCCCAGACTTCAATGTATTTTGGGTCCATCAACGCAATCAGGTCTTTCATAATGATGTTGATGCAATCTTCGTGAAATGCGCCATGGTTGCGGAAACTGAATAAATACAATTTCAGGCTCTTACTTTCCACGAGCTTTTTATCCGGAATGTAACTCAGGTAGATAGTCGCAAAATCAGGTTGTCCGGTAATGGGGCAGAGGCTGGTAAATTCCGGACAGTTAAATTTCACAAATGTGTCGTTCTCCGGATGTTTGTTGTCGAAGCTTTCAAGCATTTCAGTGCTGTATTCGAACAGGTATTTGCTTTCGTTTCCAAGGTTTTTTAAGTCGCTCATAGTGTGGCTTCAAGTTTTAAGTTTCAGGTTAAAAGCTACATTACTGAGGGTTTCACTTAGAGTGAAACCCTCAGTATCAATGGATTTATTATTTCTTTTTCAAATAGCTTTTCAGGCCGTTTTCCCGTAATTGGCAGGCCGGGCAATGGCCGCAGCCATCGCCTTTTATGCCATTGTAACAGGTAACGGTCTGCGTGCGCACCAGGTCGAAAACGCCCAGCTCATCAGACAAAGCCCAGATTTCCTGTTTCGATTTCCACATGAGTGGCGTGTGAATGGTGAACTGGTAATCCATTGAAAGGTTCAGAGTTTGATTGAGTGAGCGGATGAATTCGTCGCGGCAATCGGGGTAACCGCTGTAATCGGCCTGCCCAACGCCGGTCACCAAATTCGGGATACCTTTCCCTTTGGCAAAAATGGCAGCGAAAGTCAGGAACAACATATTACGGCCTTCGACCAACGTATTTGGCGGACGATTTTCGGGTTTGTTTTCTTCCACATCCATTGCCGAATCGGTCAACGAATTGTGGGTGATTTGTTTCAGCAAATCCAAATTCAGCAAGGTAAACGGAACTCCTGCATTTTCAGCAATCGACCTTGCGGCTTCTTCCTCAATATGGTGACGCTGGCCATAATCGAAACAAAGCGCTTCAACTTTTTCGAACGTTTTCAATGCCCAGAAAAGGCAGGTTGTTGAGTCCTGTCCTCCTGAAAATACAACCAGTGCACTGCTTCCCATTTGCTTTAAATTTCTTTTACCCGGAATAAATTGTATGATAAGTTGCTGTCGAATGTGTCGACTCCTTCGGCACGTTTCACAAAGCCAACGACCCAAATTGTGACCGGTAAAACCAGTATTTCATAAACGGTTTTTAGCATAGCCTGTGTTACAACCATGGTCAGCAGAACTCCAATCGGAAAAACTCCGGCAAATGCGATACTGATAAAAATGAGCGAATCGGCACTTTCACCGGCCAGAGTTGACAAAATTGCCCTTCCGGAAAAACCTTTTCCTTTGGTCAGCACTTTCATCCGGCTCATCACGAATGCATTCAGGAACGAACCGATTAAATAGGCGCTCAAACTGGCTGCGACGATACGCGGTGTGTTGCCTAAAACTGTAGCAAACGCTTCCTGGTTTTGCCAGAAAGGCGCGCCGGGAATGGCAATGCCGATACTAAAAAACGACACGGCCAGAATATTCACGGCGAATCCAGTCCAGATAATCAGGCGCGCTTTTTTAAATCCCCAGACTTCGGTAATTACATCGTTCAGGATGTAAGCAATCGGGAAAATCAGCACTCCGGCGGGTGCAGCCCATGAACCGATCATTAAAATTTTGGTGGCCAGGATGTTGGAAATCAACAGGCAGGTGGCAAACAAAATGCCAGTAAACATAAATAAAACAGATACTTCTTTTTTCATTTCTTGTTTTTTACGTGGTTACCAAGTACACGACTTTCTCCTGAAAGCTCGGCGCAAAAATACACTTTATTCCGGAAATGTAAAATCGATTTAATTCAATGTAGCCAGGAGAAAAATATGACAAACTTTCAATATTAAGCGATAACTTTGGGTGATTTTCAGACTTCAGGAATATTAAATATTTAGAAAACTCATTACCAATGAATTCATTCGAATCTGATTGCCAAAGAATTATCGGTTTGCTGGAAATATGGGAGCCGAAACTTCTGGCTCTTTCCGAAGAAATAATTAGTCAGCGCAAAAACAGCCAAAACCGCAGCATTCGCCAGATTCTGGGTCATTTGTGCGACTCGGCATCGAACAATACACACCGGGTTGTGCATTTGCAATATCGCGAAAGCCCGATGACTTTCCCGAATTATGCCACCAATGGCAATAACGACCGATGGATTGCCATTCAGAATTATCAGCATGAAAACTGGGAATTTTTGGTGCAATTGTGGACATACGAGAATCTTCATCTGATTCATGTTATCAGGAATATTGATTCTGCTAAACTTGAAAATCAGTGGATTTCAGGTGAAGATAGGTTGATCAGCCTTCGGGAAAATATTGAATCGTATCTGCCACATTTTGAATTGCACCTGCGGGAAATGGAAGACTTGGTGAACAGGTAATTTCAGAATTTTCATTTCCATTCCAGAAACGTATCTTTGTTCCCGAACAAAAAATATACAGATGGCATTTACAGCATTCCGGGGTATGAAACCCTTTCCGCAATTCATGTTCACCTTTTTTGTAATGGTAGCATCGGTGCTTATTTTTTTAGTCATTTCTATTTTTGCAGCCATTCCATTTTTTGGATTTGATACTTTGCTGAACAGTCTTTCCCAAACCGGTATCAGTTCTCCCGAAAGCATTAATTTCCTCAAATATTTTCAGGTTGTTCAGTCCATTGGTTTGTTCGTGGTTCCGCCAATTATTTTGGGCTGGCTTTACCACGGAAAGATCAGCGAATATCTTCAGCTTAACCGCTCAACCATTGCTCTGAATTACATCTATGCCATTGCAGCCTTGCTGCTGGTAATTCCGGTCATAAATTTTCTGGGCGCCATCAATAGCAAAATGACTTTTCCTGAAGCTTTTTCAGGATTAGAAAGCTGGATGCGGAATATGGAAGATTCGGCCGAGCTATTGGTTGGAAAATTTATGAACGTGGAAAGCATTTCAGGATTGATGTTTAATATTTTTATGATTGCCATCCTTCCGGCAATTGGCGAAGAACTGATGTTTCGCGGAGTTTTCCAGCGAATTTTCACCAACATGACCAAAAATTACCATTGGGGAATCTGGCTTACTGCAATTTTATTCAGCGCCTTACACATGCAGTTTTACGGATTTTTACCACGGATGGCGCTCGGCGCCCTGTTTGGCTATCTTTTGGTTTGGACCGGTACCATGTGGGTACCAATTCTGGCGCACTTTGTGAATAACCTAATGGGAGTCTTGGGGTATTTCCTGATCAACAAAGGAACAATAAACAGAGACGTTGAGGATTGGGGAACTGGTGCCGAACAGTTGCCGCTGGTAATTATGAGTATTGTTGCTGTTGGATTTTTGCTGTTTCTGATATACAGGAACCAGCGGCAGTACCAGACAAAAATGCCCGTAAATCAGAGTGACTCACAGGCATCGCGAATTGATTGATTTTTATTAAGAAAAGACAATGCTTTGTTGTAAGTTCTCGGTTTCAGCTTTCTTCTGTTCCGAAGCACGGTAAACGTAAACAATTCCGTATTCCGAAGCTTTTTCGCGTTTTTCATCGTCCGGAAGGTGCGACAACGAATTTTCTACTTCGTTCCACATTTCCTGTATCATTTGGTCGGCCTGCTGGCGCAACTCGGCAACTTTCATCGAAGCGCGGTTGGTAATATTCTGCAACAATTTCTGGTGACGATAGGCTTCAACAAATTCCTCATAATGAACTCTCACCAAGGCAACCGAAGGGCTGTAAATTGGGCTTCCACCTCGCTGAACCCTCTTTTGTTCGCCTTCAATAATTCGCTCACCCCAGGTCATCACGTGGGCTTCAAGGTTCAGCGGGGGGGTGGCTTTCGAATTTGCTTTCAAGCCATAAAACTCTACGACTTCGGGTTTCATTTCGCCGCGCAAAATGGCAAAGTTTACGACCTGAAGAAAATGAGACAAATAGAGTTTCGCTTTCCTGAAAATTTCACCATATTCTTTGGAACGATCGAACTGGTTTTGCTTGGAGATATTCAACTGACGAATAGCGCCCAGAAAATTGGGATAAAATGTTTGCAAATTTTCCAGAGTTTCCTGGCTGAAAGCCAGTTTTTTCAAAGCTGTTCTTTTACCAAGTTCCAGTCCGGCTTCGATGGCTCGCAGCCTGGCCACATCTGTATTCGGTAATCTCCTGTAAGGCATAAAGTGGATTTAAGGTACACTATTGCGAATATACAAATTAGACATTCATTTTTATGATCTTCGCTAAAGAACTAATCAACAGTCAATTGTTCAAAAAGGAACACAATTAGCAATGCGACTGCACATTACGAAAATATATTTTGTAGATATCAACAAGGCAATGCTCATAAACTGTGTTATTTTGCCCGTATTTTGTATGTTTTTGGTTATCAATGCACTCGAAAAACACATAAACTACATTCTTTTGAGCCTCAGATGGATCGGGAAACGGTCGCAAAAACTGTTGATAAGTTTTCAAAAAGCAGTAAAAAAGTACCGGAAATGAATCTTTGAAGCATTCTAACTTACGAACAAGTTCAGGGTTAAAAGCAAAGGATCCGGTCTTTCGAAAAGATCGGATCCTTTTATGTTCGATTTATATTAATCTTAATCCTGAATTTTAGCACATAAGAATTCCCGGTTCAGGCGGGCAATGTTCGAGAGTGAAATGTTTTTCGGGCATTCCACTTCGCAGGCGCCGGTGTTGGTGCAATTTCCGAAGCCGAGTTCGTCCATTTTGGCAACCATCGCTTTTGCACGGCGGGCGCCTTCAACCCGGCCTTGTGGCAACAAAGCCAACTGGCTCACTTTTGCTGAAACGAACAACATAGCTGATCCGTTTTTACAAGCCGCAACGCAAGCGCCACAACCAATACACGAAGCCGAATCCATTGCTTCGTCGGCATCAGGTTTTGGAATCGCGATAGCATTGGCATCAGGAACACCACCTGTATTTACTGAAACGTAACCACCGGCAGCAATAATTTTATCGAAAGCGCGACGATCAACGATTAAGTCGTGAATAACCGGGAACGCAGCCGAACGCCAAGGTTCGATGGTAATGGTCTGTCCGTCTTTGAATTTGCGCATGTGCAACTGACAAGTGGTTACATCATCGTCTGGTCCATGCGGGCGGCCGTTGATATACAGTGAGCACATTCCGCAAATCCCTTCGCGGCAATCGTGATCGAAAGCAACAGGCTCCTGATTTTCCATAATGAGCTGCTCATTCAAAATGTCAAGCATTTCAAGAAAAGAACTATCGGTCGAAACTTTATTCACCTTGTAGGTTTCGAAACGGCCTTTCGCTTTGGAACCGTTCTGACGCCAAACCTTAAGCGTAATATTTATTGTATTTTCCATGATTGATCTCTTTTAAAACCATTACTTGTAATTACGCTGAACCATTTTTACGCTTTCGTAAACCAATTCTTCCTTGTTCAGTACCGGTTCTGCATCCTGACCTTTATATTCCCAGCACGAAACGTAAGCAAATTTGTCGTCTTGACGAAGCGCTTCACCTTCCGGAGTCTGATATTCTTCGCGGAAGTGACCACCGCAGGATTCTTCGCGGTTCAGAGCATCGCGGGCCATTAAATCGCCAATTTCGATGAAGTCGGCCAAACGGCTTGCTTTTTCCAGTTCGATGTTCATTCCGCTCAGATCTCCCGGAATGCGCACGTTGGTCCAGAATTCTTTTTTGATTGCTGCAATCTTTTCGATGGCAGTTTTCAGGCCTTCTTTATTTCGGGCCATTCCAACAAAATCCCACATCACCAACCCAAATTCTTTATGAATGTTGTCAACTGAGCGTTTTCCCTTGATGCTCATCAGTTTTTCGAAGCGTGCTTTAACCGCTTTTTCAGCTTCAGTAAATTCAGGTTCGTTGGTAGTCATTCGCGGAGTACGGATATCATCAGCCAGATAATTCTGGATGGTGTATGGCAATACGAAATATCCGTCGGCCAAACCCTGCATCAGGGCTGAAGCTCCCAGCCGGTTTGCACCATGATCGGAGAAGTTCGCTTCACCGCAGCAAAAAAGACCATCAATATTGGTTTGCAATTCGTAATCAACCCAAAGACCTCCCATGGTGTAATGAATGGCCGGATAGATCATCATTGGGGTTTCATACGGATTTTCGTCAACAATTTTGTTATACATCTGGAACAGGTTGCCGTAACGAGCTTCAATGGTTTTTTGTCCCAAACGTTCGATCGACGATTTGAAATCGAGGTAAACTGCCAGTCCTGTTGCACCTACACCAAAACCAGCGTCGCAACGTTCCTTGGCTGCACGTGAGGCAACATCGCGGGGAACCAGGTTTCCGAAAGCCGGGTAACGGCGTTCCAGGTAATAATCGCGGTTTTCTTCAGCAATTTGGGTTGGTTTTAATTTTCCGGCACGAATGGCTTCTGCGTCTTCCTTTTTCTTCGGAACCCAAATTCGTCCGTCATTCCGGAGAGATTCTGACATCAAAGTTAGTTTACTCTGGAATTCGCCATGAACAGGGATACAAGTTGGATGAATTTGTGCATAACAAGGATTGGCAAACATGGCGCCCTTATGGAAGGCCTTAATGGCCGCCGAACCATTTGATCCCATGGCATTGGTTGAAAGGAAGAATGTGTTTCCGTAACCTCCTGTTGCCAAAACAACTGCATGTCCGAAATGACGCTGCAATTCGCCGGTAACCAGATCGCGGGCAATAATTCCGCGGGCTTTGCCGTCAACAATAACAATGTCAACCAATTCGGTGCGGGTGTACATGGTAACTGTTCCGGCGTTTACCTGTCGCATCAAAGCCTGATAAGCACCCAGCAATAACTGCTGACCGGTTTGCCCTTTGGCATAAAAAGTACGGCTTACCTGAGCTCCACCGAACGAACGGTTGTCGAGCAAACCACCGTATTCGCGGGCAAAAGGAACTCCCTGTGCCACACACTGATCGATAATGCTGTTACTAACTTCGGCCAAACGATGAACATTTGCTTCGCGGGCACGATAGTCACCACCTTTTATTGTATCGTAGAACAAACGGAACACGGAGTCGCCGTCGTTCGGATAATTTTTTGCAGCATTTATACCGCCTTGCGCGGCAATTGAGTGAGCGCGGCGTGGTGAATCCTGAATTGTGAAGTTTTTAACATTGAACCCCATTTCTCCGAGCGAAGCAGCGGCTGAAGCGCCGGCCAAACCTGTTCCTATTATAATAACATCAAGTTTGCGCTTGTTCGAAGGGTTCACTAGTTTCTGGTGATCTTTATAATTAGTCCATTTCTGAGCCAATGGCCCTTCAGGAATCTTTGCATTCAATTTACTCATGTTTCAGTTATTTAAAGAATTAAAAAAACAGGTATTGAGCCAGAGCGATAACAGAAAATCCACCGCCTAAAATTATAGCAGCAATGTTGCTGATTACTTTCAGTCTTGGCATCCATTTAGTGTTGTTCAGGCCAATGGTTTGAAACGAAGACCAAAAACCGTGAGAAAGGTGAAATGCCAGAGCAATCGAGCCAACGATATAAATCAGTACAACTGGAAGGATCTGGAAAGTTTCGTGAACCATAGTGTAGGCATCTTCGCCGGTAGCAGTCATTCCGAAAAACGGAAACGAAGCTTCACCAGGTTCCCATGCAATGTACCCTTTCATTTTCATGTAAAAATTGAAAATATGCACAACCAAAAACGAGAAAATTACAATACCCAACACCAACATGTTCTGTGATGCCCATTCAACGCCTGATGTTTTTTTACCTGAAGCATAACGCTGTGGTCCTCTCGCTTTCATATTCTGAAAGGTTAGAATCAGCGAATAAACAATGTGGACTAAAAATCCCAAAGCCAGCAAGGGCTCGATGACTTTAATTAAAGGGTTGGTTCCCATGAAATGAACCCCGGCATTGAACATTTGTCCTTCCTGAAGTCCCATAATGCCATCAAGCAATAAAAAAGAATTCAAGATTAAATGTACAAAGAGGAACAAAATCAGGAACAAACCTGAAACGCTCATCAGGAGTTTCCGTCCAATAGAGGTAGTCAGTAAATTGCTCATAGAATAACAGATTTTTATTTTAATAATAGATTCACTTTTATTTTCCCGACAAAAGTAGATTTAACAGGCATGACATACAATAAAACGGAGAGTAAAATAACTAATTTATAATGTTTCTAAGCATAAACTACTTCAGGTAAAATGAAATGATTTAGAAATAGGGTTTTAAATGTAGAAACGCAGAGTTAAAAATATATTGAGCTACCTTTGCCGAAATAACATATTTGCATATTTTTGCAGCACTTTGAAAAGCCGATCTTTGCTTGTGAGAGATCTGCCCGACATAAAAATAGCAAAAGGTTCCATAGTTCAACGGATAGAATAGCAGTTTCCTAAACTGTAGATCCGGGTTCGATTCCCGGTGGGACTACGAATAATGCTTATAATGAGTAAATTAAAATAATAACACCCAAATTTACACCCAAAATTTAAAATTGGTGTTTTTAAAAAATAACTGTCCATTTCAACCAAATAGGATCACCTATTCGCCTACCTTGTTTGAAGCAATCTATTTATCTTTCCTTCTTTAATTACATTCCGTAAGTGATATATACTCACGTTTAGTTAATTGAGATAGTTATTATTCATCAAAGATCTTCTTATCGTTCCAAGTTCATCCACTATAGAACGTTTAATTTTATCAAGCCTATCTCCAATGGTTTTCTGTCTAATAAATTCCCGTTGACCATCACTTTGTCAAATAAAATATCCTTGCCATTTTTAAGGCAATAAGGTACCGGGGTATTTCCTATCTTTATATTACGCATTGTAATATTAGTGATAGGAAATCCGTCAAACCCAGACATGTAAATTCCACACTCTCCAGATTGTTTACAAGAAACATCTTCAATAACAAACGAGTTAAACCGCGTTGGATGAAAAGATGAACGCTCTCCTTTGTAGTTTGGCTCAAACCGGATTAATGCAGTGCGGACCGTATCAGCTTGTATATTTCTGACATAAATATTCTCAATATAGCCTCCCCTGTCAAGATTAGACTTAAAATAAATAGCATTGGATGATTTAGGAATTTTTATGTTTTCAATGAAAATATTACGTACCCCTCCTGCAATCTCACTGCCAATACAAACCCCATTGATTTTTGAGCGAAACGAGCAATTACGAATGACCACATTTTCTGTTGGCAGCCCAACACGCCAGGCATCATTGTCCCGTCCGGACTTGATAGCAATGGCATCATCTCCGGTAGAAAATGTACAATCTTCAATTAGTACATTGGTGCAAGATTCGGGATCACATCCATCATTATTGTAGTTATGACTATTGACGTTTACGCCTCTCACAATCACATTATTACAAAAAATTGGATGAATCACCCAAAACGGGGAATCTAGGATTGTAATACCCTCAATACGTACATTGGTACATCCAAACGGTTCAAAAAAACCAGGTCTTAACTTGAATCCTTTGCCAAAAACCCGTCGGTATACAGGCAATGTCTCCCTTCCCATTTTACGAAGCATTTCTTGTTCTGTAGTCTGTATATTATTCCATGGAGCAAATTTCCTGGCCCCATTCCCATTAATGGTACCCATACCGGTTAAAGCGATATTATTGACATGATAGGCATAAATTAAGGGAGAATAGTTATACAACTCTGTTCCTTCCCATCGAGTAAGCACAGCAGGAAGGTAGTCATTTTCATTTGTACTGAAATTTAAAGTCGTCCCTTCCTTCAGTTCAATGTTCACGTTACTTTTGAATACAAGGGGACCGTTCATATAATAATTTCCGGGATCGACGATTATGGTACCTCCTCCGTTTTCGCTACACACCGTCACTGCCTTATCAAACGCTTCTTTACAAGGTGTTTTATTATCACCAACCGCTCCAAAATCAGTAATCCGATATTCTTTGTTGGGGAAAGTCACCGGGTTCAACTGACTTACAATTTTTTCCGCCTGATTCCAGTTTGTTTGTGCATATGTAGTACTAAATAAGCTCACTAAAGCTACGACCAACACATTTTTTAAATTCATAATTTTATATTTCTATTTTTGAGATTATTAAATGTTTTTTCTTCAGGTCCTTAAAATAAGTTCCTACTATAGAATTTTAATGTCATTCCTGATGTTTACATGCTTTCACAACCAATAAACCTTCTTTGTTTGTCGCTGGTAAGGTAATTTGAAGAAGACCATTGTAAGGGCCGGCAATTCCTGTTAGCTCTTTCCCATTGAAAAAAGCGTTATACGAATTGGACGAATTAAGACACAAAAGTAAGCTTCTTGAATGGGCCTTGGTTGTTTGGTCAAATGACAATTCGGCCTGATAGCCCGAATTCCCCGGTGAAAAGGACTGTTCCTTAATCCATATCTCAAACCCAGCTGTGACAGTACCTGGCTTAAAATAAGCAGCATACCACGAGAGTACCGGAGAAGACAATCCGGAAAACTGATGCCAGCCCGCCCCTCGTCCTGATTTTGAAAAGAAATGTTCAAAAGTGAAATATGATGCATCTGTTTCATTTTTCCAGATATCCAATGCCTTTTTTGCAATTTTATACGCCAAATCGCAACGTCCCAGATCAAGCATGGCTTTCCACATAAACCACTGGTGAGGCATCCAAACCGAGCCATTCCAATAGCCATCAATACGGTAATAAGGTGCAGACTGATCCACGACACCAATACCTGAAGGTGTCCACATTCTATCTTCGGAAAAAATCCTGTTCAGAAGTGTATCTTTTTGTGGAACAGTACAAATGCCGGAAAAAATAGGGTAAGCACCATCCAGTCCCATATTGTAGTTTTTCCCGGAAACAGTATCATAAAAGAAACCGATAGGCTTTCCATTTTCATCATGCTTCACATAGCTGAAATATCCGGCATCTTGATCCCATGAGTAATCTTGAAGTGCGGACGAAAACTTTTGGATATCTGCATCATATTCTTTGACATCTTGGTTGAGGCTTAAAGCCAAAGCTGCCTGCCGTAACATTTTGGCGACCCTAATGCAATGCGCAGTCGTTACTACAGGAGTAACAAAGGATTCCAACTTTTCCTGATGAACCGCTTTTTGGGCGGGATAATCATCCCATCCACCGGAGTTATAGAAATAATCCCATGTTTTCAAAAGATTGGAAGATAGAGCATTGGTGGTAGAACCTTGCCCTTTCCCGGCCAAAAAATTGTAATATTGCTTTAAACGCGGATAGAAATAAGTCAATAAATCCATTGACTGGGTCTTATTCCATAAGTCGTAAAAAGCATACATCTGTACAGGTACGGGTGACCCATGATGAATGAAGGCCGATTGACTTCCCGGAGGCGTTGTATAAGCGTTAAGACATTGAATCGCTTTGTTGATATCAATCTCTGACAATCCCAATGCAATAAATCCTGAATCCCAGGTATAAAGGCTGTTCCACCATTTCCCGGGGGTAAAATGCCTGATGTATTGTTGTTGCGTGTAAATTGGGAAAACAATATTTGACAGAAGCGAAGCCTGCATCATTTTAATGCTGAAAGCATAGGGATTTCCCTCGGGCAAAATAGGTTCAGCATTGCTTTTTGGAACTGCTTCATCTTCTTTTTGATTTTCTTTAACACGGGCAAAATCCCCCAATCGTTTTTTAACATTGTCTATACTGCCAGAGCAAACTAAGGCGTAAACTTCTTTAGAGGTGCCCGGAGCTATTTCTACCGGACGAAGAAACAAATCCGTGTAATGTCCTAACTTATTTCCGGTAAGCACAGTTTTAACATGCTCGTGTACATACTTTCGAAAGAAAATATCCAACTCATCATTTAAAAATTCCCGAACCATATAGGGTGAAAAGTCCCAGGCAATTCCATAGTAAACAGGCGCATCTGCATATTTCAGTACCAAATGCTTTTTGCTGCTATCCACCGTAATGTCAGGACTGAATTTCTTTTCAACCTTGTTTATCTTTAATCCCTCCATGTTTTTTTCAGGTCCCAAACAGAACCCGTTCAATTCGATTTCTGATTCGCCGGCCGATTCCATTGTCAGCGTTGCAATGCCCTTGCTTGCTGTTCGATATGGGACTTTTAGCAATTCAAAGTTTCCGATACCTTTAAACCTTAA
Source organism: Prolixibacteraceae bacterium (assembly GCA_041652995.1). Taxonomy (GTDB): domain Bacteria; phylum Bacteroidota; class Bacteroidia; order Bacteroidales; family Prolixibacteraceae; genus Aquipluma. The sequence goes on from JBAZGO010000002.1 coordinate 40,041, forward strand.
CGTATCGTTTACCAATCCCGAGGCTTTGAAAGTTGCAATAGCATTCTTTTTCGCCCGGTACCTGAAACATAATAGTCCGGATCGTTGCTCGCTGGAAACAGGCACCGAATAAACAACCTTGTCGTTTTTATCCTTTCCAAATCCTTTTGCCAGCGCACTCCCACCGATATAATCTCCATTCCTCTCTTCGCCGCGCAACCATCCGTTATAAACAAGATGGTCGGAAGGGCGTGGAACGGCGTAAGCCATGTCCTGATATGAAATTCCGTTGACCCATTTACAATTCTCCGGCAGGGCAATGGAAACGCTGGGGTAATCTTCAGGATAATCGAGGTAACCCATCACATTCAATACCAGGTTTTGGGGCAACTGCGTATTGTTCACACAGTTCATTCGTACCAGTACTGTTGACGAATCCTGAACAATATAAGTCACATCCACAATTACTTTATCCTTCCATTCGAGCTCATACCTATAGGTAATATGACTCATATCATTACTAATTTTCCACGGAAAGTAACCTGACTCAAAAAGGACATTCGGAACCAATACCTTGTTGCGATAATATCCGGGCATTACCGATACATCAAATCGTAAGCCTTTCTGTTGATCGGGGATGTGGGATATTCCGGCATATTTTTTTGAGTATGGCCCCCAGGGAGACAATGCAATATCGTGCGAATGCTCCAATTTGTCGGGTTTTAGTGAAAGTACCTGTTGCCCCATGGTTGGCCCGGTTAAAATAAGTAATAATAAAAATAACGTAATCCTCTTCATCCTGCAAGGTTGTTTATCTCTGTAACACTTTAACGATTTCTTGTTTCATCTAAATCAAGCACTTCCATTGCTTCCTTTATGACTTCCACCGCCGTGTGTTCAACAAAGCATTCGAGTCCAATATAGCCTGAATAGCCGGTTTCGTAAATGGTTTTCATTACACGATTATAGTCGAAATCATCAGTTTTACTTATTCCTTTGCGTGAAGGAATCCCTGCAATTTGGTAATGGGCAATATATGTGTGGTACTTTTTTATATTCTGAACCACATCATGGCCCATATCATTCATTTGCCAAATATCATACAACAACCTAAAACTTGTCGAATTCAGTCTGTCACATAATCTTGCTCCCCATTCCACGTTATCCGCCACATAAAAAGGAAAGCTATGTTTGAAAAATTTGTCTTTGCCTTCTTTGCTGCTGAATAATTCCATCACCAATGTAATCCCGTATTTTTCAGCCATGGCCACAACAGGGTTCAATCCAAGCACACAATTTTCCATTGCTTCTTCCGGAGTATATTTATTGGTAATACCCGAATAGCATATAATCATTTTGATACCGGCTTCTGCAGCTTTCGGAATGAGTTCGCTGTAACGCTGCCTCAATTCCTCATGAAAGTCAGGATTTACAAACCCACGCTCAATGCCCAAATCGGCCCCGTCAGCAATCAAAACTTCATAGCCATAATGCTTTAGCATCTCCCATTTTTCTATTCCTACAATTTCAAAAGATGTTATTCCCAAAGGCTTTATCTCTTTACAAAGTTCTTTTAACGGATAGCGAAAGCTCCATTGTACCAAGGAGTATTTCATTCGTCCATCGTCATTTCCACTTGCCAGTGTACTGAACAGACAGACAGCTAATATTATATTGATCAACTTTTGTTTCATATTATTTTATTCGATGTTATACACCTTCGTTACTGCTGACTGCTTAACATGATCACCTAAGTCGATTATTTTCCCAACTGTCGAAAAATCGTTTCCGATCAATTTTATCCGGGATGACCGATCTCCTTCGACCCTGAGAAACAAAGGAACACTCCGTGGAGAATCGTACCCTGAGACTGTTACATTAGAGGCATTCACCATTTTGATAACAGGCTGTTCGCTGACATGATCATCTGATTTAATATGATCTAACCGGATATTTTCTGCATCTTCCAGATACACCGCAAATCTTTCATCTTTATAGTTCAGGTTGAAAATTACGTTGTTAAGCGAAATATTTTTAGCATGTCGTATATAAAAACCATAAGAAGGCATAGTCGGGCCAAACATTTTATTTTCAGGGTACAACCCTTCCTGTTCCTGTATCTTACTTTGGGTATGTTCTTTCAGGCCACCACCATTGCAATTGATCACCACGTTGTTAATACTGATGTTTTCAGCTAAATACCCGGGGATTCCATTAATTGAACTGGTCATCCGGCTCTCTGCATTGGCTATGATATTGCTGATTACAATATCTTTAAGATGTTGTACCTTGTCTGACCGGCGATGTCCCAGCCTGATGAAGATAGGGGTCAACACATCCTGCATCGTAATATTTGTAATCGAAACTTTTTCAAGTGTCCCGCCATCAACCATCTCGATGGCCACTCCCGAGTTATTGACTATTGGAGCTGTAACACCGGGAACCACATGCGCTTTGTAACCGAAAAGATCATTTTCAGCAGGTGTTTTAACAACACAATTACTAATGCTAACATTTTTGAATCCTGCCTCCGAAGCCGTTCCAAATTTTATCGCATTGCAATTCGATGCTATCACACAATTTGTTATGGCGATGTTTTCACACAATCTTCCCGGAATATTGCTTTTTAAACAAATACCGTCATCAGTGGCGTCTATCATGCAATTGGTTACGACGATATTCCTGGCATCAATGTCGATTCCGTCATTGTTAAAATTAGCGTGGGAATATATTTTCAACCCGGACACAAACACTTCATCACAATCAAAAATGCGAAAAGTCCAATTGGCCGAATTCAGTAGGGTGACGTCCCTGATATTCATTTTTCGGCAATTTCGAAAAAGCACACAATGAGGACGCAGCGGATCATCATTGCCTCTAAAAAAGGCTCGATCCGCGCCGTTAGCATTAATCGTGCCATAACCTGAAATAGAAGCATTCTCAATATGATCGGCATGGATCAGCCCTTTTCTGTCTGCTGCCAGATTAGGATAATCGGCATAGTCGGTACTACCCGACAAGATGGCGCCCTGCTCAAGATACAGGTCAACTTTCGATCGTAAAAAAATGGTTCCTGTAAGGTATTCACCTGCCGGGATTACCACTCGTCCTCCTCCTTGGGAGGCGCAACTGTCAACTGCTTCCTGAATAAATGTAGTACAATTGGTCTGACCATCGCCCACTGCGCCATAGTTAACAACATTATACTCTTTTGCCAATAACGGGAAAGTGGTTAGAAGATATATTAATGCACCAAGAATATTTTTCATAATAATATAAAATTTTGCTTTTATAAGTTATGTGGATCATTCACAATAAACTATATCACAATCGAATAAATATTATCTTTTGATTATTCTCCTAATCTCTGTCTTCCCGTCTGTAAAGTTGATCTTTAGCAAATAAATACCGGGAAGAACCGAATTCGTTTTTATGACAGATGTCTTTTGTTCTCCGTTTTTGTTGAGCACCATTTGTCCAAATGAGTTATACAATTCCAGATTTCTGATTTTACCTTCGCTTTCGATCATAATTTGTGAATCAAACGGATTGGGATAAACGAGTGTTTTAGAATTTAAGGTTTTATATTCAGGAGCACTTGTGACAAGATTGTAATTGCTCATGTCTTTCGTGGAATACAGCCGGAACTCACCTGGCTTTAAAGTCAATGTTTGAGGCAATGTTCCGACTTCTATGCTATTGCCCGTATAAAACTCGTGCCAGATTCCTGGCTGGGGGAATTTATAACTGTATTCCGCATCTGCTACATCAAAGTTCCCTAGTATGACTACATCATTTTCATCTGTATTAAGTAATTCAATGCGCTTGACCTTCCCCGATGCATCCAGCGTAAAATTGCTGGTAGAAAAAACCGGTTCATTTAATTTCAATTCGATAAGGCTTTTAACTGTATTAAACAGGTGTTTTCTGTTTGGATCGAACTGGTATTTCCACTTTGCCGGCTTTCGTCCGGTGCGTCCATTATAGTCTATGCCAACATCGTAGCCCAGCTCACCAAACTCCCAAATCATTTTTGGCCCTGGCACCGGGATAAAAAAGTTGTATGCCAGTTCCATCCTTTTAAAAGCTGTAATGGTATCTTTAATACTGTAGTCACCAGATACTTTTCCATAGGTTACATTTCTGAACATTTCGCGTTCCTCATCATGACTCTCCATGTAGCCAACAGCTCTTGGATAATCCCATCCCCTGTTTTTATAGGATATCCATGAAAAGTCCCAGGAACCGCCCGAATCGTTATAACTCATTGTCGCTTGACCGAAATTTTTATTGTTGTTGTTCCACAGCAACATCCCATCATTAGCAAGAACCGTTTCTTCACTATTGTCGGCAAAGTGTTCCAGGATTACAATGGCATTTCCCTTTCTTTTCCATACTTCAGAAGCCATACGTTCAAGAATGGCAATTCGGGATGCATCATAACCATGCCCGTCTCCCGGCGTATTGGTAAAGCCTTTGGTAAAATCGTACCTGAACCCATCTATCTTGTACTCAGTCATCCAAAAAGAAGTGACACTGTCCACCAACTGCTGCGTATATGGGCTCTCATGGTTTAAATCGTAACCATAAGAATAAGTTTGATTGGGAGAAGTAATATTGAACCAGGGACTTTGTGCTGTTGGTTTACCTTGATCAAAATACATCCGAACCAAAGGTGATTTACCATAGGCATGGTTCAAGACCAGGTCCTGAATTACGGCAATACCATTCTTATGGCAGGCATCAATAAAAGCTTTAAAATCGTTCTTTGTTCCATATGATTTGTCCGGCGCAAAATAAAACGATTGATTGTAGCCCCAGCTGTCGTTATTTTCAAATTCGCTGAATGGCATTAATTCAATAGCGTTTACTCCCAAATTCTTAAGGTATGAAAGGGTATCCAATACAGCATGAATGGTCCCATCTGAAGTAAAATCACGTATCAGGAGCTCATAAATAACCAGTTTATCCGTAGGTGGTGGGGTAAAGTCAGTAACTGTCCATTGGTAAGGAGATTGATTGGTTTGGATCACACTGGCTATTTCTGTTGTTTTTCCCGTTGGATAAGGAATCAGGTTAGGATAAACGCTTACGGTTATTTCATTATCCCGCGGGTCACTGGTTTTTTCGGAATAGGGGTCAGCTATTTTTAATTCTCCATCGATAAAATATTGGAAAACATATTCCTTGCCCGGAGTTAAATTTCCAACTGTCAGCCAGTAATGGTCTCCGTCCTTTTTCATCATGTAAGCATCATTCACCTCCCAATTGTTGAAATCGCCAATTACATAGACATATTTTTTATGGGGGGCAAATAATACCAGTCCAACTGTTTTATCATCGATATAATTGATCCCATCCTTTAACCCTGCCGGAACAGATTCCGTCACAACATTTGGATGTGCCCTGAAATGGACTGTATCGGATGCCATACCACTTGCCCCATATGCGATAGCAACAAGTTGATGATTTATATTGCCGGAAACGGTTACGGAGTCTGTGAGGGATTGCCCGGCTGCCGAATGTATCCGAACATCATCCAGAAACAAACTAATTGAATCACTTAAGCTGGCATTAATTTGTATATTTAGCACCTGCCCACTATCAAGCAACATATAGTCATCGGTGGGTTTTATGAAGTTCACATTTAACTCATTTTCAAAGACATCGACAAAAATATCGGTACCACCAACCTCCCGTCCTGATTTACTTCCGTCTCCGTTTCGAAATACAAAGGCCATTTTTATGATTTTTTCACCATCAGGAACGCCGTACCATTCTCTTATTGAAGGCGACATCGTTAATTCATAAGTATCTGTCCCTGTCCTTGTCAGTTTGCACTCAGGCAGGTTTACTTTCCAATCTGCTTTTTTGTACCGCCAGTTTGTACCTGTAGAGCTCAAATCGGTGATTACAGCTGTATGGGCATATACATCATCGCCTGTATAGCCCATTAACCCTTTATTCCCTTGTGTTGCATCAAAAGTTATGGTTACGGCCTGGTTATCGGTCGGGATGGAAGGATTAGTTACAATGAGCTGTGCCTGAAGGTAAACGGAATTCAGCAGAACCGCAAAAAATAGATACAGTTTTATGTAAAGTAATTTCATTATAAAAAGTTTAGTAGGTGTCAGTTGTGTGCAACTTTCATAAATACCACTTTTACAAATTTTAATTTGTAAAAGTGGTAAGAGATCAAAGACTTATTTAGAATAAAATCAAAAAACTAAGGCGCCGGAGTGAATGTACAGCGAATAGGATTCGCATTTAAATATAAACGTACGGTGTATGTTCCTTCAGGAGTAGTTTCATCGATTGGGAATGTGATATTGGCGCTATTACTTGCGTTAGCCAGATTTTCCAGGTCGTTTTGTCCGCTTGGGGTACCGGGTTGATTACCGACATTAACACCAACTCCCCAATCATCATTCATCCTGAACTTGAACCAACCGGCTTTCATATACACAGTTATTTCCCAACAGTCGTTATTGGAATCATAATCCATTTTGTTGTCGCCTTCTCCATTTGGAGGAGTCGGAGGTTTATTTCCGTTCGGAAGCGCTTTCCCAACAATGCCTACAAAGTTTTGCTTCACCTCATAAGTCATATTATTGGTGTTAGCTTCAACCCGGTACCAACCGGTCCAAGTTGCTTCAACGCTGTTCAAATAAGGTATAATTTCAGGGCTTCCTCCGGCAATAAGTACTCCATTTTCCCCTCCATAAACGGTGTTGGTTTCCTGATCGGTTAAAATAAATGTTCCTGCCTGTAGTTTTGCCAATCCTGAATAAATACCATCTCCTCCGGGCGAAAGGATGTTTTGTTTAAAATCAGTAGCAGGATTTGTTATAATGATCAATTTTGGCGGCCCGAAAGCTGATACAGTTAGATCAACGATGTTAGAATAAACAACCGGGAAATTATCATGGACAGTCACCTTCACCCGCATTTTGACCGCGGTATCAGTATATTCAGGCACTCCGTTCCCTAACAAAATCTGGTTAAAATCTTTGACTGCAATGGTGAAATTATTTTTTCCAATGGTTGTTTCTACCTTGACAGGACTTTGAAAATTATTGTTTTGCACATCCATTTCAAGAATATAAGTATCAGCAGCAGGAAATCCAAAATCTACATTAGTTCCTGTAAAATGTAATGAATCTGAGGAATTAGCTCTTTGGAGTTTAATTGTCGGAGACGGAGCGGTCAATTCCGGAGCGACTGGATTATCATAGGCGGTAGCCAAAGTTTCATCTTTAACACAAGAACTCAGACTCGTCAAAATAAATATAAAGTAAAGAATGATATATTTTTTCATGATTTGATAAATTTTAAAGTTAATAACCGGGGTTTTGAACCAGGTTTGTATTGGCGCCTATGTCGGTTGACGGAATTGGATAAAGATTGTAATAGTCAGCAACACCCTGCCCTTCAAGCGCTCCTCCTTTCCATGGCCACAAATAGGTTCCGCTGGTAAATAGCCCAAACCGAATAAGGTCAGATCTTCGATATCCTTCCCAATATAATTCACGTGCGCGTTCGTCGATTATGAAATTTAAGGTCAAATCGAATTTGACAATTTTCCCTGAAGCAGGGTCGTTTGCGTATGCCCTTTCTCTGATTAGATTTACATAGTCGAGCGCTTTATTGATTTTGGCATCATCGTTTAATCGAAGCGCCGCCTCTGCGTACATCAGGTAAACATCTGCCAGGCGAAACAGTGGCCAATCCGTGTCTGTGCGGTTTCCATTCTTCCCGGGAACCCCATGTGAGGTTATATTTTTCCATTTGGTAACTGCATATCCATCGGTGTATGCACCCATTTGAGTATTCTCGAGTTTTTGTCCATCTGTATAAAACATGGCCCTTGTGTCAGTTTGCCCCGAAGGGTCGTCAAATTTTTGAACCAGTGTTTTCCTTGCACGCAGACCTTTATTACCTCCGTCAATGCCAAAATCAGCAGGATTTTGGGTGGGTACGACCTCTGCTCTGATCAGGTAACTGGTGCCTCCATGGGTTTGGGTCGAGAGCCCGTCATATGGGACAGCAAAAATGACTTCCGGGTTATTTAGATCATTATCAGCCAAAAACAGATTCTGATAAACGGGATTGAGCGAGTAGCCTGCATTGATGATACTATCACAATAGGTAATACATTCAGACCATCCGGATGTGCCTGCCGTGGTGCTCGTTTTTGTATATACTTCAGAATTGAGGTATAGCCTGGCTAATAATGCCCAGGCAGCTGCCCGGTCTACACGGCCATATTCATTGGCGTGAGGGGCCGCCAATACCGGACCTATCTCTTTAAGTTCATTCACCACATAGTTAAACAATTCTAATCTCGTGCCTTGTTTGGGCAGAAACTTCCCAACAGGATCATTTTCTGTAATAAATGGTATGTTTCCATACAAATCAATTCCGTGCCAATAGGCCAACGCCCTAATGAAACGGGCTTCAGCAATAAATTGTAACCGTTCGGGATCACCGTCGGTTCGCGGCTGTACCTGCCTGATATATTCATTTGCAATGGAAATAGTATAAAGAATGCGGTTGTACATTAGCTTGGGGCCGTAAGTAGTCGCGTCCCATGTTAATTGATTCGCTTCTGCAATACCTGGATCGCCCCATCCGCAAATCACTTCATCTGCACATAGTTCTTGAGCGACAAAAAGCTGTCGTAGGTATTGAGCGGTACCTTCATCTGCGCCACCCAGATCATCCTGTCCATTAGGACCTTGTTGCCCTGTAACCGCAAGAGTCGCATAGACTTTGGCCAAAGCTTCTTTAAAGGCAGCGGGATCGTTGAAAACATTTGCTGAAGTTGTAATGTTTGGGTCGATTGGGACTGTATTCAGATCATTTAAACAGGAAGTTGTCACAAATAATAGAAATGCCCCGGCAAGTATATTTACTAAAATCTTATAATTTTTCATAGTTGTAATCCTTTAATGTTTAATAATTCACAGTGATACCCAGTGAGAAAGTTCTGGGTCGCGGATAGAAATTATTATCTATACCTGAAGCGACCTCAGGGTCAAGCCCTTTATATTTGGTAATTACAAAAACATTCTGGCATGTCAGACTGATATGCGCAGCGAATTTATTACCAGGTTTTTGGCTAATATCATACCCCAGGCTCATATAATCCATTCTAAAAAAAGAGCCATTCTCCAAATAGTAGTCTGAATACCATTGAGCAGTATTGAATTTGTGAGGATATCCCTGCACAATTAAATTGTGAAGTTGGCTGCTTGAGCTAAAAATATTGTTTATGTAATATCCATTGTTGGAGGCTACATTATTATAAACATAGTTGCCGAGATTAACTCTGCCATTAAATGAAAAATCAAAACTTTTATACCTGAACAATGACGAAACCCCCATTGTCGCAACGGGATCAGGTTGTTTATACCTGTAAAAATCACTTCCATTAATCATGTGGTCCCCGTTTAAATCGGCATATACTCCTTCGATTGGTCGCTGCCTGGAATCGTAAACCTGTTTCATTACGTAAAAAGCTTTGGGAGCATAGCCAACAGAATAAATCTGAATCCCATTTCCTGTGCCACCGGAGATACCGCCCGTTGGCACTCCCTGAAATGCAGGATCATCGACCTGGGTCAACTTGGTTACCTTTGTTTTATTATAGCCCAAATTATAACCCACTTCCCAATATATATCTTTGGTTGAAATAACTTTCGCATTTACAGAGAATTCAAACCCATTGTTCTCAAGATTACCTACATTGGTCAGAATCTGATTTTTCAGATTACTTCCCTGAGGAATTGGGATTGTATTGATCAGATCGGAAGTTTCTCTTTTATAAAATTCTATACTTCCGGTAAACCTGTTATCAAGAAAACCATAATCCAATCCAATATTTTTCGTAGTTGTTTCCTCCCATTTAATACCGGCGTCATAGCCTTCAGGCCTCAAGGTAGTATAGAAACGGGGTGTCCCATCCTCATTGTAACCCATCTGATAGCGGGCTGTGGACTGGCTGGCCAGGTAGATTGGTAGATATGGATAGTCTCCTTGTCCGATGTTTTGCTGGCCGGTTACGCCATAACCCAACCTCAACTTTAGTTCAGATACTGATTTCACATTTTTCAGGAATGGCTCGTCATTAATTTTCCAGGCTAGTGCAACAGCAGGAAACGTTCCCCATCTGTTTTCCGGTGAGAACCTCGAAGTTCCGTCCTCACGTAATGTAAAAGTAAGCAAATACCTATCCTTCAATGAGTAGTTTAACCTGCCAAAGAATGCCAGAAGATAATACTCTGTTTTGGGACTGTTTTCAGGAGTTATTACAAATTCTCCTCCTTGACTGGTTGTGATTGAATACCTGCTATCACGGGTATGTTGCCATGAATACCCCACCATCGCATCAAGTTTACTTGAGTTTGCCTTAATATTATTTACATAATTCAAATAAAATTCAAGCAATTTCATCTCTTTCTTCTCCCAATATTCGCTTGCCAAACCACTTGCATGGCTGCTGCTATAAGTCCACGGAGCTATGCTGTCGGTGTTGTTGTGCCCTTTCCCATAATTGTAATCATAGGCCAGATTTAAATTGGCACGTAAATCAGGTATGGAATGAAATTTATAGTCTGCCTGAACATTGGCAATGTTTCGAACTACATCTGATTTGTTATCAATAAAGGCCAATTGAGCTACCGGATTCTTCCCGCTTGAAGTGATCGGGACACCATTAATATCATCGACATTGAGCATATTGGCTGTATAACCACCCCAACGGGTATTCCCGTTCCTCACAGGCTGAGTAGGATCATATCTAACCGCAGAACCCACAGCACCCGCATCACCGAAGTTATTTTTAATAAATGAGAATTTATTATTAATATTTAATTTCAAGTGATCTTTGAAAAAAGAAGGACTTAAATTGGCAAGAACGGTCTTGCGATCCATATTGGTGGTTTTTAATATTCCATTCTGGTCGGTATAACCCAGAGAAAGACGATAAGGCATTTTTAACATACGGCCAGAAAAGGAAAGATTGTGGTCATGGCTAACTGCCGGGTGATATATCTGCTTTTGCCAATCGGTATTGGCTGTGCCTAAACGGGCTTTTACGGTGGCATCATACCCATCATTACCCGGATACAGTTCATTTACCAACGCCCTGTATTCATCACCATCATAGAGTGTTAACGTTTTTGGGATAACACCAACTGAGGTAACCAGATTATAGCTGATATTGAACTTTCGGGTTCCTTTTTTTGTTGTAATAAGAATAACACCATTCGAGGCACGGGAGCCATAAATCGCTGTTGCTGAGGCATCTTTCAGAACGGTAAATGATTCAATGTCATTTGGATTTAGTGACAAAAGCGGATTTCCACCTCCTCCGCTGACACTACCACCTTCTATTGGCACTCCATCAATAACAAACAACGGATCGTTGCTCGCAGAAATAGATGATCCCCCACGAATTCGAATTTGTGGATTTTCCTGAGGAGATCCCCCGGCAGATGTAATCGTGACCCCTGCTGTCTTACCTGTGATGAGGGCCTGCGCAGATGGCATTGATCCTTTGTTAAATTCTCTGGAAGAAACTGTAGAAACTGACCCCGTGGCATCACTTTTTTTAACAGTACCATATCCAATTACTACTACTTCATCAATTCCGACGGTTTCTTCAACCATTTTCACATCTACAGTACTTTTGCCTTCAACCTTTACCTCCTGGCTCTTCATCCCGACAAATGAAAATATTAATGTACAATTATCAGGTACATTCAAAAGTGTATAGCTCCCGTTGGAGTCAGTTATGGTTCCTATTGTAGTTCCTTTTACAACAACCGTTACGCCCGGCAAGGAAACCCCGTTGCTGTCTTTTACGGAACCGGTAAGTGACTTTTTTTGCTCATTTTTTGTCTCGGATTTCATTGTAGGAGGAAATTCTTTCAATTCAGGCGAGAGGATCACAATCTGCCTGTCGTATATTTTGAAGGCATTATTTGTACCTTTAAATACTTCATCCAAAATGTCTTCAATATTTTCTCCTTCTACATCTATGCTTACCTTACGATTGACGTCTACAAAATCTTCGTTATAGAAGAAAACAAATTCACTTCTTTCTTCAATTTGTTTAAATACCTCCTTCACAGTCACATTGTCGAACTTCAGACTCAACTTAGTTTCCTGGGAATACGAATTTGCTGAAACAGCAAGCAAACCGGTGAAGAAAAATAAGATTAATAATTTCATCTTTTTTAACAGATTTCCTGCGCCTTCGTGCCTTAAGCGCGAATTCATAACTTCTTTTTTCATAAATTTGGATAGTTTTTAAGCGTTAATATTTATTGACGTTTATATTGGGCCCGGGGAATGTTGGCCGCATTCTCCGGACTTCTTTTATCTCATAGGCAAAGAATTAACTTTACTGTTCACAATTACTTTATTCTGGTCTATCCGGTAAGTAATGGGTGCAGCGTCTGAAACCACTTTCATAACCTCATCCAGTGATTCTTTCAGATCAAGTTTACCACTAATCTTTTTATTCACTTCTACACTTTTATCAGTAACAAAACGGACGTTATAATAGCGGGAGAGCCTTTTAAATACAGTAGTAATACTTTCTTTATCGAATTCGAGTATTCCTTCAGTCCAGGACACATAATATGTTACATCTACATTCGATTCAATATTGGTTTTATTATCTGTCTTGTTATAAACTGCTTTTTGATTCGGACTTAATTTAATTTCTTTCCTGAATAAATCCATGGTATTGTTTTCTTTCAGCCCTACGGCTCCTTCAACAAGTACTACTTCAAGTTCATTATCCGAATCAATATCATTCACATTAAATTTGGTCCCATATACTGTAATATCCATTTTATCTGTAGTCACAATAAACGGGACGTTCTTGTTTTTGAAAACGTCGAAATAGGCTTCGCCTTTTAGAAACACTTTGCGACTTTTTCCGGAAAATCTTCTGGGGAAAATGAGTCTTGAGCCAGCGTTTAACCAAACCTTTGTTCCGTCAGAGAGCTGGATATTGGACCGCCTTCCGTACGGAATTACTAATTCAGCCATTTGTTCAGTTTGTACATCAATATTGATTGTGCTGTCCCTGTCAATTTTAATTTGATTCCCGGAATTATTAAGTCTCAGGTCCGACTGGCTTCCCTTTAATAATATTTCCTTTCCCCCCTCTAAAATTAGTTTGGCATCATCATTAGATGAAGGAGAAAATGGAACTTCCGAGAATTGAACTCTGTTTTTCGTATAAAAGTAGTATGGGATCGCGATTCCGATTGATAAAGCCAGAATAAAAAGAGCGGCATATTGCATGAATTTTCTCACATGTAATTTCCGCTTAATTCTTTGGTTTTGCTTGTGATAGGATTCAATATTTTCATAAAGATCCCGGGCATCGTTTTCAGAAAGGTTTGATTGCGGGAATCGGAGCGCCAAAACAATTTTTCGCGCTAACTGAATGTTTTTTGACTGGCTCGGGTTTCGAAGAATAAAATCGTCCCATTCTTTTTGCTTACTGCCTTTCGTTACCCAATTTATAAAGTCTATATCCTGTGTAAAATCTTCTGCCGAATATTTGAGGTATTTTTTCTCCACGATTAAAGCTTTTGACTATTAAGTCTTGTTTGCTTCATTTTGTGGACACCCCACATACATGCTAAAAAACATTTCTACTGGAAAATCGAATCAAAAATAAAATCGGAAGTTCTAATTGGGTTTCAATGATTTCTTTCAATGACTTAATCGCTCTGAAAACTAATTTCCTGGCAGAATCATTTTGGAGTTGCATAATCTCACAAATCTGTTCGTATTCCATTCCACATTCATACCGCAAATAGATAATCTCCCGCTGTCGGGAACTCAATTTTTTTAATGCCTCCCAAAGAGCCTTTTCTTTGTTAGAAGCATTTTCTTTTTCTGCCAGTTCTTCTTCAAGTATAAATGGGGCATCAAATTTCAATGATGCTAATTCAACAAGTTCTATCTTATTCTCATTTTTGAGTGCCTTGAGCATGGCATTTTTCAATGCTTTAAATAAATAGAATCTGATATTTTCAGTAGGCCCAAGCTTTTCTCCTGCCTGTATCAACTTAAAAAAAACATCCTGAATACAATCTTTTACTAATTCAGAATCATTTTTAAATCTGATACCGTATTGGAACATCGAGTTAAAATATTGGAAATAAATATATGAAAGGGCAGACCTATCTCCTGTTTTAAATTTTTCCCATATTTTATGATCAGTCGTCACTCTATCTTTCTTTATTTTTTGTCAAAAAAGAAATTTATTATGCGACAAAAGTACGAATATCTCATTGTCAGTAAAATAAGCTTTTATAAAAACACAATGCGTTGAATCGATATGTGATGTAAAGACCGCTTCCCGTTTTGAAATAAAAATAATGGCACCCACAATAGGGGTCAAAAGTAATAAATCAAACATTTCGTTAAAATAGGTAGTATTAAAAATAGATTTCCAGTTGGCAGGTTTCAGGATTGGGATTTCTATATTTGTAGCAGTGAAATCATGTCATTGAATCAAATTCGATTAAATAAGGATGAAGACCTATTGCTTCGGATCAAAAAAGGTGATGAAGTAGCATTTGAACTTGTATTTTACAAATACAAGGGAAAGTTGTATGATTTTATTCGGAGAAGTTTACCTGCCAATGAAGATGCAGAAAGCATGGTTCAGGAAATTTTTGTAAAGCTTTGGTCTAATCGGGAACAACTCAATCCGGCAAAATCGCTGAACGCATTTTTATACACCATTGCACGTAATGAAATATTCGGTCATTTGCGTAAACTACTGGTCAGAAGGAAATACTTCGAAGAATTAAGCTTTTCATTAAAGGAATCAAGCGAAACTACCGATTGGCAAATCGAATACAATGAATTGAAATCGATAGTTGATCAATTGATAAGTTCCATGCCTGAGAAGAGACGTGAAATATATATTTTGAGTCGTAACGAAGGATTAAGCTACAAAGAAATTTCCGCACAACTTGGCATAAGTGAAAATACGGTTGATACACAGATTCGCAAAGCTCTCGCATTTTTAAAGGAAAATTTGAAAAGAAAAATGTCATTGGTTTTGTTTTTTCTTCCTTTCCATAAAAAGAAGAACTAACCTGATAGGGTTTAGTTATCTGTTAATTTTCAGCACTCTACTTGATTGTTCCAGCGAAAAATCACACTCTCTCCCCAAAATAGTTGAAAAATATTTTAATCCGGATCACGGAAAAAGACAACTTACGCATATTACTAATTGAAAAGACATCTTGGCTATGATTATACCCGAACACATCAGAGAAAAACTAGACCGCTTATATAGCAACCGATACCTGGGCGCTGAAGAGATCGGCCATCTTGAAAGCTGGCTGGCACAAGCAAAAAATGATCAACAGACTGAAGCATGGTTATCCGACAATTGGGAAATGTCAGGCAACCTGGAGGTCGATATTTCTTTTGAGGAAATCCGTAACCGCATTAAAAAGTACGGTCAGAAATCAAAGATGCTGTGGATCAGGCACTGGTTCGGATTGATACAAAAAGCAGCCGCTATCTTGTTACTGCCATTACTGATTTTAAGCGTTTGGTTGATGCTGAATCGTCAAAACCCTTCGACTGTCATGACCTTGGCAACTGCAAAAGGTGAACACACCCATGTGTTTTTACCTGATGGTTCGGAAGTCTGGCTAAATGTGGATTCGAAACTAGAGTATCATACTGACTATAATGAAAATAACAGATTGTTAAAACTAAAAGGAGAAGCTTTTTTTAAAGTTGCTAAGGGGAAAAAATATCCCTTTATAGTGAATGCCTCTAATTTTCAAGTAAAAGCTGTTGGTACAGAGTTCAATATTTCAGCCTATGATGATGAGCCCAGCGCAACAACTTTCCTGAAAGAGGGTGTTGTGGAACTCCGTTATTTTCCTGAAAATAGTGAAGAACAAATGCTGCAAATGACCCCAGGTGAAGAAGCAACAATCAGCAAGAAAGAAAAGTCAGTCCACATTTCACCGGTAGGTTCTGAGAATCCCGCCAGATGGACTGATGGTGAGCTTTATTTTGATAACGAACCTTTTGATCAGGTTTTCAGAAAAATGGAACGATGGTTTAATGTAAAAATTCAATATAACGTGAATGAATTTACAAACGAGACGCTGACCGTAAATCTTAAAAAAGGAGAATCTATTCAGCGGTTGTTCCAGATTATAGATCAGGCAATTGGGATAAAAGTTAAGCAAAATGGAGATGAATATATAATCAACCGAAAATAAGAAAAGGTAAGCAGTAATTGTTGGCACGATCCTGCTTACCCTTCAAATAGTGATTTATAAACTTTAAAATCGATCAAATTTATGAAAAAAAAGTATCAAAACCCAACCAGGGGAAGGTATGACTGGTTGCGAAAATTATTCATGATTATGAAACTAACTTTCTTTCTGATTTTGGTTTCGACGTTGCTTGTTTCTGCCGGAGCTTATTCGCAGAATACCAAACTAAGTCTGGATTACAAAAATATTTCAATCAGTCAGCTTTTGCAGTTGATTGAAGAACAAACCGAATACCGGTTTGCCTATTCCAAATCACGGCTTAATCCTGATGAAAGAATAGACATTGATGTGAAAAATGAAGCCCTTGATCAGATCATGAAAATCATTTTGGACAAGGATCAATTAACGTATAAAATTATCGACCGTTACGTAGTGATTTCCGATAATACTTCATCGGATAGCAATAGTTCCCAACAGCAAAAGAAAACTATCTCGGGAAAAGTAACTGACACCACGGGCTCTCCGCTTCCTGGCGTAACTGTTTTTGTTAAAGGGACCACCTTAGGTGCGATTACTGATTCTAATGGGAATTACTCTTTGTCAAATATTCCTGATAATGCCACGTTGCAGTTTTCTTTTGTTGGAATGAAATCACAGGAAGTTTCCGTTACAGGTAAAACCAAAATAGATATTACCATGAAGGAGGAAGCTGTTGGTATTGAGGAGGTTGTAGCAATTGGTTATGGATCTTCGAGAAAAAAAGATTTAGTTGGGTCTGTTGCTTCTGTAGAAGCCAGCAAAATTAACAGTCAGACAGTGCAAAATGTTACACAGGCATTGCAGGGAAAAGTGGCCGGGCTTCAAATAACAAACAATGGAACCCCGGGCAGCAGTCCTCAGGTTCGGCTTAGAGGTTTGGGTACTGTAACTGATGGCTCAGGTCCGTTATATGTGGT
The DNA here is from genome assembly GCA_041652995.1 of Prolixibacteraceae bacterium. GTDB lineage: Bacteria > Bacteroidota > Bacteroidia > Bacteroidales > Prolixibacteraceae > Aquipluma. The sequence goes on from JBAZGO010000002.1 coordinate 57,265, forward strand.
AGATGAAGTAATTGTACCAAATATCTCGTTCTTGGCGCCCGGCGATATCGAAAATGTGACCGTTTTGAAGGATGCATCTTCAGCTGCAATTTATGGTGTTCGCGCCGCTGGTGGCGTAATTTTAATTACAACTAAAAAAGGCACTGATTCCAAACCTACTATTTCATTTAATTCTTATGTCGGTATAAAAAAGGCCGCCAATATAGTTGACATAGCTAACGGTCCGGAATACATTCAAATGTATAATGAAGCGCTTCAGTACCGGGGACTTACTTCCGGTCTGTTGGATCCTTCAAAGTATTCTTCCCATAATTACTATGATGACATTCTCAATAATAACATTGTGACCAATTCGCAGGACCTGACTATTTTAGGGGGCACAAGCTCCGCAAAATACAGTATTGGATTTAGTCATTTGAAGGATGACGGTTTGGTAAAAGACGATAATTATTCCAGGATCGGATTCAGGGCAAAATATGATGTTTCGATCAATGACAAACTCAGGGTTGGATTTTCAACAGTATTATCTTCTGCTAAATCGAACCCGCAAGCTAATTCCATGGCTTCAGTACAAAGGGTATTACCTATTTTTCAACCAAAGGATGCAAATGGAAACTGGACTGACCCGACCTCCATTAAAAATGTCATAAATTTAGCTGCAGCACATTACTACGACAAAAATTCTTTTCAAACAGCGCTCAATGCTATTTTAAACGGATATGCAGAACTCGATCTTTTAAAAAACTTAACATTAAAAAGCAGTATTTCTTTAAATCCCGGAGAAGTAAATTATATTAAATATTCTCCTCTTTATAAAGTTTCTGTTTATCAATCACAGCAACAAAATATTCTCACCAAAACCCGGGGGCAAAATTTAAATATCAACTGGGATAATACAGTAACCTATTCCATGACAATTGCTGAAGATCATCATTTGAAACTATTGGGTGGTATGTCTTATCAGGAGCAACAAATCAACAACCTTAATGCAACTGCCAGCGGACTTCAGGATTTGCCCGAAATTAGTTCCAGTTATCTGTTTTTGAGCTACCCTGGAAGAACTGACAAATACACAACTGCCAGTTCTGATGGGGGTGATAAGACAGTTGCCAACTCCTATTTTGGCCGTATTAACTATGACTATAAAGGCAAATATTTATTTAACGCCACTTTGAGGAATGATATTTCAACAAAATTTCCTAAAAATAACCGCAGCGCTTTATTCCCATCTGTAGGTGGTGCGTGGGTTGCATCTTCTGAAGAATTTATGAAAAAATCAAAAATTGATTTTTTGAAAGTCCGTGCCAGCTGGGGGTTAATAGGGAATGGAATAATTCCATCAAACATTTATGTACCAACACTCTACACGGATAATTATGGAGCAGTTATTTTTGGACCGAATCAGAACAACGCTACCACTGCAGATGTTTCTCCCATTGCTACCATTAACCAATTGGCAAATCCAAATTTAAAATGGGAAACTGTAAGCGAATTTGATGCTGGCGTTGACGTGAGATTCATTCAAAACTGTCTTTCTGTAACAGCAGATTATTATAGTCGTGATACCAGGGACGCTATATTCCCAATCAGCGCCCTCCCTAGTACAGGGTTAAATACAAACGGAGTTTGGGGAAACAATGCAACAATCAATAATTCAGGGTTAGAATTCACATTAGGATGGGCTGACCACAAAGGAGATTTTAGTTATAGTTTAAATGGTAATTTTTCCTATAACCAAAATAAAGTAACAGCGCTTAGCGCTGCCAGTGCAGCCGGTATATATGGAAAAGCATCTGGTTATAGTGCTACTTATACTTATAGTACAATTGGCCATCCTGTTGGGGAAATATATGGACTTCAGGCTATTGGAGTTTTCCAAAATACTGCTCAAATAGCCAGTACACCACATGTTTCAGGCGCTCTTCCTGGAGATTTAATATTTGAAGACCTTAACAAAGATGGTATTATTGATGATAGGGACCGAACATTCTTGGGCAATCCTAATCCTCCATTCTTTTATGGATTTGATGCTTCTTTGGGATACAAAGGGTTTGATTTAGCAATTGCCATACAAGGCGTTGCCGGAAATAAATTAGTGAATGCCGTAGATATCGAGAGGTTCGGAGGCGAAAACTATACAAAACGTTTTTTTGATAACAGGTGGCATGGCGAGGGAACATCCAATACATTTCCGTCTGCCGTGTTAGCAAATACCACTCAAAATAGTTCGTTTTTTGTTGAGAGTGGCAGCTATCTCAGGTTAAAGAACATTCAACTTGGTTATACCTTTAATGCAAAAATTCTTTCTAAGATGGGCATCAAAAAACTGAGATTATATGTATCCGGTGAAAACATTCACACGTTCACGAAATATTCTGGTACTTCACCTGAAGTTACCGGAGGGCCTATATTTGGTGGTGTTAATTACTCAACATATCCTTTGTCTACCGTTTATAGTTTTGGTTTGAATCTAAACTTTTAAAAGTACTAAAAATGAAAAATAATACATTTAAAATACTCATTTTTTCCTTTTTCGGAATCATTACATTTTCTTGTAATAATGAACTTGATTTTGCACCATACAACCAAAAACCGCCAGTTCAATTTTTTCAAAATGCAGACGATGCACAAAAAGCGGTAAATGCTTGTTATGGCGGCTTAACTGGGTGGGATTTTTTTGATCCTTCTACTTTTGGCGTTTCCGAAATGGCTTCCGGAAATACAGTTAAAGGCGGTGCAGCCAGTGACCAGGTTGTTGTATATCAATTTTCAAATTTCACAAGCACCTCTACCCATATAAACATTGGAAATAATTGGAGGGGGAGATACAATGTAATTAATTTTTGTAACCAGGCTATTACCAATATCCCCAATATTGATATGGATGAAGCAACTAAAAAATCTTTAATAGCGGAAGCTAGATTTATCAGGGCATGGCTGTATTTCGATTTGGCTAAAACATTTGGTGAAGTCGTTATTTATGATGGTATTCCCGAAGACGGGAACTATAATTTACCTAAATCATCTTTGGCAGATGTTTATAAATTTATTGAAAGCGATTTGGAATATACTGTTGCTAATGGCAGAACAGCAGCTTGGGACATCAACAATAAAGGACGGGTTACATCTTGGGCAGGGTTGGCGCTTTTAGCAAAAGTAAAAATGTACGAAGCAAGCGGAGCCAATTTCACAGATGATGGACAAGCTATTAACGGAAGATCCTGGGCCGATGTAAAAGCAACTACCGATGCTGTAATTAGTAGTAACTTTTATCGCCTGTTTACTGATAGAGGCGATAGTAGCTTCTTCTATTTGTTCAGGCTTCCATACGAAAATTGTGATGAGTCAATATTTGAGATGCAAAACGGGAGCGTCAATATCAGCTATTATGGAACCAACCATAGTTCTGCATGCCAGTACCAGTGGGCCACAACATTGAATGGATGGGGCTTTAACGCGCCAAGTGATAAACTAATTACAGATTGGGCCGCCCGAACAGATGATACCATCCGGTTCAGGCAATCCGTAGCTTTCCAGGGATTGATTTTACCCGATGGTGATATCGTTGATCCCAACGGGGTATTTCAGGCGGGAACCGGTTCAGTTGCCGCTGACCCAAATGCAACAGGAAATGCCAGGTGCCGGTTTAATTTTAAGGCGTATGAATCAAGGCTTGATGACAAAGGTTTTGGTGGTTGGCAACGGTTAATTGAGCAAAATCTGAGATTATTCAGATATGCCGATGTATTACTTATTGATGCTGAAGCTGAATTTAATCTGGGGAATTTACAAGAGGCCGTAAATTCTATTAATTTAGTTCGGGCACGCGTGAAAGAAACACCGCTAACTACGGCCAATATTACCTTACAAAAGATCTGGGATGAACGTCGTTTCGAATTGGCATTCGAGAATGATTATTTCTTTGATCTGGTGCGCACTGGACGAGCAGCAACAGTATTAGGTCCAAGCGGCTTTGTACATCCTAAAAATGATTTCTATCCAATTCCTCAGACCCAAATTGACATTTCCGCCGGAGTTTTAAAACAAAATAAGAACTGGGAATAATTAAACTTAATTATTAGAATCTTTTTGTGGTGTACAGCCACAAAAAGATTCTTTAGTTTTTCTTTAATTCAATATCCTGTACCTTAGTTCTTTATGAAGCCTTCTGCGAAGCAGTATACACGGCAAATATAGAACGATCAAATTTATTATTGATAGAGAAAAGTTGTCTGACCATATTCAGCAATTATTATAGGTAGTAGAGCCTCGTGGTTTTAACAGATGACTGATGTTTCAACAAAGAATGTTCTGTTCAAGATAAATGTGAATTAGGGATATTGTTTTATTGCTAAAAAATTCATCCTAATCAAAACGGAATTAAAATTATTGCACTATTAAATATTTTAGTACAAAAATAAAATCTTTATGGAATGAACAATTCAATTTCACGTATTTTGAAAATTCAATTTTTTTTGACTATTACCTGTTTAGCAAGTGTTTCGAATGCCCAAAAACCGATTGATTCTGCTTTTAGTTTCGAAACGAACAAATGGTGGACCGATTCCGATGTTCAGAAAATGGACAAGGGTGATTTGAGCAGTATTTTAAACCAATTCGATATGTATCACAATGGTTTTCTGAAAGAATCAAGTTTGCAAAATCGGTACAATAATTATTATGTGGGAAATGGTCAAGTGGGCATGTTTGTAGATGCTCTTGGGGCCCAATCACTTCCTTTTATTATAGATTCAAAAAATCTTGAATATCCTGAAGCTGCTGATCGTGATGCAATAGATGCTAGTATTGGAAATTTTAAAAGTTCCGAACTTCTATCGGCCCATTACCATTACAGCACCAGCCAACAACCAACCATTAATTACAATGAGAGTTGGGTTAAATCCAAATGGCATGAGCACGGAAATGAATATGGACGCGGACAGTTAAGTATCCGTAATTCTATTTTTCCTACCATTGATAATGTTTTTGAGGCAAATGATACCGCCATTACGAATTACAAACAACGCATGAATTTATGGGACAACTGTATTATCACTGAATTTACCTATAAACAGCAACTATTAGTTCAAATTACGAGTTACGCATCTTGGGCCAATAACCGTGTTGCTGTTTTCCATTATAGAATAAAAAACATATCCGGGAAGCGCGTAAATGCCGGCTGTGTTGCCGAACCTATTGTATCGTATCATGGGCAGAGGTTTAATTTTAGCAAAGCTAAGCAGGGCTTAAGTTTGCATTTAAAGGAAGACTGGCTGTTGCATGAACTTTCGGTTTATCTCGAAGTTTCAGGTATTCGCACCTGGACAGTTAAGGAAGCAGGTAAGATATATATAAATTCGCCTTTGAATCCAGGAGATTCATCCTCTTTTACGATATATCAATCCATTATTACCTCTAAAAATGCGAGTAATCCGGTAATTGCCAACATCAAAGAAGTAGATCGTTTGGCAGAAACAAATTATGATAAAGGTTTTAATGATCATTGCAATAGTGTACACGAATTCTGGAATCGTTCTTATGTACTGCTTCCCTGGAAAGATTTATGCAAGTTATATTACCGTTCAGCCCTGATTATAGCAGGAAACCTCAGATATGGAGATTATTATCCTTGTGTATCAATGTTAACAAGCAGTTCATATACCGGCTTTGGTTGGGGAATGGACAATGTACCTGTTTATGACTTTTTAATGCAAACCGGACGTGAAGATTATGTATTAAACGTCTTTAAGCATTTTCGCAAAACCATGCCTACCGATTCGGGGAACTATGGGAACCAGTTAAATTATTCTTTCGGGCCTAACCCATGGGGTACTATGGTGTGCAGTTCATCGGGCAATTATGCTTATCTGATGCACGAATACTTCAGCGTAACAGGCGATACAACTTTTTTCAACAACATATTGTACCCGCAGCTAAAATCCTTTTGTAACTTTTGGTCCGGGTTCGCCAACAATGCGGGCGGTTCGTATGGCTTTTGGACAAGGGGAAAATACAACAACAAGAATTGGGAAGTACACACTTATGATGAACCGGTTTTTAAATATGGTAAAAACTACCATTGGGGCGAAAGCGATGATGTAATTGACGCCGTTGCGCCTGCCAAATGGGCACTGGAAACTACTGCTGGCTTAGCAAAAAAAATGAATGTTGATCGTAAATTGAGGGAAAAATGGATAGCCTGCAATGCCCGTTTAATACTTCCCCAAACCGATTCGTTTTACCTAACCTACCGAAATCGTACCGATTCACTTGCATACAAATCAGACCCTTTCCCAAAACGTGAGGTGGCTGCATGTGCACAATTTAATTGCGTTTACCCAACATTTCTTGACAATATGGATACAACTAAAGTCTTAAATACATACCGGGTAATTAAGAATAAAGACTTACTTGGCTGGAATTTTAATTACAACCTGCAACTTTATGATGTTGTTGCACGGTTAAAAATGCCAGAGGAACTCGAATGGCTTTTAACAAAAAGCAAAATAAATATCAGGGATAGGCTCGATTCTGCCGAGCACAATACCTTTAGCGAATTTGGACAGGGAAAAGGCGCAGGATACTTTCTCATGCCGTATGGTATGCTCAATGTTAGTATAAACGAAATGTTGTTGCAGTCGTTCAACGATACTCTGCAAGTATTTCCATGCGTAATGCCAGTGTTTGGTCAAAAGCCTTTGCTTTTTAGAAATCTTCAGGCAAACAAAGGCTTTAGGGTTTCGGCAACATGGGAAAATGGGAAAACACAAATTATTGAAATACTGTCTCGAAATGGAAATGTATGCGTGCTAAAAGTCCCTGAAAATTGGACATATATTAGTGTTTACAATGGGAATAAAAGAACTGAAATAAAAACAGACAAGTCAAGAAATACCATATCGTTTGCGACACAAGCTGGACGAACGTATTCAATAACGGACAAAAGGTAGATGTTACAAAAACATTGCCTATTTATGAACAATAGATTAATGATTATATTAACAGGTATTATTGTCAGGATGCCCTGAAATATTAGCAATTATAATCAGAAATTTACAATGGGTAGCCGACCCCGGAGAATTTGATTTAATGATCGGTGCTTCATCAAAAGATATTCGACTGAAAGATAGTTTTGAACTCATAAATTAACCACATAAAAAAATCGAGATATGAAGTCTGTTATCATCACTAAAATGCTGAAACAATATTACTTGTTAGTTTTCTTTTCGATCATCCTTTTTTATCCCACGCAATCACAAACTGCACATTTACCCAACCTTTGGAAGTTTAAGCTGGGAGATCAAATGGAGTGGGCCAGTACTTCATTTAATGACAGAGACTGGGATTTTAAACAAATAGGTGCAAGTTGGGCGGTAAAAGACATAAAAGACAATGTTTACGGGTGGTACAGAGTAAAAATAGTTATTCCTTCAAGTATGAAAAGTGCCGTAGAAAATGGGAAAGAAATGAAACTTTGTCTCGGCAAGATTGACGATGTGGATCAAACCTTTTTTAACGGCAAACTGATTGGGCAAACCGGTTCTTTACCTCCTGATTATAAAACTAAATGGGATGTGGAAAGGGAATATATTATTCCCGCAAATGAAATACAATGGGATAAGGAGAATTTAATAGCGGTGAGGGTTTTCAGTCTCGATAACGGAGGAATAGGCATGTATCAGGGACCCTATAGTATTGGCCCGGTTGAGTGGACGGATTATATCTCCGTTCGACATTCCATTTCTGAAACCGGAAACAACGGATTTATCACAAAAATTCAGTTCACAAACAACAGCAATAACGCCTTTGTTGGTACAGTGAACTATTCAATAAAAGATAAATTGGGGAAAGAAGTATATTCTGAAAAAAAGCAAGTAGAAATGAAGCCTAAAAAGGGTGCTGAAACAGACATAACTTTTCAGGATTATAAACCGGGAAATGCGGATATTTTTAAAGTCAGCTTTGGAATTACTGAAACCGGAAGTACGGATACGATCAACAACCAGCAGGTTTATTTGGCCAATAAAAATATTGAAATCAAAGTTGCCGCAGAACCCAAGGTAGTGATAGAGGATAAAATTAAGGATGTATATACTTCCATTCCTTTTCAGAATCAAATTTTGCAGGGTTATCTCGGAGAACGTTCTTCTCAAAACCTGGAAGAACGCCTTTTAAAAGTAGATGAAAACGGAATCATGAGTGGGTATTTGCAACGACCGGGAAGTCATCCCTGGATTGGAGAGCATGTAGGCAAATATTTGGAAGCGGCATGTAATGTCTGGAAAAACACGCATGATCCGAGGCTTAAAAAGCAAATGGACCGGATGACGTACGAATTGGTGAACGCTCAATTGAAGGATGGCTACCTGGGAACGTATTCTCCTGAAGATTACTGGACAAGCTGGGATGTCTGGTCGCATAAGTACAATTTGTACGGATTGCTTGCCTATTATACCACAACGGGTTATCAGCCGGCATTGGACGCTTGTAAAAGAATGGGCGATTTGCTCTGTACAACTTTTGGTAATAAACCCGGGCAGCGGGACATTATTCTGGCAGGCGAACATGTCGGCATGGCCGCCACCAGCGTTTTGGACCCAATGGTAGAATTGTATAAATATACCGGACAAAAGAAGTACCTGGATTTTTGCTATTATATTCTTGAAGCGTGGGAACAAAAAAACGGCCCAAAGATTATCAGTTCTTTGCTTGAAACCGGTCAGGTGAATAAAGTGGCCAATGGCAAAGCCTATGAAATGCTTTCAAATTTACTCGGTTTGGCTAATTTGTACCGGGTAACAGGAGACCCGAAACTCTTAAAACCGGTTTTAATAGCCTGGCAGGATATTGTTACAAACCGGCTATATGTTACCGGAACAACCAGTTCCTTTGAACATTTTCAGGATAATGAGGTATTGCCTGCTGCAGATACTGATCATATTGGCGAAGGGTGTGTAACCGTAACCTGGATGCAGTTAAACCAACGCCTGCTGGCCATTACCGGTGATTTGAAATACATGGAGCAAATTGAAAAATCCATTTACAATCAATTATTTGGAGCTGAAAATCCTGAATCCGGATGTGTAAGTTACTATACTCCGTTGATGGGCAAAAAACCATATTCCTGTGGCATTTCCTGTTGTACTTCAAGTGTTCCCAGAGGAATTGCACTCATACCTTACTCAACTATCGGTAATGTAAATAATATTCCAACCTTGTTGCTGTTTGGTCCGGCAATCTACAAGGAAAATATCACCACTGCCGATAAAAAGGATATCAACCTATCCGTAAAAATTGAAAGCAGTTTTCCTGAAACCGGAAGTGAAACGATCACACTAAATCCTTCTCAGACTTGTCTTTTCACATTCGCATTGCGGGTTCCATCCTGGAGTAGTTCTTTTATAGCCGAAGTCAACGGAAAAGAATATCCTGGAACGGCCAACCAGTATCTGGAAATAAAACGTGTTTGGAAATCAGGCGATAAAATTAAAGTCACTTTTAAAATTCCGGTTCAGGTTTTGGATGGAGGAAAAAGTTATCCGGGTCAAATCGCCTTTCAAAGAGGACCACAGGTTTTAGCTTTTGACTATTCTTTAAATACCGGATTCCTGAAGAAATATTCTTTGGAGTCTGGCCAAAAACTGCTTGTTGAAAAACCTGTAAACAAAAGTGAGGCAAAATTATTACCGGAACAATGGATTGGAAATCAGGCATACACTGTGACTCTGGACGAAAATAAGAAGATGAGCGAAGGACAACAAATCGTGCTTGTTCCATTTTCCGATGCCAGTCAAACCGGTGGCGCTATAAAAGTATGGTTACCACTGCAAATCGATGAAAAATAGTAAATCTTCATGAAAACAAGATTTACTTATTCTGTCATTTCAATAAATCAAAAGCAAAAAATCAGATGAAAAAAATTATCGTAATTGGGAGTTCCAATACCGACATGGTTGTAAAAGCAAACAAACTTCCAAAACCCGGCGAAACTTTATTGGGAGGCGCTTTTTTTATGAATGCCGGAGGCAAGGGCGCCAATCAGGCAGTTGCAGTTTCAAGATTGGGCGGGCATGTTACACTAGTTACAAAAATTGGTAATGATATTTTCGGAAAACAAACCATAGAAGGATTAAAGAAGGAAAACATCAATACCGATTATATTTTTGTAGATGATGAAGCGCCTTCAGGTATTGCACTTATTATGGTAAGCGAAGAAGGTGAGAATTGTATTGTTGTAGCTCCGGGGGCCAATGGTAATTTGTTGCCATCGGATATTGAAAAGGTAAAAGATATTTCCGAAGCTGAAATAATTTTAATGCAACTGGAAATCCCTATGGAAACAATCCTTGCTGTCGCCAGAAAGGCAAAGGCAAATAATCAAAAAATAATCTTCAACCCGGCTCCGGCACAAAAACTTGACGATGAATTGCTGAATGGTTTATTCCTTGTAACTCCCAACGAAACGGAAGCCTCATTTCTTACTGGCATCAAAGTCGAAGATGAAGCTACTGCTTCTCAGGCTGCCGACGTTTTATTAAGCAAAGGAGTTCAGAATGTAGTAATCACATTAGGCAAACAGGGGGCATACTTCCAAAATAAAACGTTAAAACTAACTATCCCTGCACCTAAGGTAAAAACATTGGATACAACTGCTGCCGGGGACACCTTCAGCGGAGCGTTAACCGTTGCAATTTCTGAAAAAATGGAATGGGAGAAAGCATTGGTATTTGCGGTTACTGCAGCTTCCATTTCTGTAACAAGGTTGGGAGCACAAGCCTCAGTCCCTTACAGATATGAAGTAAATATATAATCATTTCAACCTTTAAAAAATAGACTATGTTTATTGTAGAAAATTATGGATTTGCCATTTTACTATGTGTAGTAACCATGCTTTGCTGGGGCTCGTGGGCAAATACGCAAAAATTAGCGGGAAAATCTTGGCGTTTTGAGCTTTTTTATTGGGACTATGTATTGGGAATTGTTTTCTTGTCACTACTGTTTGCTTTTACTTTAGGCAGTTTTGGAGAGGGAGGACGATCTTTTCTTACAGACCTAAGTCAAGCTGAATTGTCAAATCTCGGGAATGCATTCCTTGGAGGAGTTATTTTTAATGCAGCTAACATTCTTGTTGTTGCAGCTATTGCTATTGCAGGCATGTCTGTGGCATTCCCGGTAGGGATTGGTATTGCTTTGGTATTGGGAGTGCTGATCAACTATCTGGCAACTCCAAAAGGCGATGCTGTATGGTTGTTTTCAGGTGTTGCTCTGATTACATTAGCTATAGTGCTGGATGCAGTAGCCTACAAAAGAAAAGCCTCGCAGAACCAGAAAGTCCCAACTAAAGGTATTGTACTGGCAGTTAGTGGCGGCGTTTTGATGGCGCTATTTTATCGTTTTGTGGCAAGTTCCATGGCAATCGATTTTAGAAACCCAGAACCCGGATTACTTAGTCCTTATACTGCTGTAGTAGTTTTTTCCATTGGAGTTTTAGTGAGTAATTTCATATTTAATACCATATTGATGAAAAGACCAGTGGAAGGAAGCCCAGTGTCGTATAAGCAGTATTTTTCTGGTACTTTAAAAGAACATCTAACTGGAATAGCAGGAGGGATTATCTGGTGTATCGGAATGTCTCTTAGTATTATTGCTTCTGACAAGGCTGGTTTTGCGATTTCATATGGGTTGGGACAGGGAGCAACATTGGTCGCAGCCCTTTGGGGAGTTTTTATCTGGAAAGAATTTAAAGGCACAGATAGAGTTAAAGGATGGTTAGCCTCAATGTTTATACTCTTTTTTCTTGGTATCGGATTAATTATATATGCTGGAAGTATTTGATTTTACTTTGCTATTTTCCACGTCTAAACTCCAATATGTTGGATGATTTAGATTGGTATATTCCAGTCCATTGCTCCAGAAAGTTACAGCTATTAGGCAGAGCCATTTTTTGAACAAACAACATTTGCAGGGCAGGGGAAGCATTTCCATAAACACCTCTGACACATCTATTAGCTGTTCAAGACAATTGGAACCTGTTATTCCACCTTCAAAAATTGCTGCACTGAGTTTCGGAGAGTTCGTTGGTATGGTAGTCGATGACCCATCACTGTATAATTAACCTGAAAGCATTTCATTGCGAGATATTGAACGGCCATGTAGCTCTGAAGAAAGAATAGGACAGCTACAAGGATATAGAAGATATCCGTAAGCTGGGCAATGCGATGTTGTAGAACAATTACCTGCAGACAAAACAGAATATACAGGACATCATTCTGTCAAAAATGGAACGATTGTTTTTCAATTATCTTCTAAGTCCCTTTTTCTTTTTCTTGCGGAATTTCCGGATTGCTTCCATTTCGTCCATGCTATCGCTATACTTAGCCTGCTTTTGCAATTGAAACAAAAGATCATTGACTGCATAACCCAGAGACGGTATTTCATTTTGAAGCCCTGTGTTCAGGCTATTTTGATACCCGACCTGTACTGATTCCTGTTCGTTCAAGTGTAACTGTTGGCTAATCTTTGAATAACTGAACTGCCGGTCCACCTTTGAACCATTGAAGGTGTAACTGTTTTTATTGAAAATCACACCCTGGATTTCATCCGATTTGCCTTTGTATTTAAATGTTACCCCAATCTTCTGACTTTTGAGCCCTTTTATGACCTGATCCCAGTTTTGACATTTTGGAACAATCTCTTTTAGGGAATTATATATCTCGTATTTGGTTTTGTCCGGTTCTCGCAGGCGATGTTCCTTCACATTTTCCTTCCCCTGTGCAAAATAGAGTTCGTATTTCCGGGTCAGATCTTTGCATATCTTTTCACTTCTGAAACGGTCATTCCGGTCGGAGATGGTCTTCCCGTTATTGTCAACCCGGTTAAAAACCAAATGTATATGAGGATGTTCTTTGTCGTAATGACGGCCAATCAGGTATTGAGTATCGCTGATTCCCATTTGCTTCATATAATCACGCGCTATTCGTACCAGGAGTTCATTTCTGAGTTTATCCCGGTCTTGCGCCGAAAAATCAAGTGAAATGTGCTCAACGGGTTTCTTAATCCTTGGATTGAGTTCTGTCTGGGCAATGAAGCTTTGAACAATGGTATCCGGACTTTTAAGTCTCACACCGTTGCTGTCTAAAATCTCGGCTCCCTTTGCCTGGTCCAGAATATAATTGACCACTCCTTTGAAACCCTGTCCTTTGACAATTTTAGCCATCATTTTGTATCCGGTCTAAAAGATGATCAATCTTATCAGCCAGGTAAACGAATTCGCGCCTGGTATTGGAGTATCCCTGAGCATTGGCTTTCCGGGCTATCTGGTTCAGGTTATTGGCCATCCCACTCAGCTTACGAATGTGATCGAGGATTTCCGGAGAAATCCTTTGATGAATGACTGTATTCCTGATGCATCGCCTTATGCATTCACTCATGGTTATTCCCGCTTCAAGGGCTTTGGCTTTGAGGGTATAGTAATCGTTCGTAGCCATCTTCACATTTACCCGGTAGGTTTTCTTCAGTCCTGCAATTTTTTCAGGTCTTCCGCCCTTATTCTGAGTTTTCATTTTTTTGATATTTTTAGAATTAGACCAGCGGGATGCAACAGTTTTGGTCATACCAAAACATAAACTTGCTACCCACCCTGCTGAAATAATTATGCATAGATGTGGCTAATAATGAATAAATTATCTGTTTTTGTTTAGAAATATTTGTTTCTACTCATACTTATTTATTCCTGTTCAGAATTATTCATAAATGGCTATTCTGCAATTGGATTACATTTCAGTAATATTATCTGTGGAGGATGGTATGGCATTTGGATCGGAAAAAAATGAACCCGGATTAACGCTATTCTGCCTGTTCACATTTTCAGGCTGTGAACCGTTCATTTTGCTTTTACGCCTGTCTTTGTTTTGCTCTCGTCTTGCCGCTGAATATAAGCTTGTGAGTTTTATCTTATTTTTATCAACGGATAGTTCCTGGCTTAGCCAGTCCCTGAAAAGGCTGCAACCCATTTCATTTATTTGATCAGCATAATGATGGGCAATCAGGGAATAAATCCCCGACCTGTTTTCCTGTAGTTTCTGTTTAAAAAATTCTTTCATTTGATTGACCATTAAACGTTATTCCGGGAAAGGATTTTTCATTATATATTCTTTCATGGCTTTGGTCTCCCTTTTTTCAATATTTTTTTGATAAAAATTCTCATACCACCGGAGTTTGGCAGAATTAGTCATTTCGTGCTTCTGGTCGCCCAGGTGTATCATGTAAAAGATGGCCAGGAAAGAGATAGTCAAAAGCAAAGGCAGCCCAAGCCGACCCAGGCCATAAGAAAATGCCTGCCAGTGCGGGTGCTCGCGGTCCAGTGCTAAGGTCCGTTGAGACGCTTCAATTTTTTCGATAGCATGGTTCAATGCTGAATTTTGCAAAACAAAATTCTGTTCCTGCTCTTTTCTTAAAATATGCAACATGGCAAGGGCTATCTCGTCAAACCGGTAATCGTATTTCAGAAAGTACTCGGCCTGCATTCGTTGAAAATCAATCTTCACATTATCCATCACGGTAATTTTTGAAGTTCTTTGCGAATTTTGATTTTCTCAACAAAGATGTAGGCATTCATTCCCTTCCCTTCGGAAATGTACCTTAAGATGTTTTTATGAGGGGCAGCATCCGTATCAAAATCACCAAAATATTTCACCCCATGAATATTGCCTGAATTGGTTTTTGCATAGCTTTCTATTTCTTCAATCAGTGATTTGTAATTTTGAAATGAAAACTCATTGATATAGATGATAATGCTGAAATTCTGTTGGTTTAAACCAACAATGTTGTTCAGGTAATTGGTGCAGGGAAGGTAAGAACTGCCTCCCGCTACGATAATGTTGAAAATGAATTCAACATCCAATTCATCAGCAATTTGCTTAAATTCTTCGATGGTATAATCTTTTGAAAACAGGGAAGTAAACTGCTCACTTTCGGGTGCACCAAAATCAAGAAAAAATTCCTCATAAGGTTTTTGTACAAGGATTTGCAGGTTTTCAAACAGTCGCTGACGATCAATTTTACCCCGTTCATCAAGTAAATTCATTTTTGCAAAGCGGGCAGGTGTTCGGCCCTGCAGAAATTTCAGCTGCTGCGTACTTGATTTTACGGAGCTGTCAAAATCAATAAAATAGGTTCGGGGATTATCTTCATTTTTTAACGCGAGTAAATAGGTGAGCATTGACTTGCCGCTACCACCTTTACTTTGTAGTATAAAATTCATTTTTTTCATTCGGAGTAATTTTAAAAATTAAAAGTTATTGGTTGATTAAAAGAAACTTACAGTTTCAATAAGTATTTGAGTGCTATTTTCCAGGAATGGTAAGTCCTGTTATTTGGATCCTCCCGCTTTCTCCATGCAAAGTGATGAAGTTGAGCATGGCTTTAAGGCGATCGCCAATCATTCCGCCGTAGAATTCATCAGACTAAAGCGTATTCGGGATGGAATTAGTACTATCGTACATTTCGAATTTGTCACCGTCTATTTTCTACCACCGGACTTACGTCCGGCAAGTTCCAGTGCCAATTCTGCATCCACAATAATTTTTCTGCCTATTTGAGTAATGGCTTTGTCAATTTTCCCGCTGTGCTTGATCCGGTTTGCTGTTGGAGTACTGCAGCCAAATAACCGGGCAATACCTGCAATGCCATAGACATACTTCTTTTGTGGGTTGGGAACTGTGGCTGCTGCCGATTGTAATTGTTTGGGTTCGGAGTTTTGCTGAAGGAATAAAAATTCTTCACCTGTCATTTGCCAGATAGGCTTCTCTTTTAAATCTTTAATGTTCATAGCAAATTAATTTTACGTGATACATAACGATAGCCGGCCGGTCTATCAATCATGCCGCAATATTAATTTGAGTTTTCCGGAGTACCAGAGAATCGTAGTTGTTGAAAATACTACTCGCTGATAGTCATTGATATACAAAAATGATCTGAGTTGTAATTTCGTATTACGACCGTTGCAGGTTCGTTAAAATGGATAGGTGTGAAATACTATTTTGTATTCATTCTGTAGTGGTTCGCGTCTTTTCCTTTCAAAATTCTGTCCGATAGCGATGTGGTATCGCGATTCAAAAAATGCTTTTATTTTGGGGTCTTTATTGGGGAGAAAATAGTTGTTGTCAAGCAGCCCAACTAAAAAGGTAACCAACCTTTTAATATCCGGTTTCCCGTTTTCATGGATGGAAATCCAGTATTTTTCTGTAGTTAAATCTTCTTCCTTCAAATATTTATCGGTAATAAGCTTTCTTTCCAGAATTAGGAATTTTTCAAACATTCTTGTCCTGAAAATCAGGTCTGGTTCCTCAATTGCAACTTTCTTGTTATTCTTCTCCGGCATATTCGAAGTTGAGTTCTGCTCATTTATTTTGAAATAATCTCCGGCAATATTTCCTCCTTCAGGGATATAAACATTGATGTAAGCTGCAAGGTCCTTGCTTAACTGGTATATTCCCGGAAAAAAGTTCTTGCTAAAGGGTGCAGCCCGTTTTCTTTCTTTTTCTTCTTCACCGGATAATTCGTTTAATTCTTTACGTGTCTCATCGATTAATAACTGCCGTTCTGTTTCTGTGGGATAAGGGTATGTCCTTACCAGTTTCAAATCTTTTTCCAATGAAACTTTTTTTTCCTTATAATACTGCAGGGATTGATCTATCAGGCTATAGTAGTCAAGGGATACAAAGATTTCCTTGTTTTTTTCATACAGAGATATGTTTTCCTTCAACAATACAAGCAAAGGGGCTGTAATAGCTCCGGCTTTTTCTGCAGAACTTGCCAAAATAAGGTTTAAAAGATTGGTTTGAAATACTTTGGTATCCCCGTGTTCATTGAAGAACTCGTATAAAAACTTCTGTTCAGTCAAATTCCCTGACCCAGGATTGTGAATCTTATTTATGGCCAGACGGTTAACTTCCTGCCAGGATGAATATATTGTTGAGAAATACTCGATAACCGGCTGAATGTTTTGAAGTTGTTCCATGTCTGACTCTTATTTCAAATAATAACCTCCGTTTTTTTATAATATTTTAGGCGTCAGAGTAGATGTCAAGAAATCGCGTATGTAGATGTGCTCTACTCCTTCGTAACTATTCTCAAAAGAACGTTCACCTGAAACAACAATTTTAGGATAATTGTCTCTGATTTTTAATAGGTTGCCAAATTCACGGGCAATTGTTTCCGGACTTGACAACTCGATTGCCACCTGGACATATAATGTTTCCCCACCCCGGGTACAAACAAAATCTATTTCTTCGGTAGATAGTGTGCCTACCTTAACATCATACCCGCAAAATAGAAGATGATTACAAACAATATTTTCCAATCGTTTTGCCCTGTCCTGTGGTTTATATCCTACTATTGCGTTACGGATACCCATATTCTCGAAAAAATATTTTTCTCCTCGCTCAAATAGCTTCTTCCCGACAATATCGTAACGGCCTATCCGATGTACTACAAAAGCCTCAGCAAGCGAATCCGCATATTCCGAAACTTGATTGGGTGAAATTTTGACTTGCTGGCTTTTCAGAAAATCACTTATACTGTTCGATGAAAAGAGGCTGCCGACATTATTTGCCAAAAAACGGATGAGTTGTTCGAGAAATGCGGTGTTCCGTATCTTCTTCCGCTCCACAACATCACGCAATATGATTGTTGAATATACGCTGCTTATATATTCCATAACTATTGGTTCTTCCAACGGCAGATGTATCAGATAAGGTAAGCCTCCAAAATGAAAATATTTTTCAAGCGAGTCATCGTCATTGGAAAGTTTGTGAAAATTCAGAAATTCAAGATATGATAAGCTGTAAATCCTAAATTCTACATAACGGCCTCCAAGTTCATTCGCCAAATCACTGGAAAACATCTCGGAATTGCTACCGGTAATATAAATGTCGTTATTGTCGTCCAGTGCAAGTGAGCGAATAGTTACTTTGAAGTCAGCAATCTCCTGAATTTCATCAATAAAGATGTAATTTTTTCTATCGCTAACCAGTTTTTTTGAGATATAATCATGCAACTCCCGATACGAAACGATATCTATAAATTCAATGTCTTCTTTATTGATATAAATGATATTGGCATTTTTATCCTCATTTTTAATCAGTTCGATAAGTTGGAACAATATAAAGCTCTTTCCCACACGGCGATGACCTGTCATTACTTTAACAATTGGGGTACGCATGAAAGGTTTTATTCTCTCTATATAGGTGTCTCTGTGATGTAGTACACCTGGAATTTTAGTCATAGTCTTTTTCTTAAATACGATTACAATACAGTGTAAATATATCAAATATTTTAATCATATCTATAATACAACGATGAAAATGACTTTGTTTGATTTGTGTTTTATATTAAAGTTGATTGAACTTCTCCATGGCACTGGCTTTTATTTCGTCAGCAATATCTATGTACGGCTTCATCGACTTGTAGTCGCTGTGTCCAGTCCACTTCATAACTACTTGCGGCAGGATGCCTAAAGATAAGGCATTACATATAAATGTTCTTCGCCCGGCGTGAGTCCCCATGAGCGCATACTTTGGTGTAACTTCATCTATTCGCTGATTACCTTTGTAATAAGTTTCGCCTACCGGCTCATTTATTTCTGCTAACTCGGCCAACTCTTTCAGGTAATCGTTCATTTTTTGGTTGGTAATTACAGGCAGAACTTTGTTATTCTCAAAATGAACATCTTTGTACTTTTCCAATATGGACTTACTGTGGTTGTTCAATTCAATAATCAGGCTGTCTGCTGTTTTTACGGTTGTTATTTCTATGTGATTATCTTTAATGTCGCTTGTTTTCAGGTTATACACATCGGAATATCTCAGTCCGGTGAAGCAGGTAAACAAAAACACGTCCCGAACCCGCTCCAAATATTGTTTAGTTGCTGGAATCTTATAATCACGAAGTTTGTTTAGTTCATCCCATGTAAGGAAGATTACTTTCTTTTGGGTGGTTTTCAGTTTAGGTTTGAATGATTCAATTGCATTGATATTATGATGGCCTTTCTTTAGCCCCCAGCGAAGAAACCATTTGAGTAAGCTGATTTGTTTGCCAATAGAACTGTTTCTCATATCTTTCTTATCCCGAAGATAATTTACAAACTCGTTTAACCCGGATTCGTTCAACGCCTCGAATGTAAGGTTTGAGTTGAGTTTTGTCAAATGAGTTTTTAATGCTGCGAATTTTTTATAGGTAGCATCTGCCCAGTTGTTTTGTGTTCCACATTCTTTTAGAAATTCCTCGAATATATTCATGAAAGAGACTGTGGGGATTTCGGATACTATTTCTTCAGAATTATTTGTTTTGTTTCTCAGGCTAAACGCGGCTTTAAGTTGTTCCGGGGTAGGAACAATATCTTTTACTTCGAACTCCTTAAAAATATTCTGAATATCGGTATAGTATTTTAATAAGTCAGAATTGATTTCAGATGCGCTTTGTTTAAGTTTATTTGTACAACCGTTTTTTACCCGTTGTTTGCCTGCTTCCCATTTAGATGTATCTATTCTGTACCCGGTACTGAAATCTGTACGGGTTCCGCCATAGAGAACCCGCATACGAATGGGAACATTGTCGGTGACCAGTACCTTGTTCTTTTTTCTTTTTTCAAGGGTGAAAATGATGTTTCGTTTGATAATCATGTTGGGTGTAATTTGAATTTACACCCAAATTTACACCCAATATTTGATGTATCAAAGGATATTTAAAGATATTTAATCTAATTAAAAATGATATAATGTATTCATATATAGCAATTTGATTATTTATGAAATTTAATGACAATTTAAGAAAAAGTCCCGGTGGGACTACTGAAAAAGAAGTTAAATTGAACTAAAAGCACTTAAATTCAATGATTTAAGTGCTTTTTTATTTTTGCAAAACAGTCAAAAAATGCACTAAAAATCAATAAAAAAGGGACTAAATCGAGACCTGTTATTTTTTATTTTTGTAAAACATAAAGAAATGAGGGTAACAGTTAGTTTTCAATTAAAAAGTCCAAAGCCAGGCACGACGACAAATTCCCGTTGTATCTAAGATGTATCATGGCTGGGATTACCGTTGTATCTGAGATGTATCATGGCCGGGAAACGATTCGAAATCTCAACCGGAATTTTTGTGGATGAAATTACCTGGCAGGAATCGAACCAAAAGAACAAAGGAAAGACAGAGGAAGCAAAAACCATCAAAAACCGCGTGGATAAGGTTACTGCGAAGATTCAGGACATTTATAACCAGTTGGAATCTTTAGGTCAACCTTTCGATGTTTTTTCCATCAAGAACAAATTTCTGGGATTAAGTAATGGTCAGGGATTCCTTGAGATCTTTGATATGGTTATTGGAAATATTGAGGCTACACTTGAAAAAGATTATTCTCCACTGACCTTAAAGCAATATCGCACAACCCGTAAACGGTTTGCAGAGTTTCTGGGAGGGCAAAGAATGAAGGACATTCCTCTGGCCAATATAGAGTACAAATTTTTGAAGACTTTTGACGTATACCTGAAGAAAACCTATCATGTAGCCCCCAATACGGCCTTTTGTTACCACAAGATTTTAAAGAAAGTCCTGAACACCGCAATTGCAATGAACCACCTGTTCCGGAATCCTTATGATACTTATAAGTTTTTCCGCACCGATGGGAAGCGGGATTTTCTGACCCTTCAGGAAGTAAGGGAGATTCAGTCAAAAGAGATAACCATTCCAAGGATGGATCAAATCCGGGATATTTTTGTTTTTGCATGTTTTACCGGCTTGTCCTATGTGGATGTCTCAAAATTGAGTTCTGACCATATTCAAAAAGGAAGTGATGGTGCTGACTGGATTATTATTGACCGATCAAAAATGGATAATTGGTGCCGGATACCGATCCTTCCCGCCACCAACGAAATACTGCAGAAATATGAAAATCACCCGCTCGTATGCCGGACAAACAAGCTACTACCAGTTCCTTGCTGAGAAGCTGCTCCTTCCTGACCGGTAACCAATGCCGGACAAACAAGCTACTACCAGTTCTTACAAATCAGAAGATGAATAGTTATCTGAAAGAACTGGCTGATGTTTGCGGAATAAAGAAGAATTTATCGATGCACTTGGCCCGTCACACTTTTGCCACGTCAATAACACTTTCAAATGGGGTTCCGATTGGAACGGTTTCAAAAATGTTGGGGCATACTTCGCTAAAGATGACACAGATTTATGCAAGGGTTGTGGATTGGAAAAAAGCTGGCTGATTCAAACATCTAGCCACGCACAAAGGACCGTACCTGATATGCAACATCCAGCATATTACGTGTATTGGAACGATTTTTAAAGGTCTTAATCATTCACTATTAAAGTTATGTATTATATAACAAAAAGTGTAGCAAAAGATGGGACCGAACTTTTAGGTTGGAGGGATTGTCAATACATCTCCTTTATTCTTCAAAAATCGAGATGGTACTATCTTCATTTAAGTATTTTTGTACTTTAGCGATTCAAATTCTCAACCCTGATTCGCATTTGAAACCTAACAAAGAAAATATTACTCAGGAATTACTGACCCGTTTGAAGAATGGAGACATACTGGCTTTTGATCGGGTTTATGAGCTTTACAGTCATAAGCTGTTTTCATTCGTTTTCAAAATTTTAAAGAATGAAGCTGAAGCGGACGATATAGTTCAGGAAGTTTTTGTGAAAATCTGGGAATCAAGGGATAAGCTTGGTGATTATAGATTATTGAATTCCTACATCTTCACCATTGCGTATAATAATTCCATCAACCTCATTCGTAAACGGATTAACAATAATAAGTATCTGGAGCAACTGAAAAATTCTTCTATTGTTCAGTATTCACCAGCTAGTATCAGCGAAATTGAATTTAACGAATTAAATAAACAGGTTGAAAACCTGATAGCAAATTTACCAGATAGGCAAAAACAAGTTTATCTTTTACACAGGGAAAAAGGTTTAACCTATCCTGAAATCGCTGAAAAGTTAGGGATATCGAAAAATACAGTTGAAAACCACATGGTAAAAGCTTTAAAATATCTCCGTCAAAATATGGACAAGTCCTTGCTTGTAAATATGTTGTTTGTTTGTCTGTTTCTTTAATGCATGTTATTTCCAATTTTGTTAAATTATATTGTTTGTAAAAACGATACAATTTATCCGGAATCAATTTCAAAGAAAATTTTATTTTTTCATCTTAAAGATAGTGGTGGTGCCCCCTTTAAACGTATTACTGTTTGAAACAAATATTTTATGGGTATATCACATCACAAAACGTTTAGTTCAGACAAACCATAAATCAGAATTTGTTTAAAAGAATATCTATAATGGAAAAAGATCTATTCATTAAATATTTACAGGGAAATTGTACGGAAAAGGAATTCGAACAACTCTTTTTATGGATTAAGGAAGACTCCCTTACCGCATCTGGTGAAGGGATGGTCCAGGAGGTATGGAACGAATTTGAACCGGAAGCAGGACCAGTGGAAAGAATGAAATACAATCGAATATTGGATAAAATCCACCATCAAATAAATATCCACCCAAATTTCAATCAATTAATTATTCAAAGACCCTCAATCAGGAATCGGGTATTGTCTGTATTAACCCGTGCTGCCGCAGTTCTGTTAATTCCTGTTTTATCCTTATTGCTTTATACCTATTTTTTAGGTAAGGATCAGTATGTTAAGAGTATGAATGACCTGGAAGTGGTCGCTCCGGCTGGTTCCCGAATGCAATTTGTTCTTGGCGATGGAACCAAAGTCTGGTTAAACCATGGTAGTCAGCTGAAATATCCATATCAGTTTACAGGCGAAAACCGCAAAGTGTTTTTAACCGGTGAAGCCTATTTCGAAGTAGCCCACAATAAAAAAATGCCATTTATAGTTAGAACAAGTTCCATAGAAGTTAAGGCTACCGGAACCGCATTTAATGTCAGCGCTTATCCGGGCGATGATCTTGTCGAGACTACACTCGTCGAAGGAAAGGTTATTCTTTATGAAAGCACTACTGAACGGAAAATAATTGCAATGTCCCCAAATGAATGCCTAAAGTTTAATTCAAAGAAGAATGTTTATGCTCTTGAATCAGGAAATACTGAGAAATATACAGCGTGGAAAGATGGGATTCTGGTATTTAAAAACGATCGTATTTCGGATATTGCCAGGAAGCTGGCAAGGTGGTATAATGTAGACGTTGAAATTACCAGTGAAAAAGCAAAAGAATTTACCTGTACAGCCACCTTTACCGATGAAACTTTATCTCAGGTACTTGAGCTGCTGACTTTGCCCACCCCGGTAAGTTATAAATTAACTATAAGAGAAAAATTGTCTGATGGCAGTTTCTCAAAGCAAAAAGTATTAATAGGATTAAAATAACTGGAAAATTAAACGCTAATCATAATCAAATCTAAAAAAGTAAAGCCTATGAGATAATAATGTGAAAACTACTATTAAAAAAAGCAGGAAAATGTGCTACCATCTTCCTGCCTGAGATTCAAAAAACGTCAAAATGAATTTTGACAATTAATAAACCATTATCAAAACAAAAGTATGAAAAAAAAAGTATGGGATCATGCTTCTGGAATTACATTTCCAGATGCGGCTAAAATCTTATTGAAAATGAAACTAACGTTAATTATTATTCTGTTTTCGTTTTTCGGGGCAATTGCTTCAGAATCATACTCCCAGACAACAAGACTTTCTTTGGATTTGAGAAACACTACGGTCAGAGATGCGTTGGGCGCAATTGAAAACCAGAGCGAATTTTTCTTTCTGTACTCTGAAAAAATTATTGATGTTGACAGAAAAATTAATATCGATGTACGGGAAAGTACGGTTGAAAAAATACTGGATGCGATTTTTGAAGGCACTAATGTAAGTTACACCATAAAAGGCAGGCAAATAGTGCTGACAACACCTGTAGCAAATTCTTCGTATGGCGTTTTTCAGGAAATGCAGCAGCAAAAAATCTCAGGGAAAGTCACCGACTCTTCCGGATCACCATTGCCAGGTGTAACGGTGGTGGTTAAAGGTACGACAACCGGTACCATCACTGATGCCAATGGAAATTATTCATTTGCTAATGTTTCTGAAAATGCAACGCTACAATTTTCGTTTGTTGGAATGAAAATGCAGGAGATTTCTGTAGCAGGTAAAACCTCTATCGATGTAATACTAGAAGAAGAAACTATTGGCATTGATGAAGTTGTGGCTGTTGGCTATGGCACTCAAAAAAAGGCTACACTTACAGGTTCTATTGTGACTGTTGATACTAAAGAAATTAAAACAAGCACCAATGCCAATGTTGTAAATATGCTTGCAGGTAAATTGCCGGGATTGAGAGTCACTCAAAGGTCCAGTGAGCCTGGCGATTATTCGACTGATTATGACGTTCGTGGATTTGGAGCGCCTTTAGTCGTGGTTGATGGTGTTCCTAGGTCTGATTTTAATCGAATTGACCCAAATGAAATTGAAAGTGTTTCTGTTTTAAAAGATGCGTCGGCTGCTATTTATGGAGTAAAAGGAGGAAATGGTGTAATTTTGATAACTACAAAGCGAGGACAAAAAGGGAAGACTGAATTTAATTTTACATCTACCTACGGCTTGGTATCTCCAACTAAAATTCCGAGGTTTTGTAATGCCTATGAATATGCTACACTTACAGATGAATCATATTTAAATGGGAATGGTACACCTCCTTTTAGCAAGGAAGTACTTGATCAATATAAAAATGGAATATTGCCAAGTACTGATTGGTACGGTTTGACAGCAAATAAGTATTCTCCTCAACAACAATTCAATATCTCCGCTAGCGGATCGTCCGAAAAAATAAAGTATTTCACTTCACTTGGATATTCTGATGAAATGGGATTATGGAAATCAGGCGACTTGAATGCGAATCGTTATAATTTTAGATCTAATGTTACAGCTGACCTTACTTCAAATTTACAGGTAGAATTTTTAATTGGAGGATATAAAGATACAAAACATTCACCTGGAAGTTCGGCCGGTATATTTCAGTCATTATATACTGTAATGCCAACAATTCCAGTATATGCAAATAATAATCCAGACTATTTGAGTTATACTCCTGATGCAGCACATCCTTTAGCTATAACGAACAGCGATATTACTGGTTACGCAGATAATACAACATATTCACTTAACGGAACTGTAGGTTTAACTTATAAGATTCCGAAAATAAACGGACTTAAGGCAAAAATTTTGTACGCCTATGATTTATCCAGTGCATTTGCAAAGAACTGGGCAAAAACTTATACCGTTTATAACTATGATAATGCTACCAATACATACCCAATAGCGGGAATTGCACACAATCCACCATCTTTATCACAAAGTTACACACAATATTCAGCCAGTACCGCCCAAGCCTCATTGGAATATGAAAATACATTTAAGTCTAAGCATAATGTAAAGGTTTTACTTTTGGCAGAGGAAAGAAAACAATCTGGTTTGGCATTTCAAGGATATCGACAATTCTCATTAGATGCAGTCGATCAACTATATGCTGGTAACACAAAAAACCAATCTACCACTTCAACTGCAATTGATCCAAATGTTAATATGGCGATCATAGGAAGGGTTAATTATGACTACAATGGGAAATATTTGTTAATGGGGAGTATTCGTGAGGATGGTTCTTCCAAATTCGCAGAAGGTCACCGTTGGGGACTTTTTCCTGCAATTTCAGCAGGATGGAGAATCTCTGAGGAATCCTTTTTGAAAAATAGATTTAGCTCTTTAAGCAATTTGAAGCTTAAAATATCTTATGGCAAACTTGGTGATGATGCCTCGTCAACTTATCAATACTTATCGGGCTACAATTATCCAGGTTCTAATTATGTTTTTGGAGGTACACTGGTTAATGGGCTTGGTTTCAGAGGACTTGCAAACGAAAACCTTACCTGGTACATAAACAAGCTATTTAATACAGGTGTTGAAGTAGATTTGTTTAATAATCAACTTCACATTGAGGCCGACTATTTTAGAAGGAAAAGAGAAGGACTGCTTGCATCTAGAATTCTATCCTTACCAGGAACAGTTGGCGCTTCATTACCGCAAGAGAACCTGAATAGTGATGTGTCCAATGGTTTTGAATTTGTACTAAATTATCGTGGTCATATTAAAGATTTTAAATATAATATATCAGGCAATATGTCTTATACACGGAGAAAGAATCTTTATATCGAACAGGCTGGTGCTACAAATTCTTACAGCAATTGGCGCAATAATTCCGCAAATAGATGGAGCGATAATTATTTTGGATATAAAGTAATTGGCCAGTTTCAGACAATGGAAGAAATCAAAAATTCACCTGTTGAGGACGGAAATGGGAATCGAAATGTTCTGCCAGGCGACCTGAAATATGAAGACTTAAATAAAGATGGTATTATAGATGGTAATGATATTCAGGTTGTTGGCAACGGTAGCACAACTCCTGAATTAAATTTTGGATTTACGCTTGACATGCATTGGCATGGTTTTGATTTAAATGCATTATTTCAGGGAGCTTCCCTATTTTCAGTTTCTTATGTACCTTCGATTGCTTATGATAGCCCATTGCCATGGGGAAGGAATGGACTAGCGGTTTTCATGGACAGATGGCATCATGAAGACCTTTTTGATTCCAATAGCCCCTGGGTCCCGGGGAAATATCCCTCTACCAGAATTAAAGGAGGTATTACCAGAGTAGATTCCTGGAATTATGCATCATCTGATTTCTGGCTAAGGAATGCGTCGTATTTGAGGCTTAAAAGTTTGGAAATTGGCTATACATTGCCTTCAAGTCTAGTGAAGAAATATGTAAAATCGGTTAGGGTGTATACGAATGGATATAATCTATTAACATGGTCTGGGTTAAATGACCTTATCGATCCTGAACATCCTAATACAACTTATGGCCTTTTTTACCCAATTACCAAAAGTTATAATTTCGGAGTAAACATTACTTTTTAAATTTTTGAATATGAAAAAGAAATTAATATATCCGCTGCTCATTGTTGTCATGCTTATCGCGACGACTTTTTCATGCACAGATGACTTAAATGTGTCACCACAAAATATTTTGCAGGACGAAACCGTTTTTTCAAACGAGTCTGCCATAAATGCCTATTTAGCTTCGTTGTACAGAGATCTTCCTATTGAAGATTTTAATTTTCATGTTTATAATGGTTTTAATTCTATAGCAACGCATACACTTCCAGTTATTACTGATGAAGCAACGATCTGTTACAATGATGACAGACAAGATATTGGTGCTGGAATTTCACTAGGTTGGTGGGGATATAATGCTGTAAGAAATGTAAATCAATTTATTGAAAAGGTTTCAAGCTCTAGTTTACCAAAAGAAAAAGTCGATGAATGGTTAGGCGAAGCTAAATTTATACGAGCTTATTATTATTTTGGAATGGTAAAGAGATATGGTGGAGTTCCATTGGTTACAACGGTTCAGAATTATACCGGCAATAATTTAGATGAACTCAAAGTCCCAAGAAATACTGAAAAAGAGATTTATGATTTTATTGGCACAGAATTAGATGAAAGTGTTAAGCTTCTGAATGAAACCAGTGATTTGGGGCGCGTAAATAAATATGTTGCTCTTGCTTTGAAATCCCGAGCCATGCTTTATGCCGCGACTGAAGCGAAATACGGATCAGTTCAGTTAAATGGCCTGGTCGGTATCTCTTCGTCAGACGCTAATTCGTACTTTCAATCAGCTTATGATGCTGCGCAACTTATTATAAGTTCAGGTAAGTATAGCTTATACAATAAGAGTGCAGATAAGTCAGCTAATTATACCAGTCTTTTTCTTGATGATGCAAGTCCGGAAAATATTTTTATTAAACAGTTCAGTTACCCGGATAAATCACATTGGTATGATTTATGGATGCTTCCACGTGATGGAGTTGGATCTTCAGTTGGATATGGTAGCCGACTTAACCCGACGCTTGAATTGGTTGAAAGCTATGAGTACATAGATGGATCTGATGGAAAATTAAAGTTTAATGACGGCAATGGTAACCCTATTGAATATGCAAATCCTTTTGAAATATTTAAAAATAAAGATCCAAGACTAGATGGCACAGTTATTCTTCCATTCGGAATTTGGAAGGGGTATACTATGGATGTCAGAGCCGGTATAATTGATAATGGACAAACGATTACTTCTGGTGATTATAATACACTATATAATGGCACGCATGTTATTGGATTAAATGGAATTGGTGGAGGTGGCGAAAAATCTCAGACCGGCTTTTATATCAGGAAATATTTGCAACCAGCATATGATAAAACACAAGTAACTATATGGACTTCTTCCCAGTCATTTATTGATTTTCGCTATGCCGAAATTTTATTAAATTATGCTGAAGCAGCAGTGGAACTAGGCAAAAATTCAGACGCAAAACTGGCCATTAACTTAATTCGTAATCGTGCAGGAATCAAGGAACTGGGTGATGCAGAAGTAACATTAGATAGAGTGAGGCATGAACGAAGAATTGAATTAGCATTAGAGCCTCACCGCTATTGGGATATGAGAAGATGGCATATAGCTGATCAAGTGCTAAATAACACAATGTTCTCAGCTATTTTACCGTATCTTATTTTTTCAAATAACTCATACACATTTAGCCGCAAAACCGTTAGTTATCAACGAACTTTTACTCCCAATATGTATTATGAAAAGATACCTTCTTCTGAAATATCAAAGAATCCTACTTTAATTCAAAACTCTGGCTATTAATAATAAAATTGGTAAAAATGAAACTTAAATATTTAAACTTATTTGGACTTATAATGATAATTATATGTCTACTTTTCACGTCGTGTGAACAGGACAATTACTCCCTCCCTGGTGGGGGTATTAAAGGCTCTGTTTTAGATGCAAATAATAAAACTATTCAAACTGAGCAGCCTGGTGGTATAAAAATTCGATTGATTGAAGAAAAATATGGAGAGGGAGTAACGCCAAATGATTTTTGGTGTAAAGCGGATGGAACATTTGAAAATGATTTTGTTTTTGAAGGAAAGTACAAAGTTGTTCCAATTGAAGGTGCTTTTTTTCCTGTCGATACTGTTGAAGTTGATATTAAAGGAGTAGTTAATGTTGATTTCAAAGTAGTTCCCTTATTAACAATTGACGCATCTGTTAATGTGAATAATGGAAATGCCATTGTTACTTACAAATTATCAAGGGATCGTGTTGGAGGTAAGATTGCCCGAGCAAAAACATTAGTATCTTCATATCCAACAGTAAGTAATACTATAAATGAGAAGAATATCACTCATGATCTGTCAAATGTTGATGATGTTGATGTTTTAGATAAACAATTTACAGATACTATCACTGGATTAACATCTGGTCATACTTATTATGTTCGTGTTGCTGCAATAGCAAGCAATTCGTATAATAAATATAATTATAGTATAATATTTAAGATTTCTATTCCTTAGTAAAAAGAAGATGAGCTCGAAAGGGCTCATCTTCTTTCCTCATTACCCCCTTGTTAGTGCTTATATGCTTTGCAAATAATGTACAATCGTGAATTTTGAATCTAAAGGCTAATAATGATTGAGTGCAGTTGATTCCAAGTACTCTATACCTTGCTTTTTCTTCTTATGATTGTGCAATTGAATATCACTAAAAATTCATTCCAAAATTAAGTTCATTCAATCAATTGGTTGAATATGAAAATAATACTAATTCTGCAAATTATGAAGCTTGCTATTGCTATACTAAAAATCCCGTTAGAATTGGGAATCACTTTTGGCTGCTTGATTAAATCAAAACATTTATATGGGAATATCATTTGTAAATCAACGTTGACGATGCTACTGTTTTTTTTCTTTTTAAGTAGTTTTCTCCTTGCCCAACCCATAAATACAGCAAATTCCGTAATAAAATCAAACGACAAATCAATTTTCTTGGAAAGTAGGATAAATGATATTATACAAAGAATGACCATAGAGGAAAAGGTCGCTATGTGTTTAGGTTCTGAAACAGGTTCTTTTAAAGGGATTCCACGACTAAATATACCTGATATGACCTGGACAGATGGCCCAAGAGGGCCGCATGACGGAGGAATAAAGACTACTGCTTTCCCTTGTGGAGTGGCATTTGGATCAACCTGGGATATTGATTTAATAAACAAGGCAGGAGTTGTTATGGGCAAGGAATCGAGAGCATTGGGCAAAAATGTATTATTTGGACCGGCGATAAACATTTTACGGGATCCTCTGGGAGGTCGTTTTTTTGAATACTACTCTGAGGATCCATATTTGACAGGACAATTATGCTCTTCAATAGTGAAAGGTATCCAAAGCCAGAAAGTTGCAGCTTGTTTAAAGCATTATGCCTGCAATAACCGGGAAGATAACCGAAATTTATACATGTCAATGGTTGACGAACGTACTTTGAGAGAAATATATTTACCTGGATTTAAAGCCGGAGTTGATGCCGGGGCAATGACAGTTATGACTGCGGCAAACGGAGTTAATGGTGAATTGGCAAGCGATAGCCATCATTTGCTTCAAGATATACTAAAAAATGAATGGGGATTTAAGGGGTTCGTACTTACGGACTGGATTAATACCCGTTCGACAGAAAAAGCTGCTTTGGCAGGTTTGGATGTGGCCATGCCTTATGATAGAAATTCATTATTTGGAAAGCCACTATTAAGTGCAGTAAAAGAAGGACGGATTTCCGAGGATTTGATAAACGAAAAAGTAAAAAGGGTATTAAGGGTATTTGATTTTGTAGGTCTTCTTGACCAAGTATCGGCAAATAGTGGAGGTGAGATCAATACAAAAGATCATCAGATATTGGCCAGACGTGTTGCAGAAGAAAGTATCGTTTTATTAAAAAATCAAAATAATGCACTCCCACTTGACAGAAATAAAGTAAAAATGATTGTTGTATTAGGCCCAAATGCTGATCAACGATTTTGCCTTGTTGCTTTAGGAGGAAGTTCATGGATGGAATCCCCATATGAGATCACACCTTTACAGGGTATCCGCAACCTTGCTGGAAATAAAACTGAAATTATTTATGTCCCTACCGACCAGATTTCAGAATTTCAGCCCATAAGTAGCGAAAATATGTTGCAGCAAAATGGAGAAAAAGGTTTTACGGCAAAGTATTTTAACCAGGGTGATCAAAAACCGGCTGTTACCAGAAACGAGAAAAGCATAAATTTTGTTTGGGAGATGCGCTCTCCAGATCAGGAAAGGATTAATACGGATCATTTCCAGGCAGAATTTACAGGCAGTATAATTCCTCCTGTTACAGGAACATATACTTTTAAATTAAGTGCTGATAATAGCGCATGGTTATGGGCAGAAGGTGCAGAAACTCCGTTAGCCATATGTGATATCGATAAAGGGAATAAGTCAGCAACTGCTGTTGTAAAAATGGAGGCAGGGAAACCATTTCCCATTAGGTTAAATTATAAGGAAGAGGATGGCGATGCTTTTTGTAGGCTGGAATGGTCGATACCTAAAATGAATGAAAATTATGACTCTAAATTGAAGAAAATTGATGCAACTGTTAGTAGTGCAGATGCAGTTATATTTATTGGGGGGATTGGCCATGGTCTTGATACCGAAAGTCGGGATAGAAATGACATGTACTTTCCCTCAGAACAACAAGCACTGATTAAACATGTTGCATCGAAAAATCCCAATACAATTGTTATTTTAATTAATGGGTCGCCACTTGAACTTGGAGGTTGGTTAAATGATGTCCCATCAGTACTTGAAGCATGGTATCCTGGGATGGAAGGAGGCAATGCTATTGGGAAAATATTGTTTGGCGATGTTAACCCATCTGGTCATTTGCCGTTTACATGGCCCAAGAAACTGGAAGATGTTCCTATGTATGCTGTAAAGACCCAAAACCGCGGCCGGATAGATTACCTTGAGGGTGTATTAAATGGATACCGTTACTTTGAAACATGGAACGTAGAACCGGAATTTCCTTTTGGGTATGGATTAAGTTATACCCAATTCAAATATGATGAACTAAAATTATCATCTACTTCAATAACCACAAACGATTCCATAAAAGTAAGTTTGAGGGTCACAAACATAGGAAGTTGTAAGGGAGCCGAAACGGTCCAGCTTTACGTGAACGAACAAAAGGCCACAGCGCTTCGTCCGCTGCGGGAACTAAAAGGGTTTAAAAAGGTCGAACTAAAGCAAGGTGAAAGTAGAATAGTTAGCTTTCTCTTATCAAAGCCAGATTTCTCATATTATGATGTAATCAGTAACACATGGAAAGCAGACCTTGGCACCTTCAACGTAGAACTTGGGTCATCAAGCCATGACATCAAGTTAAGCGAAACTTTTGAGTATAAAAACTAAAACGATGAAAAGACGAACAGTGCTCATAGCTAGCATTCTGGCGGCAATATTTTTTGTAGCTTGTGTGAACAATACAAAACAGACATCTGACGGAGCACTCGAATCCGGCTTTATTACTCCATCAGATTCCATACAAACCAGTGTGTACTGGTACTGGATCTCAGACAATATTTCTAAGGCAGGAGTAATTGCTGATCTTCACGCGATGAAGCAAGCCGGAATTAACCGGGCATTTATCGGAAATATTGGGTTAGCCGATATTCCTTATGGAAAAGTAAAAATGTTGAGTGAAGAATGGTGGGATATTCTCCATTTAGCTCTGAAAACAGCAACTGAACTGAACATCGAAATCGGGATTTTCAACTCGCCGGGATGGAGCCAGTCTGGTGGACCCTGGGTGAAAGCTGACGCTGCCATGCGTTATCTGACGGCTTCGGAACTGCATGTAAAAGGTCCGCAAAAGTTCAGGAAAAAACTGGAAAAGCCGATTGAACTTTTTCAGGATGTCAAAGTTATTGCTTACCCCGCTCCTAAAGATGATCAACTTGTACTGAATGCTAAAAATGGAAAAATAACTTCGTCGCCAAGTGTTGCCGGGTTGGCTAAAATTGTGGATGGTGACAATAAAACCGGCATCAGTTTTCCCGCGGGTAGCGAATTTGTAGTTGATTTCGAAGCTAAAGCACCTTTTACCGCGCGAAGTATTTCTGTTCGTTCTACCGAGCAGCCGATGAATGCAAGTGCCATTCTTCAGGTTAAGGAACACAATGGTGAATACCGCACCCTTTCCGAATTTCAGATTAACCGCTCCAATCCGGCACTCAATGTTGGGTTTGAACCGTATGCTCCGGTGGTGGTATCTTTTCCGGCCACCACAGCCACAAGTTTTCGCCTGATCATTGCAAATGCCAATCCCAACAATGGTTTGGTTGAAGTTGCATTGGCAGCATCGCCCGGGGTTGAACGTTACAGCGAAAAAACACTGGCCAAAATGCACCCAACTCCACTGCCTTACTGGAAAGAATATCAATGGGAACAACAACCCGAACCGAACGATCCATCCACAGTGATTGATGGTTCCAAAGTGATCGACATTTCACAACATCTGTCAGCCGACGGTACTTTAACATGGGATGTTCCCGAAGGCGAATGGGTTATCCTTCGCACCGGAATGACACCAACCGGAACAACGAATGCCCCGGCATCACCCGAAGCTACAGGTTACGAAGTGGATAAGATGAGCAAAGAACATGTAGCCATGCATTTTGACGGACACATGGGTGAAATACTGAGGCGTATTCCCGAAGCTGACCGAAAATGCTTCAAAGTGGTAGTTCAGGATAGTTATGAAACCGGTGGCCAGAATTTTACCGATGACTTTCTCTCTGAATTTAAACAGCGATACGGCTACGATGCTATTCCTTACCTTCCGGTGTACAAAGGAATGGTTGTAAACAGCGAACAGGCATCGGATCGCTTTTTATGGGATATGCGCCGGATGGTAGCTGATAAAGTGGCATACGATTATGTGGGTGGACTCAGAGATGTGAGCCACAAAAATGGATTGACCACTTGGCTTGAATGTTATGGACATTGGGGTTTCCCGAGCGAGTTCCTGATGTATGGCGGACAGTCGGATGAAATTGGGGGTGAATTCTGGAGCGAAGGCGAATTGGGCGATATTGAAAATCGTGCAGCTACTTCCTGCGGTCATATCTACGGAAAAACAAAGATCTCGGCTGAGTCAAACACTTGTTCGGGCAGTCCATTCAGCCGTTATCCGGGAACGATTAAACAACGGGGCGACCGCTTTTTTGCTGAGGGAATTAACAATACATTGTTGCACGTTTACATTACTCAACCCTATGAAGACAAGAATCCGGGAATGAATGCCTGGTTTGGGAACGAGTTTAACCGGAAAAACACTTGGTTTTCGCAAATGGATGTTTATACCCAATACCTGAAACGGACAAATTATATGCTTCAGCAGGGATTGAACGTTGCTGATGTAGCTTATTTTATTGGAGAAGATGCACCGAAAATGACAGGAATCACCGATCCGGCTCTTCCTGTTGGTTACCAGTTCGACTATATGAATGCCGAGGTGATTGAGAAATACATGACTGTAAAAGATGGCCTGATTACCTTACCGCACGGCACACAATATCGGGTGATGGTTTTACCAAAACTTGAGACCATGCGTCCTGAATTGCTGGCAAAAATCAAGCAGTTGGTTAATGATGGTGCGGTTATTCTTGGGCCTGCTCCCAAACGATCTCCCAGTTTGCAGAACCAACCGGAAGCCGATCAACAAGTTCAGCAAATGGCAAAAGAACTTTGGGGCGATGTGGATGGCGTGAAAGTAAAATCACGGAAATTTGGAAAAGGAATGATTATGAACGGCATGAGCATGGAAGAAGCTTTTGCACAGATAAACCGTGTTCCCGACTGTAAATTACCGGAAGACCGAACCATTCATTACGGACACCGGACTCTTGGAAATGGCGAAATTTATTTTGTGACCAACCAAACTGCCGAAACTAAAATTGTCATTCCTGAATTCAGGGTAAAAGGAATGCAGCCCGAACTTTGGGAAGCTACAACAGGCAATATGCGTAAATTGCCAGCATATGAGCAAAAGGAAAATACCATAAACGTTCCGTTGAAATTGGCTCCTTACGAAAGTGTTTTTGTGGTTTTCCGCGAACAGGTTGGCAAGGCATCTGTCAGCGGAGTGGAAGTCAACTATCCTGAACCAGCTCTTTTGGTTGATTTGAAGGGCCCATGGACCGTTCAGTTTGATCCGCAGCAACGTGGACCTGAACAACCTGTGCTTTTTGAAACTCTTCAGGACTGGACTACTTCAGCTAATAACCTTATCAAGTACTATTCAGGAACAGCTTTTTACACCTGCAAATTCAATCTGAATCAAATTTCTGAAGGTAAAAGTGTTGTGATCGATTTGGGCAGTTTTACAGCAATGGCCAAAGTCACAATAAACGGCACCTATGCCGGTGGATTATGGACAACTCCATATCAGCTTGACATTACCAAATTGCTAAAATCCGGTGTAAATGAACTAAAGATTGAAATAGTGAATACCTGGGTGAACAGGCTGATTGGTGACAGTAAATTGCCAGTGAACCAGAGGCAGACCTGGTGTCCGGTAAATCCATATACAAAGGATAGCCCTTTGCAACCTTCCGGATTGTTTGGGCCAGTCAAGATTTCAAGTGTTCAGTATTAAAAAGACCAACATGTAAATCCCAGATATAGAAATATCCTTTTCAACTAAGAACTAAAAAATAAGTCCTAAATAAACCAATCCAAATGGAAAGAATCGATCGATGGGCAAAATACTTCGTCGCCTTATTAATCCTAGTCAGCCTAAATTCAATGGCCGCTGTGAAAAATGAAGTGAAAGAACTTGTTTGTGAATATTACACAAATCCGCTAGGGGTTGATGTCGCCAATCCAACATTGGGCTGGACCATTAAAGCTTTCAACCCTAAAACGCGAGGAATTCGTCAGTCGGCTTACCAGGTATTGGTGGCGACATCATCCGATTTGTTAAATCAAAATAAGGGCGATTTGTGGAACTCCGGAAAAGTTACATCCGACAATATGGGACAGATTGTGTATGCCGGGAAACCTTTGCGATCCAACCAAAAGTGTTGGTGGAAAGTGAAAATATGGGACGAAAAAGGCGTTGAATCGGCATGGAGCGATCTTGCAACCTGGACCATGGGACTAATGAATGCAGGCGATTGGAAAGCCAAATGGATTTCGGCTGCCGGGGCTGAGAAATATGCAATAAAATATACATCGGCAAGACAGGACATTGACCTAAAAAGAGATTTGGTTGAATACAGGAAAGCCAACAAACCCGGACCAAACGACCCGAATTATTCATCCATGCTTTTACGCAAAGAATTTAATATACAGCCGGAACTGAAAAGGGCGGTGGTACATGTTTGCGGGCTTGGGCATTACGAGCTGAATATCAATGGCAAAAAGGTCGGTGAATATTTATTGGCTCCCGGATGGACAGATTACCGGTTTACTGCTTTATATGATACTTACGACGTAACAGAAATGCTATCGAAAGGGGAGAATGCAATGGGATTGATTCTTAGTAATGGAATGTATAATATTCAACTTGATTCTGTTCGTTATGTAAAGCTTCTTAACTCCTATGGTCAATTGATGGCAAAAGTGCAATTGCACCTTGAATATTCCGATGGTTCAACAAAGGATATTTGTACAGATAACACATGGCAAGTTTCTCCCGGTCCGATTACTTATATGAACGAATATGGCGGGGAAGATTTTGATGCGAGATTAGTTGAAGAAGGATGGGACAAAGCCTCGTTTAAAGGCTCTGACCGTTGGGTCAACTCCATTGTTTTACCAGATACAGGTATGGTACTTAAGGGTCTTTCGTGTGCTGCACCTCCAGTTAAAGTCATAGAGAAATTAACTCCTGTAAAAAGAACAGAATTGAAACCCAATGTTTGGGTATATGACCTGGGGCAGAATACCTCGATCATGCCTGAATTAAAAGTGAAAGGTCCCAAGGGATCCATCGTGCGAATAATGCCTTCGGAACTTTTGCATCCCGATGGTTCTATCGACCGTCTGTCGGCTTCCCAACATACTAATGGTCCGGCCTGGTGGCAATATACTTTGAATGGAGAAGAGATTGAATACTATTTTCCAAAGTTTTTTTATCAGGGAAGTCGTTATTTACAGGTTGAGCTATTCCCTGCTGCAAATGAAACCAAAGTACCTGAGATTGTTGAGCTGAAAGGTGTAGTGATTCATTCATCAGCTAAGCCTATCGGTACTTTCTCTTGTTCCAATGAACTTTTTAACCGTATCTACTCACTGGTTCGCTGGGCACAACGAAGCAATATGATGAGTTTCCTGACTGATTGCCCCACACGTGAAAAAATGGCATGGCTTGAACAATACCATCTCAATGGCCCTTCACTGCGTTACAATTTCGATTTGCTTACCCTTTTCAGAAAAGGGATGAATGATATGAATGACAGTCAATGGGAAAACGGCTTTGTCACCAATGTTGCTCCCGAGTTATTTTATGCAGGGAGTGGTGTCGTATCAAATGGTTCAGGTGATTCATTTTTTAAAGGTGACCCTATTAGCTCCGGTCTCCATAATTCTCCCGAATGGGGTAGTTCATTTATAATAGTACCCTGGCAACAATATCTATTCTCAGGCGATGAGACCCTGATAAAAAGATATTTTGAAAGAATGAAAAAGTATATGTCCTTCCTTGATTCCTGGTCAAAAGGTGATCTTTTATATTTTGGTCTGGGAGATTGGTTCGATATGGGACCGAAAGATCCTTGGGGATCACAGCTTACACCCATAGAATTTACGGCCTCTGCTATATATTTTTATGATTATGAGGTAATGTCAAAAATGGCTGCCTTAATTGGTGAAAAGGAAGATGCACTGAAATTTGAAAAGAAAGCCGGGATTATACGAAAGGCGTTCAATGATAAATTTTACAACAATGAAATGGGTATTTATTCAACCGGATCCAATACGACCATGGCGATGCCACTGGCTCTCGGTATAGCAGAGCCGCAAAACCGTAAAATTATTGCGGCTAATCTCGCTGCTGATATTCGAAAAAATGGAAATTCTTTCACTTGCGGGGATGTAGGATACCGGTTTCTTTTAAAAGCACTGGCCATGGAAGGTTATTCCGATTTGATTTATGATATGAATAACCAATCGGAGAAACCCGGATATGGCTATCAACTGAAGATGGGAGCCACTGCCTTGACAGAAAAATGGAATGCCAATGCATTTATGGGATCACAAAACCATTTTATGTTAGGTCAAATAAATGAATGGTTTTTTCATGATTTGGCTGGAATAGGTGTGGATGAGAATGGTGATGGAGCCGGGTTCCGGAAAATAATTATTAAACCAATGGTTGTTGGCGACTTAAAATGGGTAAAAGGAACGTACCAATCGGCGAGCGGTTTAATTTCATCCGAATGGAAACACGAAAACGGAGTATTCACCCTCAATATTTCTATTCCGGCAAATACCACGGCAACAGTTTATATTCCTGCAGAAAAGGAAAGCGATGTGAAAGAAAGTGGCGAAAGCACGTTAAAAGCCAATGGGGTGAAATTTATAAAGAATGAAAATGGCAATGTAGTTTATGAGATTGGATCAGGTGACTATTGTTTTGTTTCATCAATGAATGTCAGACTGAAAAACCAAAATATCATTCATTAGTTTATATTGATATTAATTCAGATATTCAAAGCCAACGTTTCATTGAATAATTATAAATTTCAATACATGCAAAAAATACTTTTAATCCAATTTTTCACGTTACTGATTGTCGGAGTAGCATGTTTTTCGTGCTCTCAACCTGCAAAGACAACTGTTCAGTCCACCACTTCTTCATTTCGTGCCCCGGCCTACCCGCTGATAACGATCGATCCGTACACCAGCGCGTGGAGCGAAACCGACCAGCTGTTCGACAGCCCGGTTCGTCACTGGACGGGCAAAACCCATTCGCTGATCGGCGCCATCCGGGTTGACGGAAAAGTTTATCGTTTTATGGGCAAGGAAGACGTTCCGCTGAAAACACTGGTTCCCATGGCCGGAGAAGCGAACTGGGAAGGAAAATTTACAACAAAAACTCCGGCCAAAAGCTGGGAAAACCCCGACTTCAACGATAAAAGCTGGAAAACCGGGAAGGCGGCCTTTGGAACTTCCGGAATGAAAGCCATTGGTACCGAATGGAACACCAAAGAAATCTGGGTAAGACGTGAATTTTCCACTCCGGAAATTGCCTCCGGAGCAAACCTCTACCTGAGTTATTCGCACGACGACGATTTTGAACTGTACCTGAACGGAACGGAAATTGTCAACACCGGCCATTCGGCCAAAAGCGACGTGCTTGTGAAAATCGACCCGGCATTGCTCAGCAAAGACGGAAAAAACATTTTGGCCGCGCACTGCACCAACACAGGCGGACTGGCCTACGTCGATTTCGGACTTTATACCGAAGGCGACCAGAAAGAAGTATTTGCGCAGACAGCCGTTCAGGACAGTGTTTCGCTTTCAGCCACCCAAACGCATTACAATTTTACCTGCGGCCCGGTTAACCTGAATGTTCAGTTCGTCTCGCCGCTTTTACCCGATGATTTAAACCTGCTTTCGCGCCCGGTGAATTACATCAATTACCAGGTTACTTCGAACGATGGCGCCAAACACGAAGTTCAGCTTTATTTCGAAATCACCCCGCAGTGGGCCGTGAATGATATCAGCCAGGAAGTAAAAGTCAGCAAAGGCGAAACCGGGAATATTGATTTTATCAAAGCCGGAACCACCGAACAACCCATCCTGCAAAAGAAAGGCGATAACCTGCGCATCGACTGGGGTTACGTTTATTTGGCTGCCAACAAAAGTGAAAACAGCGCCATTGCTTTGGGTAACTATTTCGACACCAAAACTGCCTTTGCCGAAAACGGGAAAGTTGCTTCCGGAGAAAACGAACTGACCGCCAAAATGACCCAATCGATGCCGGCGATGGCCTGCGTTGAAAGTTTGGGCGAGGTTTCCCAAAAACCAACAGACGGCTACGTGATGATCGGCTACAACGATATTGAATCAATCCAGTACTTTGGCACCAACCTGAAAGCATGGTGGACACAGGACGGAAAAGTAAGCTTCGACGATGCGCTTCAGGCTGCCTCAACCGAACACGATTCGGTGATGGATCGCTGCGCTGATTTTGACAACCAGCTGTGGAAAGAAACGCTTGCTGCAGGCGGTAAAAATTATGCCGATCTGTGCGTGCTGGCTTTCCGGCAGTCGATTGCCGCCCACAAACTGGTGAAAGATACTCAGGGCAACCTGCTTTTCCTGTCGAAGGAAAACTTCAGCAACGGCTCAATCGGAACGGTTGACGTCACTTACCCGTCGGCTCCGCTGTTCCTGAAATACAACCCTGATTTGCTGAAAGGCATGCTGAACCCGATTTTCTACTTCTCGGAAAGCGGTAAATGGACCAAACCTTTTGCGGCACACGATGTGGGTACGTATCCGCAGGCCAACGGGCAAACCTATGGCGGCAACATGCCGGTAGAAGAATGCGGGAATATGATCATCCTGACAGCAGCCATTGCCCACATGGAAGGCAATGCGGATTATGCAGCCAAACACTGGGAGGTGCTGACTACCTGGGCCAATTACCTGCTTGAAAACGGTCTGAACCCGGAGAACCAGTTGTGCACCGACGATTTTGCCGGTCACTTTGCGCACAATACCAACTTGTCGGTAAAAGCCATCATGGGCATTGCCGGATACGGTAAGCTGGCCGGGATGCTGGGTAAAACCGACATTCAGGAAAAATACACCGCGGCAGCGAAAGAAATGGCAGCCAAATGGCAAACAATGGCCAACGACGGCGATCATTTCAGGCTGACCTTCGACCAGCCCGGAACGTGG
This sequence comes from Prolixibacteraceae bacterium, assembly GCA_041652995.1. Taxonomy (GTDB): domain Bacteria; phylum Bacteroidota; class Bacteroidia; order Bacteroidales; family Prolixibacteraceae; genus Aquipluma. The sequence continues at coordinate 98,178 of JBAZGO010000002.1, forward strand.
AGCCAGAAATACAACCTGGTTTGGGACAAACTGCTTGACCTGAATATTTTCCCGAAAGAGGTGGAACAAAAAGAAATTGCATATTACCTGACCAAACAAAACAAATATGGTTTGCCGCTGGACAACCGGAAAACGTACACCAAGGCCGACTGGATCGTGTGGACCGCCACGCTGGCTGATAACCAGGCCGACTTTGAGCAATTCATCGACCGGTTGCATCGGTTTGTCACCGAAACACCCGACCGTGTTCCGATGAGCGACTGGTACGAAACCACCAACGCCAAACAGGTCGGTTTCCAGGCGCGCTCGGTTGTTGGCGGATATTTTATCAAATTACTGGAACCAAAAGCTAAGAAATAGGAATCAATCTTTCGGTTACGAAATCTTTTATACCAAAATGCTCACAGTCATTCGCTTTTGTGAGGAAAATTTTAACCACAGACGGGCGCTGTGAGCATTTTCTTTCGAATTTTACCATTTACAAAACCTATCAGGATACTCCAAATTTTTAACCAACAAAACCAGGATCATGAAGCAGATTTCCAGATATTTATGTCTAACTCTGATTTCGCTCTTTGCCATTTCTTTCTATTCCTCAATCAAAGCCGAAAGCAAGGTTTCCATCGTTTCTAAACCTGCGCTCGACTGCTCAAACAGTTTTTATCCGGCAAACCGCAAACCGTTGCTGCCTGCATCCTTCATCAAACTGCCCTTGGGAAGCATTCATCCCGAAGGCTGGATTTTGAAGATGCTTGAACTTCAGAAAGACGGGCTGTGTGGTCATCTGGGCGAAATAAGTGCCTGGCTCGATAAAAATAACAATGCCTGGCTCACCAGCGGAGGAGATCACGGCTGGGAAGAAGTTCCGTACTGGCTTCGGGGTTATGCCGACATGGCGTTTATTTTCAACGATCCGGAAATGAAAAAGGAAGCGATGGTTTGGATTGAAGCTATCCTG
>JBAZGO010000002.1:99159-176907 GCA_041652995.1 Prolixibacteraceae bacterium
CAGAAACCCGGCGGCTGGTTCGGGCCTGAAGTCAGGTCGGATAAAGGCAATCTGGATTTTTGGCCCAACATGATTGTGCTGTTCACGCTGCAGAATTATTACGAATACAGCCATGATCAGCGGGTCATCGATTTCATGACCAACTACTTTAAATACGAAATGACCGTTCCGGATGACGCTTTTCTCTCGACTTACTGGGAAAACAGCCGCGGAGGCGACAACCTTTACAGCGTTTACTGGCTGTACAACCTAACCGGCGACAAATTTTTGCTGGATTTGGGTGAGAAAATCCACCGGAACACGGCCAACTGGGAACAAAAATCCACGCTGCCCAACTGGCACAACGTGAACATTGCACAATGCTTTCGCGAACCGGCCACTTATTTTATGCAGTCGGGCGATTCGACCGACCGAAGCGCTACCTACAACGATTATTTCCTGATCCGAAGAACGTTCGGACAAGTTCCGGGCGGCATGTTTGGTTCTGACGAAAACGCACGGATGGGATACATCGATCCGCGGCAGGGAACTGAAACCTGTGGTTTCGCCGAACAAATGACTTCTGACGGAATTTTGACCCGCATCACCGGCGATCCGCTGTGGGCCGACAACTGTGAAGATGTTCTTTTCAACAGTTTCCCGGCTGCTTTCACCACCGACATGAAAGCGCTCAGGTATATTACCTGCCCCAACGGCGTGACAGCCGACGACAAAAACCACTCGCCCGGCATTGCCAACGAAGGGCCATTCCTGACCATGAATCCGTTTAGCAGCCGGTGTTGCCAGCACAATCATGGTCACGCGCTGCCGTATTACCTGGAAAATCTGGTGATGGCCAGCAACGATAACGGACTGGCTGCAGTGATGTACAATTCGTGTGTCGCACGAGTTAAAGTGGGCAGCGGAACCGAGGTTAAACTAACCGAACAAACCAACTATCCGTTTGAGGAAGCGGTCCGGTTTGTCCTGAACACTGCTCAAAAAGTGAAATTTCCGGTTTACCTGCGGATTCCGGGCTGGTGCACTCAGGCAACTGTTTCTGTAAATGGTCAGGACTTAAAAATCGCCGGTATGCCCGATTCGTATATCCGCATCGAACGTGATTGGAACAATGGCGATCGGATTGTGCTTAATTTACCGATGAAACTTACTTCCCGCACCTGGCAGGTTAACCAAAACAGCGTTTCGGTGAATTATGGTCCGTTGACTTTCTCCCTGAAAATCGACGAAAAATATTCAAAAATCAGCAGCACCGCATCGGCCATCGGCGATTCGAAATGGCAGAAGACCGCCGATCAGAACAAATGGCCGGCCTACACAATTAAACCTGAAAGTCCGTGGAACTACGGGCTGGTTCTGGATAAGAGCGATCTTTCGAAATCGTTGAAAGTTGTTCGCCGGGCCTGGCCGAAAGATAATTATCCATTTTCTCAGGAAAATGTACCTATTGAAATTCAGGCCAAAGGACAAAAGGTGCCATCGTGGGGCATCGATCAATACGGGTTGGTTGACGTTCAGCCGATTTACCCGGCAAAGGCAAACAAGGTGGTTGAGAAGATCACCCTGATTCCGATGGGCGCCGCCCGCTTGCGAATTTCGGCATTTCCGTCGCTCAATTAATTTTCAACCTGAAAAAAAAGATATGATACGAACAACAGGCATCCTGCTTTTATTGGTTTTGATTGAATGTCTGGATCCAATTTCCAAAAGAACAAAGGAAAGACAGAGGAAGCAAAAACCATCAAAAACCGCGTGGATAAGGTTACAGCGAAGATTCAGGACATAGATGGGTAAATCGCGTGGATCAATATCTTTTTCGTCGTCGAACATGTTTCAATTTGCTATTGGTTATTTCTGTCCCGTTTTCTATTAGTTTAAAGTAGAATTGGCTATTTCTCAACTCAGCACAACATCTAAGTCAGGCTAAAGCAATCCGTTCCAATGGGTACCAATAAGTCTTTTCCACCATTTTACTGGTTTTATCCTTGTCATATCCCAAATTCATAAAATCAATGATCTGATCTTCTTTCGGGAAGAACCTGTGGCAATAACGGGGGAAAATATACTCGGGAACTATTCCGATAAAGTCATTCCCGGTAACCATACGAAGGATATTTTCTGCATCTGACAGTTCAAAAGGGACGTTGTTGTCATAAAGTGCAACAGCCATCTTTACAGTTTCCTGCACCCTTACGATGCTTGACCTGGCCAGACGAACCTTCCATTTGCCCTTCATATCAGAAATATAAATGGAAACATGAGTTGAATTTCCTCCCCTGCATATTTCCCAGGGATGACTGCCTAATCCTGCCGAACTGTGGTACCACCCCTGAAAAGCCGTCGGTGAATCTTCTTCAAGTTCTCTTAAACCGCCATCCCTGCCGTCAGCCATTTTCAGGTACTTTTCCTTTGGTGTCAATTGGAGTTGTGAATTTCGGAAATAGCTGTTGGCATCATAACAAATTTCGCAAATCCTGAAAAACTCACCAGCAGTCATCTTCTCTAACGGAAGAATATTCTGACTTTCCATTTTCTCTACAGCTATTTTCAGCTTTTTTATGGTTTCATCACCTAAATTCTTATCGAGGCGAACGGTTTCATCACACAGGATATCCCAATAATCTCTCCTTTTTATTTTACCGAATCGCTTCGACCAGGGAAGATTCTCCTCAATAAATTGATTATAGGCGGCTTCATCTTTTTTTAGTTTATCTGTTTCGCTTACCACTTTTCTGAGCAGCCAATCAGCGAACCTGTCGAAATAATCGGAATCAAATGCGTGAACGTTTGCAGTTGGATTATCCTGCCTGATCGAACAAATGAGCTTCCCGTCTAAATAGAAAAATAACTCGTTCTGATATTTTGCAGTTTCAAGTCTATACCAGTTGCTTTCCTCCGGGTAATAATCTTTCCAAAGTTGTTCAAACTCTTCGAATGTCTCAACCTCTCCGCTTTCCCTGTATTCTTCATAGTCGCCAAAAGCAGAGATTGATCCCCTCGAAACTTCAATCCAGATATGTCTTTTTTCATCATCTTCGTCTGGTCTTATACAACTGAAAATTTCATATATCTCATTCAATATCAGGTACGAATCATTTGAAATGTAGCTTCCTTTTGATTGAGCGAATTCGATAATCGCACTTATTTCAGGTACAAAAAGTTCAGTTGCATCCATCGTAAGAAATTTTCCCCCTAAGTTACCCACTTAAAACGACAGGCAAACAGGAAAAAAAAATCGGCTCATGAAATACAACTGGCAGTTACCTGATTAGTAAAGCAAAAACGAATCCGTTATAATTTCTGAAGGATAAAAAACTTAAAAAACAGAACGGACATAATTAACTTATTCTTCTGAACCTCTCATCTATAAGTGCTTTATAGCTATGCTTAAACTCGTCAGAAAGAAAACTATTGCCGATCAATTCCAACCAACCGGATTTATGTTTTTCCATCTTCTTGAAAATATTTTCCTGCTGTTTTTCATCAAGCAGTAAAGTCGAGAATGCAGCTTTAAAATCTCCAATTTTGAGTTTCTTTTTTTTCCCGTTCAGGGTTAAGGCCATATCTTCGTCATCGGCAGGGTTGACCAGCGCTGTTGATAAAAGGTCATAAGCAGGGGCAAGTATTATGCCTATCTCCGGCTGTTGAATTAAAGAGAAGTTCTTTAAATGCATGTCTGAATTTCCAGTCAGGAACGAAAAAAGAACCAATTCGCAAAAGTTGACTATATCCAACCCTGGGTTGGAAGAGTTTTTCAGGATTACTTTGCCAATTTGTTCATAGCTCCCGTTGTACTTTTCTTCTGTCAGCCGTTCGGTCAACTGGCACATATCTTCCATGTGCAGTTTGCCGCTTTTTACCCGGTCGATCCGTCTGGTAATATAGGCCAGATTCCCAGATTTCATGCGAATCAAACTGTGAGGAACTACATTGATTTTAGCCAGGCCAGCCAGGTGCATGGTCAGATCTTCTACTTCCGGTAGTTGAGAATAGTTTGGGGTTGGAGGTTTTAGTATATAACTGCCCCACAAGCCGACAATTGTAAATCGCTTGGGCGCATTCCTGTGGTCTCCTGAAGCAAGATGGAGTGAGAGTTTGGCTTGTACCCCTGTTACAGAGGTCTGGCTTTTCAAAATTGCTTCAGCAAGCTTTTCCAGTTCATCTTCTGCATAGGGCAAAACAGGTGGCGTGGCTTGCCCAAACATCTTTTTACTACAGGATGCATGAAAATCCTGTTCCGATTCAGTCAGTGGCTTATAACAATACAGACAATTCATACTCTGGTAATTGGTCTTTCAATGGTAGTATGGAATTCATGATTTTATGTGTTTTCTTCTGGTGCAGGGACGACGTTCACTGCCCCTATGCAATCTTTGCAGCAGGTCATCAAAAGCCCCATCCGGTCACGGGGATTCAGTTTCCAGTTTCGCTCGGCAATGTCTAATAACCACCCTTCCGGGATCAGGCCATCAAAAAAAGGAAACATTACTTTAGAAGCAAATTCGGCTTTCTGCAAGGGTAAGGTCAGGCTTATTGCTTGGGGAAATTCGGAATTTAGGTATGCTGTGTCGTATTGAAAATGATACCCTTCCTCATCCTGGATCAGCCAGCCTGCTAACCGGTCATACATTTTTACTTCGGCTTTTTTTTGTGCCATTATTTATTCTTTTTGATTTCAACCGGTCCAACTTCGTAACCAAACAATTTTAAAACCTGATTCACTTTGTCCAGGCGCAGGGTTTCTTTGCCCTGTTCCAGGTCCCGGACAAACCGCAGGCCTACGCCTGCCTTTTCTGCCAGCTCGGGTTGGGTCAAATTGACTGAGCCTCTTTTTTCTTTTACAAATTCACTTAGTCTCATATATTATACCTTAACGGGTATAAATATACGATAACGTTTTTAATTATACCACATCGGGTATAAAATAACTGACAATGATTTATCTATACCCTTTCAGGTATAGTTTTTAGACTGTTTGGCTCTTATTTCAGTGATCTGGCGTAATAAATAATACTATCTGCAGCTAACATAGTGCATTTTAATACTATTTATGTGTTGGATGTTCATAAAGACGAACTTGTTTTTCTGACCGAACCTACGTTTTCGGTACCCAAACGTAAAGGAAATAATGGCGGGTTCCCAACGAAAATACAACCGGATATTGAACCGATCCAATTGCAGAACTATATAAAATTGCTTGCAGATAAGGATTTTAGCACAGAGCAAATAAGAAAGACGACAAAAGGTTGGAAGTCTGCAAAAGTACATACTGTAACAGTTTGGCATTGGGATGGGAAAGAGGAAAAAGCCTGCAAGAGGACATTGGTTATCACCAAATCTGAGAAGATAAAATATTCACTCAGTAATGGGGATAAAGAAAAATACACGAACAAAGAATGGGCGTATTTTCAATGTAGCAGATATTGGGTAGAGCGCTGTTTCGATGATTGTAAGAATGAGTTGGGGATGTCAGGTTATCAAGTAACAGGATGGCTGGCATGGCAACATCATACGGCATTAGTGATGATGGCCAGTCTTTACATTTTAACACTAAAGATTGAAAATCAAGAGGAAATGCCTGTGCTAAGTGTCCGAGATGCCAGGTTGTTAGTCATAGCCAAGGCATTCGCTACACAGAAAGAGGTTGATCTTTGCCTGAAGCATATTCGAATAAGACACAAACAACTGCGGGCTGATATTGACAGATATTACAAGTAAAAATCAATTTAGGAAAGTAGAATTAAGTAATAGGAATGAACTAATGTCGCATTTTTATTTATTCCTTTTTGTGGCTCACCCTGTCGCATTTGCGATGCTCTTCAAAAAGAGAAGGGAAACGGCCGCAAGCGGACGTAGGGTGAGTCGTTTTCAGAATACAACAATAAATTGTTCTTATTGCGTATAACTGATTCCAAGCAACTTCCATCGCTTTTTTAAATTTGGCAGGGCAGTCAGAAAATTAGTATAGTTTTTTACTGATTTTGAAGTCCAACCTACTTCGGCATAAGCAGCCAGGCGCGGATACACTTGCATATCCATTTTTTCAACGGTCGGAATCCACTCTCCCCACATCTGACAACCGGTTCCGAGAATTTTTGAATCATATTTTTCCGGCAAACCTTCCGGTATCGGATCGAATGTATAAGCTTTTGAAAGCGGAATTGTTTTGTAGTTATAATCCAGGTAAGTTTCAGCATGATACGAATTTACCACATCGTATCCCTCCGAGACCGCTTTTTGAATCAGATCGAGGTTTCCTTTCCAGAATTGAATAATGGCCGACTTTGCCAGTTGTTCGGTCACTTTTGTGTCTGCTACATTTGGCAGATCGTGAATGTTGTCCCCAAGGATTTCATTCCAGCCCATCATCCGGCGACCATGTTTATCGATGAAATTCGAGATTTGATTTGTGAAATAAATTTGCAGATCGGCGGGTGAGTTCAGACCTTCCTTTTTCATCATGGCCATTATTGATGGCGAATTCTTCCAGGTAGTGAGATTAACCTCGTCGCCCCCGATGTGAATGACTTTTCCGGGAAAGAGCTTAAAAACTTCGGTCAGCACATCTTCCAGAAATTGGTAAACCCGAGGATTCGCAACATTGTACGAGTCGTCCATTTTCCCGAACGTAACAGGCACTTCGGTGGTTGTTCCCAAAGTTCCCAGCCACGGATAAGACGCAATGGCGGCCATGGCGTGCCCGGGCATTTCAATTTCAGGAACAATGGTGATGTGCCTTTCTTCTGCATACCTGATGATTTCCTTAATCTGCTCCTGCGTGTAAAATCCTTGCTGCGGAACGCCAAGTCGTTCGTCGCTGCGCCGGGCTTTTTGGGTATCTTTCCGGTAGCCGCCAATTTCAGTTAGTTTTGGATACTTTTTTATTTCAATCCGCCAGCCCTGATCGTCGGTGAGGTGCCAGTGAAATGTGTTCATTTTAAGCAAAGCCATTTGGTCGAGAATGCTTTTTACGACCTCCACTCCCTTAAAATTCCTGGATTCATCGAGCATGAATGCCCTCCATGGAAATCTTGGTTTATCCCAGATTTCCACCTCCTGAACGGTCACTTTTTGCGTCTGATCTGCCTTGAATTCGAAACCCGCCGGCATCAGTTGACGTAACGTTTGGATTCCGTAGAAAATGCCTGCGGTTGAGACTGCTTCTATCACAATTCCATCGGGTTGCGATTTGAAATGGTAGCCTTCGTCGTCAAGCTTCTCTTTTAAATCCGGATTCAGAACAAGCCTGATTCCGTTTCCGGCTGATTTTATTTCGGGTTTGACTCCGAACCCTTTGACCAGAATTGATCCCAGGAATTCGGCTTCAGATTGGGTTTTTCTGTTGGAAATAACCGGAGTTTTGTCATTCAGAATAAAATTACCTTTTCCGGTAACTACGTTGGCGGGGTGGGGAATGATGTTGATTTCGGCTTTCGATACGGAAATAAAAGCCGTTAATATCAGTAAAGTGAAAACTGTTTTTAAATTGCTCATCGTTTTAAAATTCAGGAGTTGATAAAATAGAATTCAGACTTTCAGGAATATCTTTTTGCGGTATAGAATATACAGAAATACCCAGACAGCAGCAACGTAGCCTAATCCACTTAACATGGGTGCGACGAATTGCGGAGAATGGGTGATCAGGCCTTTGAAAAAGAAGTCGCGGATGACATCGAATTTAATAATCCGGAACTGAACCATGTAAATCGTGATCGGATTCATACCGATTACGATAAAGAAAAAAGCCCATTTTTTAAATCCCCAGACATCGATGATCAGGTAAAAGATTCCGAGGAGAATCAGGCTTAAACCGCCGACATACAGCACGAATGAACTCGTCCATAAGTTTTTATTGATCGGGAAAAACAAGTCCCAGATCAAACCAAGAATCATGGAGACTATACCGGCTCCGATAAGCACCAGCGCTTTTTTCTGCGGTGTGAACCGGATGTCTTCGAACTTCAGGAATCTCCCGGCAAAAACACCAAGCAATGCCGTTGAAATGGCAGGTAAGGTGCTCAAAATGCCTTCGGGGTCCATAGTTCCCATGAATAATTTTCCGGGAAGAAACGTCTGGTCGATGAATGCAGCAAGATTGCCTTCAGGAGTTAAAACACCCGCTCCGAAGCCTGGCACCGGAATGAACAGCATCATCAGGCAGTACCCGATCAGTAGTCCCCAGAACCAAACGATTTGCCAGCGAAGCGACGAATTCAGGTAAATAATTGTGGCGAAGAACCAGGCAGTCCCGATTCGACAGAGTACACTGGCGTAGCGCTGGTTTGCTAAGTCGAAATCCAAAAAATGGTTATAAATCAAACCCAAGATCACAAGAAGGATCATGCGCGTGAAGGCATGTTTGTAGATGCTTTTTTTCGAATCGCCGTTTTGAATTCGTTTGGCAAACGAAAACGGCATGGAAACACCTGCCAGAAAAAGAAAAAGCGGGAAAATCATGTCGTATGCGGCGAATCCGTTCCATTCTACGTGGTGCATCTGACCATTCATCCAAGTAAAGGCCGGCAGCCCGGTCATTACTGCCAGCGCATAAATGATCTTTTGCCCGCCGGTAATCCAAAACATATCGAAGCCCCTGAGCGCGTCCAGGGATTTTAGTCGCTGCGGTTTTTGTTGTGTTGTAAGTTCATTCATCCCGTATCGTTTTAAAATCGTCACTTAATCAATCCTGAAATTTTTTGGGTTCAATTCGTGTTGAAAACGGTTTCCCCTGATTTAACTGTTTGAGCTATTTCAATTCCTTCGGAAGTTTTTCGGAACAACACCAGATCACTCGGAGAACCAACTTGAAAAGCATTTTCGTTCCTGTTGTTCAAAAAGGAAACCGGTTTCAGTGAAGCCAAATCCCAGGCTTTAGACAAAGGAAGAATTTCTCTCCTGACCAACTGATTAATTGACCAAAGCAGTGTTTGCGCCGATCCGGCCAAATATTGCGGATTCCCTTTTACAAACAATCTTCCCTCTGGACTTAACTCAACTTCGCCGCCAATGTGTCCTGAATAAGTTCCGGGAGCAAGTCCGGCAAAACTGGTGGCATCACTAACCAGAATGCTGGTTTCGGGTTTGACCTTCAGGAAAACTTTCAGCACTGAATCTGGCAGATGAAACCCATCGGCTATCATTGTTGTCCACAGATTTTCGGAAGCAAGTTGCTCCCAGATATAATTGGGATGGCGCGGCATCATATAATGAGCACCGTTGCCCAGGTGGGTAGATAATCTGGCTCCGGCTTCAACGGCCTGGCGGATCTGTTCAGGGCTGGCAGCGGTGTGCCCGATAGAAACAACTACTCCGGAAGACACGCATTTGCGAATGAAATAATCAGATCCGGGCCATTCGGGCGATAAGGTTACAATCCGAATCCTGTTTCCGGAAGCTTCCTGCCAACCGGAAAATAAATTCCAATCGGGCGCCTGAACGAATTGTTTCGGATGCGCTCCCCGTGGTCCGTCTTCAGATGAAATAAACGGTCCTTCCAAATGGATGCCTCCAATACTGGCATCAACTTCAGGAAAGGTTTGAATTGCAAGTGATACCTTTTTCAAAACGGATTTCGTTTCATTGTTGCTGTTGGTAATGATGGTCGGAAAAAAAGTAGTCACACCCTGTTGCCAAAGGTGCCGGGTCATTCGTTCAATATTTTCTACTTCCAAATCCGGCTCGTTCAGGTCAATTCCATTGTAGCCGTTTATCTGTAAATCGACTAGCCCGGGCGCGACAAACAACGTTGAATCAAAATCTGAGGCGGATGGTTCCACTTCGGAAATAAGCCCGGAAGCCATCGAAATACGGATGGGTTTGCCAGTACGATAATCAATTCCTTCAATCACATATTCTTTCATCACTCTCCATTGTTGATTTTGTGACTCAAGCTGTTGTGCAGCGTGATAACCTTTTCAGGTATTTCATTCTTATTGAGAAAGCCGATTGCAACGAAAAGTACAAACGACGTCAGAATTGGCACGCCAACTTCGAGCGCCAGCGACATCTCAGGAATAATTTTCAGGATAACAAAAGCAGTAAGCCCGCCTACAATAGAAACAATGGCTGCCGTTGGTCCGCTACGCCTGAAAATCGGGAGCAATCCCAGAATCATCGGGATGGCGATGGGGCCGAGAAGAGCTGCAAACCAGGAAACAATCAGGCCGAAGACACCACCAAAATGACTGGAATTAAGCGCAATGATGATTGTTGCCGAGGTAAACAAAAACGTAGTAATTCTTGCCATTAGCAACGATTGCTTTGGCGTATAATTTTTAATCTTCGGAAAGATTACCGGCAAAATATCTCTTGAAATCACGGCCGAAACGGTGTTCGAATCAGACGATGTCATGGAAAGTGTATTGGCGAACATCGAGGCGAGAACAAGTCCTACCAGTCCGGCAGGCAAAAATTTAATGGTCATTAAACCGTACGACATGGTCGGGTCGTCGATTTTTGTAAAAAAAAGCGGAGCCGCAAACATAGGGTAGAGCAAGATCAATGGCCAGACGAAATATAAAATCGAAGAAAGGATTCCAGCCTTCCGGGCGACTTTGCCCGAAGACGATGAAATGAAGCGGGTCGCCAGGTTCCAGGTTCCGCCGCTGTAACTGAAGAAGTTGATCATCAGCATGGCAAGCGCAAAAGTAATTGTATAAGGATCGTTGAAAAGCTGCGAGTGGGAGGGAGGGAGCTTGTCCCACATGGTGAGAATACCGCCAACTCCGTCTCCCATGCGGATCAGAATCATAACAAACATGGTTATGCCGGCCAGCAATTGAACCATGAATTGAGCAAAATCATTCCAGACATCTGCCCATAAACCGCCAATGGTAATGTAAACGAGCGAAACGATCCCAGCCAGCAATATGCCAAGCGTTAATGACGAACCGGTGAATATATTGAGCAAAACCGCGATCGCGCTGAGTTTTCCTCCAACATCCAACACTTTGATAATGGAACCTAACCAGGCAATTATCTGTTGTGTCTGAATATTGTATCTGACAATCAGATATTCGGTTGGCGACTGAATGCCGTTATTTTTTCGTAACCGGGCCCAGCGCGGAGCAATAAAAAAAGCCGCCAGCAAGGTAGCCAGTGACACCGTACATGCCCACCAGATGTACAAAGTAAATCCATGAGTGTAGGCGATTCCGGCGTAAGCCACAAAAACGGCTCCGCTGTATCCCGAAACATGATGCGAGATTCCGGAAAGCCACCAGGGCAGCTTCCCTCCAGCCGTAAAAAAGTCAGCCGAGCTGTTTACTTTGAAATAGGCCCACAACCCGATGACCAGAAGCATCACGAAGTACAGCGCCAAAACAATCCAATCGATTAATTGCATAAAATTCAGTTTTGCGATTCAGGTTGCGCCGCTTCTATCGGTTAGCGCCTTTATCGGTAAGTTTTAAATAGGCTTCAGTGTATCGTTTCCCAAGAATTCGCTGCGATGGCGAATCAAAATGAATGAAATCTTCCTTCGGTTTCAGATCGCCGGTGTGAACCAGTGCGCAATACTTGTCGGAACCGGCTTCCTGGCGAATAATTTCAGTAATTTTTGGCCAGTTTTGTTTCATCTTTTCTCCGACAGGGTAGGTACCCAATTCACCCAGTAAGATCGGAAGGTTTTCGTTTCCGGTATAACTCCGGAAAAAAGCAAAAAGTTCTTTTAACTTTTCGCCGTAAACCGGGATTTTATCTTCGAACGCATCGCTTTCGCCCTGATGCCAAAGAATTCCTTTAATCACCCCGATCTTTTTTGCCAGATCGACTTTCTCCTTAAAGTTGCTTTTCAGGTGAATGCCGTTAAACGTCGAATCGTTCAGCCAGTAACTGATTGAACTTCCGCCCACAGCGCAGGGAAGTAAAACGATTACGGTGTTCTTGTTCAGGTGCGGTAATAAATCTTTGGCAAACGACATCCCGCAGTCCAAACCGGTTAATTTGGGTTGGTAAAAATGCAGTGGTTCTTTGGCATAAACCCAGCGGTTGTCCTTGTTAATCGAAATAACTCGCGGATTAGGAATAGTGTCCTGTGGTTCAACCAGGGCACGCCCGGCCATATTCGATTGTCCGGCCATAATGAAAACCCAGACATTTTTTTTGGCCGGAAATGATTTTACATAGAGGGTTTGTTTTGGGAAATTGATCGCATGATCAATTTTATTTTGTCCCTGAGAAAAAACAGGTAGCAGCAGAATAAGGATTAAAAAGTGCTTCATAACAAATTGCTTCATAAATGAATTTTCAAAAATTAGTGGTTACAGCGTTCTTTCATGGTGGTTTTTTCAGGTTGTCTAATCACGTTCCCCGATAATTCGTTGGTAAACCACGTTCAACTGTTCATTCCTGATCCGGTTCTGGTCGCGAATCTCCGAATCGTACAAAAATCCTTTGTTCAGACCGGTAAATCGCTGATCCAGAATTTTCGACTCTTTCATTAATTTTTCAAGTTCAGGAATAAGTTCTTTGGCTTTGCTTCGGGCGAAATTTTCCGAGTTATATTGGGCATTCACTTCTTCGAAGGTCAGGTAAAGATTTCTCAAATCGGCCATAAGCCTGAAGTGTTCAAATTCTTTCGTGTTGGCTGAAGGTTTTAATTCGTTCAGAATGTTGCAGGCAATATTGTTGCTTTCGCGCATTTCTGCGATGGATTTGCTGGTTTTCGGTTTTCCGTAAACGAGCAGTTCCGGCGGAAAGGTCAGTGCTTTCCAAAGTTTTTTTCCGTCGTTTTCCGAAAGTCCAAACCGTTCTTTGGCGTAACTGACAACAAATTTTTCAGGATCAATTGGCGCCTGCTGTTTTAGTGCCTGAGCGTACGAAGCAATCAATATCCGGAAGCCTGACATGGGATACGTATTTCTGATTTGTTCCATACCGATAACTTCATTGCCAACATCCCAGGTAAATCCGTAAAGTCCTGAAGTTGACCAGGATGTCATTACAACGCCCTGATATCCTGCTTTTCGGGCATAGGGAATGAAATCGCGCTGGTTGTTGAAATGCTTTTGCCAGTCGGTGACATACCAGTTGTCCGGATGGCTGCGGATTGCAGGCGATCCCCAGAATGTGAAACCCTGCGTTTGCAGCCCGCTGATATCGCCAAAGTAATTTGTTTTCCAACCGTAGTTCCAGTCGATGAAAATGGTTTGTTTGGGAAGTTCCGAAGCAGCTTCAGGATGTTTCAAAAGGATGTCGGCCCACATAACCGGAGTCTTTCCCAGCTTGACAACGATGTCGCACATCATCTTGATGTAATCGACAAAAAGTTTTGATTTTCCTTCGGTTGCTGCCTTTTTTGAGCATTCGGCACAGTGTCCCAGGAGATAAGTTTCGTCGCCTCCGATGTGGATGTATTTTGAAGTATGCAACGATGCCATATCGGTAAAAAGGTCAGCAAAAAGCAGGCTATCGGGTTTCGTTTTCAGCGGACAGACCTGTGATGGGGCTTTAGGGTCTTCCCTTAATCCGGCGTATCGGTCGTTGCGGAGAATGTATTCAACATGCCCAAAGCACTGTTGAAGCGGAATTACATCAATGCCAATGCTGTTGCAGTAGCTCACAAACGATTTAATCTCTTCGCGCGTGTAGGCCAGTTTGTTCGAAATGGTTGCGTTGTTTTTATACGGATAAGATGCTTCCCATTCCATAACCAGCGTATTAATCCCGAAGTCAGCGAGTTCCTTTGCAAAACTTTTCAATGCAGGCATGGTCATCACCTGTATCCGCAGATCGATGTGAAACCCTTTAACTTTAAAGTCTCCGGACGTGTTTAACTGAATGGGTTGCGGCATTCCTTTTACAGCCACAAGAAGAATTAGAATCAAAAGAAAGAAGATCTTATTTTTTTGACGTTGAAGGGTTTTCATAACCAAATAGTTTAATTCTGAAAGTTAGCTTTCACAAAATGCGTGAATGATTAAATGATAGAACATTAAAAAACAGCACAAAGTTGATCCGTATTGTGACCGAAAACTGAAAGCTTTTTCGATTCAGGATTCTTCAGCAAAACAGTCATCACTTTTTTCCCGTCCTTTATTTTCACTCCGACACCATCGTCTGTTGATTCCTGACTTATTTCAATGCCGGATGAATCCTTAATTCCAGGTATGAAAAGCAGAACGGAGTGAACATTTCCTTTTCCTCCGAAATTAAATTTGGCCAATGTCGCCCGCAAACTTTCAGCTTTTACACTGATCAATCCTTCGGTCAATTCAACTTCAGAATGCAGGTTTTTGTCTGCCGGAATAATTGCCAAATCTCTGGCTTCTTTTACCAAAAGCCCATTGTAATTATCAAGTTGCTCAACTTTTACCTGCGGGAAATGGAACAGCATTTCGTAATTGTGTTCGCCGGCTGCTTCGAAGAAATCGTGTAAGACCAGAAATTCATTATTCACCAGGGCAAGACTTCTGCTCCACGAAACGCCATTGTTTGTGGCTTCGCTGGAAGGAGAATTCATCCTGCAAAAAATAAATTTGTCCTTTTCAATCCAATTCGTGATTTTGTTTTCGGTATTTCGTTTTGGTGCCCACAGGTGGTCGGACGAAGTGGCTTCGTCGGTTTTCCCGTCGATTAAAACTGTGTTGTGCGCATTCGATGTCCGGTACCAACTGACGAGTTCCGGATTATCGTAGTTGCAGCAGCCGCTGTCAATCAGCACCGGATTGTCGTTAACCCACAGCACAAAAGCCAGACGCCCGGCATGCGAATGTGAGCCAATGGTTTTGGCCGGATTTGCCAGTATATACCAATTGCTTGACGAACCACTGCTCCGCATCACGGCCATTTGTGTGTCCGGAAAATATCCGGAAGATTTTGCGTGAACTTCAGTTTGTTTCTTCAGAATATCACTTAAAACCAGAATTGAAGTTGCCGTGGGCATTGGGTACGAATCGTTTATTGGCGGCATCGTTCCGTCGGGCTGGGCTGTAATCGAAATAAACCGGGCCATTTTTTCAAGCATCGGCAGTAAATTTTCAGGAACTTCCAGTAAGTTTTGCGAACACAACAGATAAGTGTCCCTGAAAATATGGGTCTCGAACGGGTAATACCCAAACATTTGCTCCACATTTCCTCCATCGCTGTAAAAGGCTTTGTCGAGATGGTGCGTGAGAATTCTCATCGCATTTTCCCGTAGAGCAGGTGCTACATCAAATTCAGGAAACAAGACACCCAAATACAACATGGCCAGGGCACCGTGCGACTGATGATTAAATTCGTTCAACGGCTGTTTCCCGAATCCTTCCAGCAGAATTCCCGCATGTTGGCGAAGCGAATTTTTAATCGCCTGTTTTTGCTCATCGATTAAGGCTTTTTCAGTAAGAAAATAGCACCACGACCAATGTATGGAACGCCATGCCACCTGCATATCGCGCCAGTTATATGTTTTTTTTGAAGAATCGGGCAGAAGCGGATTTTCTTCTATCCATGCTGAGATCTTGTGCATCATATCCTGCAGGTAAGATTTATCTCCCGTCAGATAAAACATTCGGGCAAAAGATGGCAGGAAGTAAAACCTATTTAACCAAACACTTTTCTCTAATGCACCGGATTCAAAGCGGTTCCAGCCAATGGGGCTCCCATACATCTTTTCGAGCAGGCCATTTCTTATTTTTTCAACAATTTGTTCATCCACTTCAGTTCCCAGAAGTTCCATCTGGATAAACATACCACCCTGATCTTTCGGAATATATTCCCCAATGTTGTATTTCCCGGCATAGTTGTAAAACGGGAAAACGACATCTTTTTGTTCCTCAGCACCATTGTTGCTGTCAATTGCTGACCAATGCTTCAACAAAGATGTTCCCATTGCCGAACTGCCCAGAATTATTCCGGCGCTACTTCCTGCCAGTCTTTTAAAAAATATTCTTCTGCTTGAACTCATGCCCGATTTTCAGTTTGGATCATTTATTTTGTATGCTTGTTCGTCGAAATAAAATCTGCATTTGAGATGGGTTTGCAAAATCGAGGCCGGACAAGTTGTGCTAACCGGCCCATTCAGCGTGTTATAAACCGCTTCCCTTTTGCTGCTTCCGGGGACTACGCAAAACAGATAATCTGCATTCATGATCGTTGGGATTGTAAGAGTCAGCGCCTTTTTCGGTACCTCATCAATACTGTTAAAGCACTCCTCGTTAACCTGCTGTAGCCGGCACGACTTGTCGAGCCTGACCTTTTTAATAATCTCCGGATCATTGAAATCTGCTACCGGAGGATCGTTAAACGCAATATGACCGTTTTCGCCAATCCCAAGACAAACAATGTCGATCGGAGTTTCTGTTATTAAAGCCGAATATCTTGCAATTTCGACCTTGTAGGGAGTGTTCCCGTTAATAAAATTAACCTTTTTAAGATTAACCTTTTCAAATAATCTGTCATTGAGGTAAACTGAAAATAACTGAGGAGCGTTTTTTTCCAGCCCAATGTATTCGTCCATATTAAAGGCTATAATTCTGTTCCACTCAATCTTCTCTGATTTTGCCAGGTAGGCGAGCATCTCATTTTGCGAGGGCGCCGCGGCAAAAACCATCCTGATTTCAGGTTTAACTTTCAGTAGTTCAATAATCTTATTTTCAATATCCCTGCCAGCTGATTCCCCCATTTCCTCTCGTGTCGGGAAAATATTGACATTTAGAATATCTCTGTCTGAATTTTTCATTTGAATGCATTTTATTTATATAACTCTTTATTCGCTAATCGATTTGTAAGTTGCATCTATCTAACGTACAGAAAATAAAGAACATAAATCCTCGGCTTCAGATCGGTTAAAATCTGAATTGGCGATCAGACAGAAATAGTTAATGGATTCAAAACTACATTTTCTATACTCATCTGATCGCAATTTATTTATGGTTTGTGATGTAAATTCTAGAGAGACAAATACACAATAGCATCCGTTACGTGAATAACCCCATTTGTGGGCTCAAGGTTCGAGGTAATAATCGTCCACGACTTTTTGGTGCCTTGATTGATCAGACCCTGATAGCTGGTATTGCGAGAAAGATACATGACCTGGCCACTTACAGTTTCATACTCTATTGGGTTGTTGGCCAGTAATAAAGCTGGATCTGAAAACAGAACTTTGGCCTTGACAATGTGGTATCCGAGCATACTTTGGAGCGTAGCAACTGGAATAGCTGAGATGCTCGCATATTTATTGGTTTTCATATAGCTTCTGAATGCGCTGTTCCGGGGAACAATAAACGTATATTCGTTTGTTCCTGAATAATAATCCTGCATCCCGGAGGCTGTTATTGCCTGGGCCATAAGGGACAGAGAATCGGTTGTCTGGACATATTGCCAGGCTGTAATGCCAAGTTTACCACCTGCACTCTGACTGTATTCGTATTCGTAACTTTTCTGAATTTCACACTGGGAAAACAGGAATACCATGAAAGACAGACCCACAAGCATTTTCGTGAAATGCCATTTTTTGAACTGTATGATTGCTTTTTTCATTTTTTGTTATGTTTTAAATGCTGTATTTTACCTGATGTGCAAACAAATACTATTTGTAATAATCGTTTTGCTCCATATTCGGATTTTTATTCAGAACACCTATATTTATTGGCCAAACAAGATTGCGTTCATCACTTAATCCATTGATTGGACCCATTGTCGAAATTGCAGTTCCGGTCCTTCGAAGGTCGAACCAGCGCTGTCCTTCAAAGCAAAGTTCAACCGATCTTTCATGTAAAATAGCTGCTTCCAGGCTTCCGTGTTTAGCTGTAGCGTCTGCTTCTGTTGCAAATACCGGAAGGCCTGCCCTTGTTCTGATTTTGTTCAATAAAGTTAGAGCTTCAGCAATATTAGCGGGTCCTCCCACCTGAGTCAGCGCTTCTGCCCTCAAAAGCATGATATCAGCCAACCTGATTAAGACGATATCCTGGTGGGATTTCGAAGCATCCTCATCGCTCACGCCCTTGCCAAGGAACTTCCATATTGCTTTTGGTTCAACCAGGGTTGTGTCGTAAACATAAGGAATGCGTAAGTCTCCTGGTTCGTAAGAAGCCTTGAATTTTGTGGATGGAGTAAATATAGCATAGGAGCCAATGGCATAAAGAACTCTCAATCCATTAGTTCTTGTATCATTATAACCCACTTCAAAAATGCTTTCTTTCGAGTAGCCGGCAGTAAATATACTGCTCCATTCGTCGATTGTACTGACCAACGAATACAAACTATTTCCCATTACCAAAGCAGAGGAAGCAACTGCCTGCGCATATTTGCCCCGCCACATATAAACTTCTGTGAGCAAAGCATTTGAAGATCCTTTTGTAAACATGATCCTGTCGTTGTTGCTATTAAATTTATCAACACAGTTGGCAGTGGCATACGTAAGGTCTTGTTCAATTTGATCCAGAACCTGTTCCTGATTAGTTTTCTTCACGAATATATCCTGAAGGATAGAGGTGTAGGGTTCTGTTATTAATGGTACATCGCCCCAAACTCTTACCAGGTAAAAATATGCCAGAGCTCTTAATGCTTTTGCCTGACCAATAAGTTGATTCCCGGCAGCATCACCTTCAGCATAAACATTTGGAATATATTTAATGGCGTAATTCGCATTGCTTATCATTGTATAAAGTGCACTCCAGTCAGCAGAACTTGCTGATGCGTCAAGATTGTTTTGAGTAAGCGTCAGTCCTTCACCCGATTGTGCAGTCTGAACATTATCGGCCCTGCCTTCGCCCCAATAGGAGAAGTTATAACTGAAAACCGATTGTGCCTGTGTGTAAATGCCATAAACACCAGCCTGTGCATCACTGGTGGTTTGATAAAACCCTTCAGCGGAATAGCTACTAACAGGGTCTTTATCCAAAACCTCATTGATGCAGGAAACAGTCAGGAAAGGAATGATGGCAATAAGTATGGTTTTTATATATGTTATTTTCATTTTTTCCGATATTAAAATTGAACATTTAGACCAAAAATAAAAGTACGGCTTTGTGGATATGAACCATCGTCTATACCTAACTGAGTACCGCTGTATGAGCTGACATCAGGATCGTAAGCCGTATAATGAGTCCAGGTAATCAGGTTTTCTCCTGTGATATAGGCCTGGATTCCGCTTAGTTTGATTTTACTGACAATGTCTTTCGGAACATCATAAGAAAAACGCACATTCTTTAGCCTGAGGTAGGAGCCATCTTCGACCCAACGGCTTGAGACCCTGTTGTATTCATTACCTAATGGGTCGTTTCGGATTGGTCTCGGAAAGTTAGTTACGTCTCCTTGTTTTTTCCACCTGTTTAAAGCATCAGTCGATACATTGTTGTAAGCAAATACCCAGTTTCTCATCATGTTGAGATTACTGTAAATATCATTTCCGTAACTAAATTGGAAAAAGACGTTGAGCGAAAAGTTTTTATAGGAAAAATCGTTACTGAAACCGCCGGTGAATTTAGGCTGAGCGTTTCCAATAATCTGTTTGTCGTTACTGTCGATGATATGATCACCATTCAGATCTGCCCAAATTGGATCACCACCTCTGAATACCTTGCCATTGGAGGAACCATTTTTTACCTGGTTTACGTTGTCTTCATCCCTTGAATACACACCAAGAAACTTCCATCCGTAGAATGTTCCAATTGGTTGTCCAACCTTGAGAATGCTGTAAAGACCGTTTTGAATATATCCATTGGTAAGAACATTTTCAGGCAAACTAACTACCTTATTTCTGTTGAAGCCAATATTAAAATTGGTATTCCATTGAAATTTGCCTGTTAGATTATAGGTGGTTAAAGAGAATTCAAGCCCTTTGTTTTGTATATCACCAATATTCTCTGTTATTGTACTAAATCCGGTAGTTTCAGGGATTGGAACAGCAAATAACAAATGAGATGTTTTCTTGTTATAAGCATCACCGGAGAAAGTTGCTCTACCATTAAATAACGTGAGATCCAGGCCTAAATCGTACTGGGTTGTTGTTTCCCAGGTCAGGCCTGCATTCGGCATACTTGAAGGATAGGCAGAAGAATTGGTCAGGAAAGTTCCAAGTGCAAATTCGCCCTGGGAAGTATAATTGCCAATAGCCTCGTTTCCGGTCTGTCCAACACTAAACCTTAATTTTGAATCTTCAATAAAATTAAATCCTTTCATGAATGATTCATCAGAGAACCTCCAGGCTACAGAAGCTGACGGGAAGTATCCGAATCTTTTATCCTTGCCAAAACGGGAAGAACCGTCGGCTCTCATATTGGCTTGAAATAAATATTTTCCTTTGTAGTTATAAGATACACGACCAAAAAATGAGGCTAAGCCATGTTCGGTCGTTCTATTTACCGATTGACCTGAGATTGTGCCGGCGCCGTTTAATGTTCTGATATTATCGCTGGCAAAATACATTCCCGATAGACCGGTAACTTCCGTCTTCCATTCCTGTTGACTAAACCCGGCCATAGCAGAAAAATTATGAATAGTATTAATTGACTTGTCATAAGTGAAATAATTTTCATTGGCCCAGGTCATGTTACTTGTTGCAGCTACTGATCCCGAATTATAACCGGCACGATAATCTACAGTAGTGGGATAGAATTCATCTTCTTTCAGTGAGATATAGTCAATACTAATATTAGTTCTAAATTTGAATCCTTCAAAAATCTGGTATTCCAGGTATTGATTTCCGGTCAATCTGTTTGTTGTTGCGAGGTGGGTCGCCTCTTTCGCAAGTCCAACAGGGTTTCTTTTCCCGTTGAAATAATAAATTGGGGATCCATCAGGATAGGTAAGAGAATAAACAGGAGGCCTTACAAGAATGGATTGGACCAGACTATTGTTTCCCGTTCCCCCGGCGTTAATACGGTTATTTACATCGTGACTGAAAGCCAGATTATATCCAATATCCAATTTATCATTGACTTTAAATTCCGTGTTTAGTCTGGTCGTTAATCTTTTGAAATTTGAGGCGAGGAATATACCATCTTGATCTAAGTACGAAGTTGTAAAAGCATACTTATTTGTATTTGAGCCTCCTGTTACAGAAAGATCCACCTGATATTGCCGGGCAGTTCGATACATTACACTCTGCCAGTCAACATCTCCACTGTTCATGGGATTAAGCGAGTCGATTGCTGTCCAGTGAGGTTCAGTTGGGTTTGTTGCATTGTTGTATGCATCCAGATTTTTATAGGTATCAATAATAATGGCTCTCCACTGCGAGGCGTTTAACACACCGAGATGGCGGGTAATATTACTTATTCCGGTATAGAAATTGACATTGACCTTCGCTTTTCCTATTTGTCCGCGTTTAGTGGTAATTAACACAACTCCGTTGGCGGCTCTCGATCCGTAAATAGAAGTTGATGCCGCATCTTTCAATATCTCAATCGATTCGATATCCTGCGGATTGATGCTTGCCAACGGGCTTAATTGATGTTGTTCATATCCGTTAAGTACCGAAAGCGGAGATGTTTCAATTGGGACACCGTCGATAACATAAAGTGGACTGTTCCCGGAATTCAAAGATGATTGACCCCTGACAGTAACCGTAATTCCGTCACCTGGCGCTCCTGAATTCGAAACTACCTGTACTCCTGAAGCTCTTCCCTGCAAAGCAGACATAAGATCTTTAACTGGAGTCTTATCAATACTTGCGCTATTAACGGAAACAATGGATCCTGAAATATCTCTCTTTTTCTGGCTCCCGTATCCGATAGCAACAACTTCATTGAGCTGTATATTCTCTTTCTCAAGATGAACATCGATCTGATTTTTGTTGCTAATCCCAACTTCTTGAGTTTTATATCCTATAAAGGAAAAAATTAATACTGAATTTGAAGAAGGGACATCAATTGTAAATGTTCCATCTGAATCTGAGATTAATCCGATGGATGTGCCTTTTACAACGACATTAACACCAGGCAAACTTTCGCCAGTAGAAGCATCTGTCACTTTACCAGTAACCTTGCCTTGCGAAACACCCTCCATGTAAGTGTTTGCAGAAGCGCCCATTGCAGCCAAAACCATTATTAAAACGACAAGCATTTTTGCCAGTCCCGGCTTTTTCATCGTAAAAACGTTCTTAAAATGAAGTTTTTTCATAATTTTGAAATATTAGGGTTAAAACAGTATCCTAATTTAGTCTGGGCTCGGGGTCATTTCCACATTTTCCCGGTCCAGGCTGCTTTTTTCTGCTACCCTGTTTTCAAAGTTCCCAATCGGTGCAAACTAATCCTTCAATTTGAATTAAGGCAGTACTTTTCTATAGAGTAAACAGAAATCACAGAACATGTTATTCAAAAAGGGGGGAGCTTTTCATTTTGATACAGAACAAAATTAAGACAAGAAATTGAATTAAGCAAACGTTTGCGTGAATTTTTATACTCCTTTGAATATTTTTGTTGGAATATCCATATTTTATTCTACTTTTGATTAGCGGAACAGGGTAGGTTACTTAGCTATATTATACTGTATAAAAGATGTTTAAGTAATATTATTTGCAACTCTAAATGTGTTCTCGCGTAAAAAAAATTTAAGACAAACGATTGCATAAATAAAAATTAAAATGGCTGGTTCCCGAATTACAATTAAAGATTTGGCCGAAAAGATGAATTTATCTGTGTCGACCATTTCAAGAGCTTTACACGATCATCCCAGTATCGGGAAGTCAACAACCGATGAAGTAAAGAAACTGGCAAAAGAACTTGGGTATTTTCCCAACTCTGTTGCCTCAAATCTTCGACGAAATAAAACACACACCATTGGTGTTATTGTGCCCCGAATTGATATTCATTTCCATTCGCATGCCATAAGTGGCATTGAAGACTTCGCTTACAAGTCGGGTTATAATGTTACGATCTTTCAATCGAAGGATTCGCTGGAGCGGGAAATTGCTATTACTGAGATTCTCCAAACCAAAATGGTAGAAGGAGTAATTGCCTGTTTGGGACTTGAAACAACTAACTGCAATCATTTCACGAAATTCAAAGAATTGAATGTCCCACTGGTGTTCTATGACCGGGTGAGCAAAGATTTTGAAGCCAGCAAGGTCGTCATTGATGATTTTGAAGCAGCCTACAAAGCAACGGCACATTTGGTATCAATAGGCTGCAAGCGGATTTCCCATATTGCAGGGAACCAGAAAACTGACATTTTTAAATTAAGACTGGAGGGATATAAAGCGGCATTAAATCATTACAATATACCTGTTGACGAGAATCTGATTCAATATACTTCTGAACTTAGTTATGAAGAGGGAGTAATTTGCGCGAAGAATATCCTCAAACTGGAAGTTTTACCTGACGGAATGTTTTGTGCCAACGACTACACGGCAATCAGTGCCATACAAGTATTCCGAAAAGCAAACCTTAATATTCCGAATGATATTGCAATTGTTGGATTCAGTAACTACCCGATTTCAAAAGTTATTGAACCAACATTAACAACAATTGACGACCGCGCCTTTGAAATGGGGAAAGCTACTGCTAAATTACTTATTAGACAGATAGAGGACACAGATCACATCATTAGCTCAGAAACTATTGTTCTCAAGACTGATCTGATCATCAGAGATTCAACAAATTTAAAATCCTCAGGCAGAATTTTATGACACGGGGAACTTAAATAGAAACAATAATATTGGCCGGGGTTAGATTTTTGAAACCATACTAAAATTAGGCAAATTGAATATTAGTGAAACCTGAATCTAAATATTAAGGTCATAATCTTACTATTTTTCAAATACCGATATTCCCTTGCCGGTGCCGAGGTAAACTTTATTGTCTAACACCTTGATGACTTGCACCCGGTTGTCAATTAACTGACTATTATCGCTGGTATAGGTTTTCCAATTTGATCCATCGAATACAGACACGCCTTTATTGGTGCCTACCCAGATATTTCCGTCAGCATCTTCAGCAATCGCAAAAATCAGGTTATCAACCAAACCACAGTTTTCTTTCTTGAAGATGGTCCAACTTTCTCCTGAAAGTTTAGCTAACCCGTTGCAGGTTCCAACCCAAATATTTCCCTCTGAATCGGATGCCAGGGAATAGACATCATTATCGGGTAATTGGCTGTTTTGCTTGTTGAAAAGTGTCCAAACACCTTTATCAAGCCTCGAAAGTCCGTGATAAGTTCCAAACCACATCCGGTTTTGAGCGTCGCAAGTAATTGCCACTACGGAATTATCTCCCAGATTTACATCCTCATCTTTATATACAACCCATTGACTTCCGTTGAAATTAGCCGCTCCACCGGTTTTGTTGTTCACGTCAATTTCCCCTTTCCCATCCAGATTAACAGCTCCGCCGCCCCAATCACCGACCCAGATGCTTCCCTTGTTATCTGCCGAAATTACATTCACCGAATTGGTTGGGGAAGCTTCTTTCACATTTTCCCACTGACCACCAACTACACATTTATACACGCCACCGCCCCAAAGCCCGGCCCACTTGGTGTCATCCGGCCCGATAAACAAGGTTTCCACATAACTTTCAGGTCCCTGTGCTTCCCATTGGCCATCAACATTTTCAAAAACACCGAACCATGTTCCAACCCATATTTTGCCTTCCTGATCGAAACAGATTGAGCGAATGTCGTTTTTAGGCGAATCTGCATTCTCGATCCTGATATTCTCCCATTTTTCCTTGTGTGTAGAGCATGCCGTAACTACGAGCAGCAAGATGCCCATTTGCATCAGTAACTTTTTCATTGTTCTTGCCTTGTGTTTATTTTTGAGAATCATACCAGTTTTTATAATCGGTATATAATTTACCGGAGTCAGGATGTCCGACCGTTGCAATAGACCCTGGTTTATTCATAATTCCCATGTATTGATACACCAGAATATTATCCACATAGGGAGAAATGTCTTCCATCTGCTTCAGGATTCGCTCGAAGTCGGCTGGGATTAAAGCGCTTTTGTAAACGTCGCCTTCGAACTCAAAGATTTCCATATCGGCCCAAAGCCTGGCCCGTCCCGCCTTGTCGTGCACTTTGCGTAAAGCTTCGTAATATTTTCCGGCTGTACCAACCTTGGTTTTCTTTACCCCTATTTCGTCCTGATAGGCAATTATGTCGATATCCAGTTTTTCAAGCCGGCTAACATACTTATCGTCAGCCCGGACCGATTTTGTTCCATACGGGGCAATCAGGTTAACTGAATTTGGCATTAACTCTTTTGCTTTTTTATTGCATCGGTTCACGTAGTTAATCGTCGTTTCGTCAATAGTATTCCACAAGCCCGATTCATTGGGGTAGTACCATCCGTAAAAGCTTTTGTGATGCGAATATTTTTCGGCAACCTCTTCCATTCCTTTTTCGCGCAACGCAGCTACTTCCGAACTGGTCATCATTTTATTGCCTTCGCGCCAGTCGGCCCAAAAGTCGTTGCTCACAAAAAACTTTATACCACACTCATCGGCTGCCGAAAGAACCGATTCTAACGGATCGGGACAGGCATAATCGTAACGTGGCTGAAGTTTGGAAGGATAAAATGTTTTCCCTTCGTTGGCAATGGCCATCAACACCAGGTATTCCAGTCCAATTTCGCTCTGTTCCTTCACTTTGGCTTTCCACTGTTCGGTTGTAAACTGAGGTAGAACCGGGTTCCAGTATTTTCCTTCAGGAGCAAATCCGTGAACGAATTCGAACCAGGAACCTGCAATGGGCTTAATAGCTGAATGCGGACTCATTCCGGATAATGCGGAAGCGAACAACTGATTTTGCAGCAATAACGTTGCAGATGCAATGCCCGATGCCTGTAAAAATTTTCGTCTGTCCATGATTTATAAATGTCATCTGGGTTAAAAACTTGTATATCAATAGCTGCGCTTTTCTATAAAAAGTGTGGATTAAAAAAGTTGTCCAACTTCCTGATTAAAATAACCAATACATTTCCGGATGTCCGGAACAGAATTATCCCAGTTATATTCATATTCGATGGAGAATAGTCCTTTAAAATTCTGACGTTTTAACTCTTTCAGCATGGCGTCAACATGACATACACCAGTTCCCCAAATCACATCATGCTGCTCGGTCTCGCCGGCTTCCTTTTCTTTCACATCTTTAAAATGCAACGATTTTACCCGGCCTTCACACATTTTCAGGGCTTCAACCGGATCGATTCCCATGCGTTCCCAATGACCGACGTCAGCACAAGCACCAATACGGTTACTAAGTCCTTTCACCGCATTCAGGAATAATTCGGGGTTCCAGTATGGCGAAGGCTTTGGATGATTGTGAATAGCAACATCAATTTTGTATCGATTAGCCAGTTTATCAACATACTTCAGGTCTTTGTACTCGGGCTCGCAGGTAATCGTTTCAATTCCCATAGCCGATGCAAATTCAAAAAGTTGTTTCCATTCGGCCTCACTGTTACAAATAATAACCCCGCTGGCTATAATCTTAACGCCTTTGAATTTTGCATAGGCCAGCACTTTTTCCCGGGTAGCTTTATCCATGTGAAAATCCATTGTTCCGGGAATATCTTTACCCAAAGGCTGGCCGTAATATGCTTCTATATATTTCAGACCCAATTGATGAGCTTTGTCGATTGCTTCCTCAAAACTAAATTTATGGAATGTGTAGGCCTGAACTCCCAAACGCCAGCCCGCTTTTTCCGCTTTATCTTGCTGTGCAAAAGTGTTTCCCCAAAGCATCATAGCCAGAATGATTACAGTTGAGTATTTTATAATGTTTTTCATAATTGAATATTTTGAAAGAAAGGTTTTAGATTTTGCTGTTTAAAAAAGTGAGAAATTGTTGTAAAAACAATTTCTCACTTTAAAAGTCCGGCTTAATCGTTGGGCATTTCGGGTAAAGAAAAGCCTTCGCGATACGTGTGTTTTATCCATTCGCCCGCCATTTCCTTTGCATTAAACTCAGCAAACCTGCGATCGAACCTCGGATCACCGTCAACAACGGAATAATTGTCAACCGTAACAATCTTTATTTTATCATTCGGCGAAATATTTGTGAATTCCATTTTTTCACCATCCCAGGTCAATTCCCGGTGTAAGCCTTGTAATCCTGACAGTCTTACGGCTAAAACCCCCATGACCACCATTTCATTAAACGGGCCTGAAAACTGAAAGTTAGAAGAAGACTCTGTTCTGTTTTCGGAGGATTCTTTGCTGGCTCTTATCCAATCCTGCTCATGTGCATTGGTTCCCCAAATATCACCGTTGCCTCCTTTAATTCGTGGAATACTCGGTTCAGGTTGTTTAAAATGTGCCATCACCGATTTGGGTAATAGAGTCGGATTCATTCCATAACAGCCTGTCATTATTTTTCCTCTTGTTCCCACGAAAATAAGCCCACCGTTTTCATCTCCCATCATTTCGCCATCGGCCAGTTCTTCCGGACGGTCAGGCAGCAAACCGCCATCATACCAATGTACTTTCAGTTCAGGCATTTTGACCTCACCCTTGGGTGGTCTTTCAGGAAAAGTATAAGTTACCACCTGTGCTTGTGGCGGCGAATAAAGATTTGACAAAGTTGAACTTGCCATTACACTGGTCGGATATTTTAAATCCAGTGCCCAATACAAAGGATCCATAATATGGCAGGCCATGTCTCCCAGCGCTCCGGTACCAAAATCCCAAAATCCTCGCCAGTTCCAGGGTGTGTATGCCGGGTCGTAGGGGCGATTTTTGGCCGGCCCGACAAAAAGGTCCCAATCCAAATCTTTTGGAACTTGCACGCCACCTTTTGGTTCCGGTAATCCCTGTGGCCAGATAGGCCGGTCGGTCCAGCAATGAACTTCATAAACATCGCCAATAACTCCGGATTCAATCCACTCAGCAATTTGACGGCACCAGTCGAATGAATTTCCCTGGTTTCCCATTTGAGTAGCTACTTTGTATTTCTTTGCCAAACGGGTCAAAAGCCTTGATTCATAAACCGAATGCGTAAGAGGTTTCTGGGTATAGCAATGCTTGCCTAAAGTTATGGCATGAGCGGTAACGGCAGCATGAGAATGATCGGGGGTAGCAACCATTATGGCATCGATGGATTTTCCGAACTCATCGAACATGACCCGCCAGTCCTTAAACTTTTTGGCGCCGGGATAATCGTTAAACGTTTTTTTTGCGTAGCCCCAATCCACATCGCAAAGAGCAACAATATTCTCCGTGTTCATATTCCGGAGGTTGTTTCGTCCCATTCCGCCAACGCCAATCCCGGCAATGTTTAACTTATCGCTCGGGGCTGTATGGCCAAATGCCTTGCCCAGTACGTTACCCGGAACAATAGTAAAACCCGCAACGGCAGTGCCCACTGTTCCAATAAAATTTCTTCTTGAAAACTTATTTTTTTGACTATTCATGGTTATTCGATTAAGTGTTAAAGTTGCTTGAGGATCAGGTTTTTCCACTGAACCTTTATTCCTCCTCCATCGTGTATCTGGAGGGCAATACGTCCGTTTCCCCGTCCAATCAGTGAATCATTCAGGTGAGTCATTTCCTGCCCGTTGAGCCATGTGGTTACTTCCGGTCCGACTACTTTGACTCTCATTGTATTCCACTCACCCTGTTTAAGAATATTCTCCTTGTCATCAGGAATTTGATGCAGCCAGCCACGCCCATACGATTCATAGACTCCTCCGGAATCATTCCCTTTGGGAGCCACCTCAACCTGCCAGCCGGAAATTGTCGTACCCTCAACTGTAGAACGAAAGAAGATCCCACTGTTTCCATTTGATATTTGTTTGAAATCAGCAGAAAGGTCGAAGTCTTTGAAATATTGACGGGTTGCCAGATAGCCATAGCCTTTGTCCGGACCACTTTCACATACTAACAGGCTGTCTTTGACATACCAATTCTCCGTTCCGTAAACGATCCAGCCAGCAAGGTTTTTCCCATTAAACAGGCTGACCTCCGCTTTCTCTTTTTTAGGAAGCTGTTTGATTTTCATGTTTCGAAACCATGCCGGATATCCATGGTCCTGTAAGCAGATGACACCCGTTGTGGCTAAACCATATTCAGGAGCATTATGCCACTTTCCACTGTTTTTGCGGGTAAACCAATCGTCAGACCAGGCTTCAAATTCGAGTGTTTTTACGCCGTTCATCCAGTATTCTACGTGACCGTTATCGAATACTATTTTTGAGTTATTCCATTGACCGGCAGGATTAACATGTAATTTAGCTTTATCGGGTAAATACATGGCATAATCGGCGCTGCATTTCTGCCATTCTTCCAAAGGATCAGGAAAATTCACATCATCGATCAACTGGTATTCAGGACCAGTTACGTAAGGAACCTGGAATTTTTGGTTTTCAATTACATGATACAGTACTCCACTATTTCCGCCTTCAGATATTTTCCAATCCCACGAAAGAATGAAATTTTCGTATTGCTTGTCTGTTACGATATAGCCACTGGCGTCGCTGCCTTTTCCGTCGGCTTTAATGGTTCCGTTTTCAACTTCCCAGGGGCCAGTTAGTACTGTGCCATTATAATCTCTCCAGCCATTGAGGGTGGTACCATCAAAAAGTAATTCCCAGCCTGAATCTTTTTCTTCCCGGGTCAGTGCGTTTTCTTTCTGATTACAACCAGACAGAAAAATAAATACGATTGCGAAAAAAACTCCAAAATTAAGCTGTCTCATAATTGGTTAAAATTCAAAAGAGGCCATCTCAAAAGTCTATTTATCAAATATCAGGATTTGCTTGGAAACAGCCTCTTTTGTATGAATAAAGATGATCAAAAGAGCTATTAATTAGTAATTATCGTTTTGAACGAGAACTCCGTTAGCGATATCGATTTCTGTTTGCGGAATCGGGAATGGCCAACTTTTATCCGTTACTAATTTCCCTTTATTTGCATAAGGCTGTTTGGCATTATACGCATTCATTACAGAAACATAATCACCCCAGCGCAGAAGATCTTCGAAACGGTAGCCTTCCAGGCCGAGTTCCCATCTTCTTTCGTTTTTGATTGCAGTCAACAGGTCATCGCTCGCTTTTACTGCCAGATTAGCCTGGAAATAAGTATCATCTATCGGAATTAACGTTGCATCAAATGCTCTGTATGTGGCTTCATCATCTTTTTTTGATGTTGATACAAAAGCACGGTGACGAACTTCATTTATCAGACTTGCAACCTGTTGATTATCGCCTCCGGTTTTCAAGATCGCTTCAGCATACATGAGAATAACATCTGCGTACCTTATGTAATATGGTGTCCAGTCAGAGCGAATATCGCCTAAGGAATAGCCACCCCGAAATTTGTCCGGCACAAATGCCTTCCGGCTTTGCTGATAATGAATATTGTCATAGCCCTTGTAATTATGCGTAATTAGTTTCCCGTCTACATTCGGGAAGATATCACCAGACTCGATCACTGAAAACAATTTACGCGGGTCTCTTGGATCGAACGATTCAGCAAAATCGACAGTCGGGCAATTACCGCCCCATCCGCCAACTTCTCCACGTCCGGCATACATAACAGCAGTGCAATAACCAATATCCATATAACCCGGAACATATTTTCGTAAAACAGTAAAGACACATTCCTGGGCAAGCTCTGAGGCGTGGGTCCCGGCAAAATAATCGCCCCGGAAAAGATTTTGATAATCGGCAACCAAACTAAAAACATGACTGTCATAAACCATTTTAGCGGCATTAAGCGCCAAAGTATAATCCGTTGCAGCATCGCCTGTCATTTTCCCTTGTCCTTCCAGCCCGGCAAAAAACAAACAAGCTCTGGCTTTAAAGGCATTGGCAACATATTTTGAAATTCTTCCATATTCGCTGCTGCTGACATTCGTTGGTAAATTAGGATCGGCTAAACATTCATCAATGTCCTTGATTATTTGAACTCTTAGATCTTCTATTGAAGCCTTGGCAGGTAGTTGAGTTGGAACCGGAGTTTCAGTTATCAGTGGAACAGATCCAAATGTAGATACAAGATCAAAATAAAACCACGCCCGTAAGAACTTTAGTTCAGAAATATAACGCGATTTTGTTTCGTTGGAAACAATGCTGCCATCTGCGGCTACCAGTGATGCTGCGTTGTTAATGCCTTCGATGGCTGAATTACACCTCGAAATTCCGGTAAAACGTCTGGTCCATGTATTCAAAAGTTCTCCATTAGACGTCAGCGGACGTCCTGTTGCTACGTTTTTAGTGTCAGCCCTGTCATTTGCATCTGAGCCACCTGCATCAGCATCATCCGTTATGTTACTTCCAATCTCAATTCTGTTCAGATAATAGTCCCAATCACCCCAGGGAATCATATTCGCATAGCAATTCGTAACGGCTTTAAAAGCAGCATCAGGAGTATTGTAATAGCCTTCTTCGTTAATTGAGGCATATTGCTTCGAATCAAGAAAACTATCAGAGCAGGAATTAAAAACAATAATTAAAATAATTGCCAGTGTATATAATAACTTTTTCATAATTCTGAAAATTAAAATTTGATACTCAACCCCATTAAATATTGACGAGCCTGCGGGTAGAAAGCGATGTCTACTCCATTAAATAATGGGCTGGAATCACCAATTTCAGGTGACATGCCCGAGTATTTGGTAATTGTAAATAAATCATAACCACCAACCCATATTCTCATTTCTTGCATAAACGCCTTTTTAAGAAGAACAGAAGGTAGTTTGTACCCTATTTGCAGGTTCTTTAATTGCAGGTATGAACCATCCTCTGCTAACCAATCAGAGACCTGAACATTGGTTGAATTATCAGTAGTAATCCGAAATTGTGTGTTTGATGGGTTGGTTTCTGACCATGCGGTAGTCATTAAATCTTTCGGTGCATTGTAGTAGGCTGTCCCGGAATATAAATCGATCTTTTTCATGTTCATAATTTTGTTTCCCTGCACTCCATAAAATGTCATTGAAACATCGAACCCCTTATATTCTAATCCAAGATTTAATCCGTAAGTAAATTTAGGAAACGGACTTCCAAGGTAAGTGCGGTCGGCATCGGAAATAAGGCCATCAAGATTCACATCTACATATTTTAAATCCCCGGGGCGTGCTTTATCCTGAACTACTTTTTCTCCATTCGAATTTGCATAATTATCTATTTCCGTTTGCGATTGAAAAATGCCGTCGGTTTTTAATCCATAAAAATAACCTACAGGCTGCCCAACTTCGGTTTTTGTAATTGTTTTATCGTCGTATCCAACACCATACAAGGGTTGGCCTCCTCCCAATGATAAAACTTTATTCGCATAGGAGAAAAGGTTACCTCCAAGATTGTATTTAAGTTGACCAATATTCCCGACATAATTTATTCCTAGTTCTATTCCCTTATTTTCAATACTTCCGGCATTTGCCCAGGGATTATTGGTATAGCCAATATACTGGGGGAGGGGTACCTGAAGTAACATGTCTTTTGTCTTCTTGTAGAAATAATCTGCCGAAAGGGTTAAACGATTGGCAAAAAATCCTAAATCGGCTCCTATATCAGTTTGTTCAGTGGTTTCCCATTTCACATTTGGATTTCCCATATAGCCTTTCCCTCCTGCCAACTGGAATCCACCACCAAATAAGTAGTACCCACTATTTAAACTATATGTTGATCGGTAAGCACCACCATCAATCGCCTGATTTCCAATCTGCCCCCAGCTAACCCGGATTTTCCCTCTCGACAGTGATTTTCCAACTAAGTCTTTCATAAAATTCTCTTCTGCAAATGACCAGGCTCCTGAAACGGAAGGAAAAACTCCCCATTTATTTCCAACATCGAAATTTGAAGAACCGTCATATCGAACGGTAGCTGTTAGCATATATTTATCTTGCCACGATTGGAAAAGACGTCCGAAATATGAAACTAAATATGCGTCAGATTTAATTCCGGTTGCAGAGGCGGTTTTGGTTGCAGCATCTATTACTTTCTGAGACTCATCATTTGTGACGATTCCGGTTTTACCAGCGCTGAAACTGCTGCTTTTTGTCATTTCAACTGAATTTCCCAGCATGAAAGTTGTATGCTGTTTACCCAGCCAATCATAGGTTTTATCAAATGTAATTAAATTGTCAATTACTGTGTAATTTGATAGATATGATGCATTTCCAACATATCCGTCAATGTTATTCTGATAGGCCCCAATATAATAGGATGGAGTAAAATATTCCGGATTGGCACGGTAAATAGATGTATTAACAGTTCCTCGGTATTTTAACCAACTTGTTAAGTCGAGATCTAAATTAATGCCACCCCTAAAGGTGATATCTTTCCATATATTGTCCTTGTTCACGGCCTGTTGAGCAACCGGATTAGCCCTGTTGTTAAAGAAAACTGGACTGTAAAATGAATATGGATTACTGGCATCAATTTTATTGGTTAAAAGCAAATTGCTAAGGTATTCCGGTATATTATTCAGATTTGTTCTGTAAACCGGAGTAACAGGATCTGCTGTTAATGCGCAGAAAATAGTTCCATCGTAGATCGTATTTTCCACCACATTTCTTCTGGACTGATATACAACCGAAAAATTGCTGGATAATTTCGCCCATTTTGTAAGTTGGTTATCCAAAGTTGTTCTCCATGAAATTCTTTTAAAATCAGACTCTTTAACAATACCATCTTGCGACATATAACCTAAAGACGTATAATAAGAAGTTTTCTCCGTTCCATTTGAAATAGATATATTATAGTTTTGAATAGGTGCTGCCTGGAAAATTTCATTCTGCCAGTTTGTCCCATTGGTATTGCCAAAATTGTCTTTCAGGAAAGTTAACATTGATTGTTTTTCTGCCGGGGTGATCCATGCCTGACCTGTACCGTTAGTATAAGCAAGATTTCTGTAATCAATAAATTCTTCGGCATTCATCATGTCGAACTTTTTAGTAACTTCCTGAACACCATAGTACATGTCGAGGTTTACGCTCATTTTGTGAGTAGTGCCCATTACTCCTTTTTTAGTTGTCAGGATGATGACACCGTTAGCCCCACGGGAGCCGTAGATTGCTTCGGCAGAAGCATCTTTCAGAATTTCCATAGATGCAATGTCATTCTGGTTTAGCCATCCGATGTCAGATTGAGGAAATCCATCGACAACATAAAGAGGATCATTCCCATTTACAGTGCCGATACCTCTGATTCGAACGGAAGGAGCGGTACCGGGACTACCACCTGTTGAGGTTATAGTGACTCCTGCAACTTTTCCTTGCAAAGCCTCTGTGGCTGAACGGACAGGAATGCTGGCCAACTCTTCCGTTTTAACACTGGATACCGATCCGGTCAGGTCGCTTTTCTTCATCGATCCATATCCTACAACCACGACTTCATCAATCCCTTGAGTATTTTCAGCAAGTGTGACATTAATAACTGCTTTGTCACCTACTTTAATCTCTTGGTTTACATAGCCAATGTACGAGAATCGGAGAATTGCATCTCCTGCAGGAACTGTAATCGAATAATTTCCCTCTGAATCAGTAATGACTCCGTTTGTAGTTCCCTTAATCAGAACATTTACGCCTAGGAGCGATTCCCCTTTATTGTCAACCACTCTCCCCTTTACTTTTATCTGAGAGAACGCTTCCTGTGAATACAAAAAACTACTCAAAAGCAAAAGAAAAATCAGGATCCCCTTTGAGTAAAGACAAAAGAAATGTTTCATGTTTTAGAATTTTTAAGTTAATTTTCATTTGTTGTGTTCGGCAATCTTATCGTATTTTATAGCGATCGTTAAAGTTTGAAATCAGTTTTTACCAGAAATGGGCAGATAAAAAACAGGGTACAGCTCAGCAAATGTTTGGGGGAAATATTGCGTAACTTCTCAGTTCGATTATAAATAAGGTCCTGACCTTCTGAAAAAAAATTGAGATAGAACTATTCCTTTACTTTTTAAATGCCAGAATTATTTAATAACCTAGTCCTACTTTTCTTAATGTATTCGATTCAAAATCTATCTCTCTATCCAACTCTTAAGAATTATACCTTTATAGCATAAATGAACTATTAAAAGACCGTATTGCGAAAATAATTTTGAAAATTGAAAATTATTTATGATGTAAAAATACAGATTATTTAATTAATTGCAATATATAAATAAAATATTTTAATATATATGTCAAAGTTTATAATATTATCTTTTTTTAACATTATTCAAAATAAATAAGTGCACGACATTCTCAATCGCGCCACAAGACCTTATAAAAAGTAAGATTTTAATCGAAAGAATTATTACAACCATTCCCAATCAGGGGAGTACAAAAACATTTTAAGCGAATGTCAGATTGCTGAAGTCTATGCCAACTACATATTTCACACAGAGAAAAAATTGGCTGTTTTTGAAGCGCACAAAGTTATACTGATTAAAATCAACTCGTAACAACTCAAAAAAAAGCAGGACAGGAAATACAAATTAAAGCAAATTGAATCAACTGATTCTAAAGCATATAGAAATAGGATCTATCTTTACGCCGGATTTCTTTTAACCTCATTCATTAATCATTCCCAGCATCTTTCCCCTTGCCAGTAAGCCCGCACCTATTGCGCCCGCTTTATTTCCCAATTTTGAAAGTTTTATTTCGGTATCCTTATTCACCAGGTTCAGCGAATACTTTTTAACGGCACTCTTTATAGGGAGCATAATGTAGTCTCCGGTTAGAGAAACCGTTCCTCCAATGACCAATAATTCCGGATTAAATAAATTTATCAAACCGGCAATAGATCGACCCAGATTATTCCCAACTCCTTCAATTATCTCAATTGACAGAATATCCTCTTCAAGGGTTGCATCAATGATGTCTTCTAAAAACAGCGATTCGCCGCTTTCGATCTTCTTCTGAAGAATCGTATTGCTGCCGTTTTTTACCCGATCAAGCAGCATGCGGTGAATTGCAAGGCCGGAAGCTTCGGTCTCCAGGCATCCCTTTTTGCCGCAATGACAGATTATCTCATTATCAAAGGTATAAACATGCCCAAACTCACCGGAAAATCCTGATTTTCCATAATATAATTTGCCGTTTGCAATAATTCCTATCCCAACACCCCAACCAATATTAACAAAAATCATATTTTTCTCTTCCTTGGCCACGCCGCACATATACTCTCCGTAAGCCATTGCGCGCGAGTCATTATCGATGAAACATTTTACGCCAACCGAATTCTCAATAAGCTCACTTAGAGGTCTTTCCTCAAAATAAAAATAGCTGTAACTATAACCCGACTCCGAATTAACTCGCCCGGAAACATTAATTCCAAGGCAAAGTATCTTATCCTTTATCTCCGGTTTCTCTTCGATAAACTTAACAATTATGCGACACAAAGCACTTAGAGCTTCCTGCGTATTTTCAAGCTGGTACGGGATATCTTCCTTAAAACTAATTGTTTCGCCTTTAAAATTGAGGAGCGAAATATTAACACGAAAGCGCTTAACATCAACCCCAACAAAATAGCCGGAGTCTGGATTTAATCCATACACATTAGGTCTTCTTCCACCTACAGTCTCCTGCTTCCCAAAATCAAGCACAAATCCATCGTCAATCAACTCAGTTATCAGCTTAGTTGTGGTGGGAACACTCAAGTCCAATTCCTTAGCCAGATCAGCAATCGTACTCGACCCGTTATTTATATAGAACCTTATAATATTCTTTTTAATAACGGCATTTTTATTACCCGATTCAGATTCAATTATGAATTTGTGCAACATATCTAAGACTAAATATTTTAACGAAGAAATTTAAAAAAAATGAAGCACCGGCACCAGCTCCGTTACAAATCTATAAAAAAACAATCAGTTATTTAAATTCTCACCAATACAGGCAACCCCAAACAACAAGAATCACTGAACTACCAAGTTGCAACTAAATATATAAGTATCGGATTTATATTTAATAATATTTTCAGATAAGAGAATTTGAATAAATAAAATATTTTATTCATAAAATTTAATTATTAAATATTTTTATTATTACTTTGTCTGAAAGTAAAATAAATTGAAAAGACAATTGCTAACTCAATACAATAAATCAATGGAGTACAAAGAACTGAAAATTTATGCAGATCAGTACAAATCAGAGCTTTTAGATAGCATAATTCCTTTCTGGATAAACCATTCAAAAGATAATGATTTTGGTGGATATTTCACTTCCCTAAACAGGTACGGGGAGGTTTTCGATACCGATAAATTTATGTGGCTTCAGGGACGTGAAGTCTGGCTTTTTTCAATGCTATATAATAAGGTTGAGGAAAAACAGGAGTGGCTTGACATGGCTTTACATGGTGCTGCATTCATGGAAAAATACGGAACGGATGCACAGGGAAACTGGTATTTTTCGCTCGCCAGGGATGGAAAGCCTTTGGTTCAACCCTACAATATTTTCTCTGATTGTTTTGCAGCGATGGCATTCTCCGAACTATACAAGGCAACCGGAAAAGATGAGCACAGGCAAATTGCACTGAACACTTACAACAATATACTAAGTCGACAAGACGACCCTAAGGGCCCGTATAACAAGGCATTCCCTGGAACCAGGCCATTAAAAAGCTTTGCGTTGCCCATGATTCTCTGTAACCTTTCTCTGATTATGGAAGATGTTCTGGGAACAGAGCATGTGAACAAAAGCATTCAGCCACTTATTAAAGAGGTTATGGATGTCTTTTACGATAAAGAATCCGGATTGATTCTCGAAAATGTAACCCCGGAAGGTAAATTTAGTGACTCCTATGAAGGTCGGCTGGTCAATCCGGGGCATACCAACGAATCGATGTGGTTTATGATGGATCTGGCTGTACGAAACAACGACCCGGCATTAATTGACCGGTCGATAGAAATTTTACTCCGTTCAACGGAAAACGGTTGGGACCAAAAACACGGCGGATTATTTTATTTCCTTGACATAAAAGGATATCCGACACAACAATTGGAATGGGATCAAAAACTCTGGTGGGTTCATATTGAAACTCTGATTTCACTTGCCAAAGGTTATCGTCTTACCGGAAATGAAGATTGCAAAAATTGGTTTGAAATCATTCACGAATACACCTGGAATCACTTCAAAGATCCGGAATATGCGGAATGGTTTGGCTATCTTAACCGCGAAGGAAATCCCTTGCTTGAACTGAAAGGCGGGAAATGGAAAGGATGTTTCCATGTTCCCAGGGGATTGTATGAAATCTGGAGAATACTTGAATGAAAATCTTTTCAATTTGATAGATAACTGTTCCAAAGAATTACTTTTAATTGCACTTAAAAATCAATCTGGCATGTCAAAAGAGCAAAACTCCCGACGCGATTTTTTCAAAAAAGCATCTCTTACCGGAATGGCGGCTATGACCGTTCCTTTCAGCGGAATTGCTGATCAATCAGGGTTGTTTTTACCCGAGCCGGTTAATCTTCCGGAGCCAAATCTGATTGTTCCAAAAGCACAGGGACTGAAAATAACCGGAACTTTTCTGGATGAGATCTCGCACGATATTCCGCACCAGAACTGGGGAGAGAAAGAATGGGATGCCGATTTTGCCCACATGAAAGCTATCGGGATTGATACAGTGATCATGATTCGGTCGGGGTACCGAAAATTTATTACTTATCCTTCGGCTTACCTCCTGAAAAAACACAATTGCTATATACCATCGGTCGATCTGCTGGATTTGTTTCTTCGATTGGCAGACAAATACAGCATGAAGTTTTACTTCGGTTTGTACGATTCCGGAAAATACTGGGATACGGGTGATATGAGTTGGGAGATTGAAGACAATAAATATGTGATTGACGAAGTCTGGAAAAACTATGGAAGTAAACACAAAAGTTTCCGGGGCTGGTACATCAGCGGTGAAATAAGCCGGAAAACCAAAGGTGTGATCGGTGCTTTTCATGCGATGGGCAAACAATGCAAAGATATTTCGGGAGGCTTACCAACCTTTATCTCTCCCTGGATTGATGGGAAGAAAGCAGTAGAGGCTGCCGGAAGTGACCTGACAAAGGCTAATTCTGTTTCTGTTCAGGAACATGAACGAGAATGGAGCGAAATTTTTGATGGCATCCATGATGTGGTTGATGCCTGTGCTTTTCAGGATGGTCATATCGATTATGACGAACTAGACGCCTTCTTCGAGGTGAATAAACGAATGGCAGATAAATATGGCATGCAGTGCTGGACCAATGCGGAAACCTTCGACCGCGATATGCCCATCAAGTTCTTACCCATTAAATTTGATAAACTGCGAATGAAACTTGAAGCTGCTGCCCGGGCGGGATATGATAAAGGGATTACTTTTGAGTTTTCCCATTTTATGAGTCCTCAATCGGCCTATCTTCAAGCCGGTCATTTATATAACCGCTACAAAGAATACTTTAATATTTAACAACGTATTTCATGACGATTCAAAAGAATAAGGAAAACCTGTTTTATGTAATCTTTTTGGCTGCCGTTGCTGCTCTTGGCGGGTTTCTGTTTGGCTACGATACGGCAGTAATTTCCGGTACTATTGGCAGTGTGGCCGCACAGTTTAGTTTAAACGATGTAAGTACTGGCTGGTATGTTGGTTGTGCACTTGTTGGTTCAATTTTGGGGGTTGCCATTGCGGGGAAACTGAGTGATTACTTTGGCAGGAAACCTGTTCTTTTAATATCCGCCGTACTCTTTTCGAGCTCTGCAATCGGCTGTATGCTTTCAACAAATATTTCAGAATTGGTCGTTTATCGTATTATTGGTGGTGTTGGAATTGGAGTGGCTTCCGTCATTTCACCGTTGTATATTTCAGAAATCTCAGTATCGCGTTACCGCGGAACCCTGGTTTCTCTATACCAATTAGCTATTACTATCGGGTTTATGGGCGCTTACCTGGTTAATTATGCCATAAGCAGCCATGCAGAGCACATGAAAGAACTTGGAACAATTGGCGGATTCTGGGGGAAATATGTAGTGACTGAAACCTGGAGAGGAATGTTGGGAGCCGAATCTCTTCCGGCACTGCTATTTTTTGGTATCCTCTTTTTTATTCCTGAAAGTCCGAGATGGCTGGTGATAAAATCAAAAGAAACCTCTGCTTTTAAAACATTAAAGCGGATATACGGCAACGATATGGCCAGAGAACAGGTAACCGATTTAAAAAAGTTGGTTCAATCGGAAGAAAAATCAGATTGGAAAATCCTGTTTCAGCCAGGGTTCCGTATTGCGTTGTTCATAGGGGTCAGTCTGGCGATACTCGGACAATTTATGGGCGTGAATGCGGTGCTTTATTATGGACCGTCCATTTTTCAAAAAACCGGCCTTTCAGAAGGAGATTCTCTTCTTTACCAGGTGATTGTTGGGTTGGTTAATTTTGGATCAACAGTTTTGGCTATGGCTGTGATCGATAAAATCGGACGTAAGAAGCTGGTGTATTATGGAGTTTCAGGAATGATTGTGTCGCTTGTTTTAATTGGGTTTTATTTTACATTGAACAAAACCACAAACGTAATTCCTCCGGTTACACTGTTGATACTGATCCTCTTTTATATTTTCAGTTGCGCCATATCAATCTGTGTGGTCATCTGGGTACTGCTTTCCGAAATGTATCCGGCCAAAGTGCGAGGATTAGCCATGTCAGCAGCTGGTTTTTCATTATGGATCGGAACCTACCTGATCGGACAATTAACACCCTGGTTAATGACAACCCTTTCATCGGCCGGCGTCTTCTGGTTGTTTGGATTGATGTGTATTCCCTACCTGTACATAACCTGGAAGTTGGTTCCCGAAACTACGGGTAAATCGCTCGAAGACATTGAACGGATGTGGCAAGGGCAATAATCTGAATTTATCTAAGGCTTGGGATAAGTGGTCAAATCCATTTCAATTCTTCAATTGTTGACTAAATTCATTTAT
This sequence comes from Prolixibacteraceae bacterium, assembly GCA_041652995.1. Lineage (GTDB taxonomy): Bacteria > Bacteroidota > Bacteroidia > Bacteroidales > Prolixibacteraceae > Aquipluma. The sequence continues at coordinate 139,885 of JBAZGO010000002.1, forward strand.
GTGTATACCAATTGCTGCTGGTTTTCTAAAATCGATTGGAGTTCTTTCTACTGATGCAATTTTCCTCAATGGACGTTGCAAAATGTGTTCTTTTTCTGGGACAGTACGGTGAGTTGATCACTTTTTGAAGCCATTAACTGCGAAGCAAACCTTTTATAAATTAAGCTACAAGCTTAGCCAAATGTGCCAAATTCTCAAAAAAAAGTTCGACATTTGTGGTGTTGGGACTACTTGACTAAAGCACAATCAGGTACATAAATTCTTGTTGTGTTTTCCCCTGAAAGTTTGATTTGTACAGAATGGTTCGTTTGTCGAATGAAGCAAGCGAGTCCCATATTTGAGACGGTGGAAAGAAGCTTCAGGAATCCTTGACAACACCAGCGATTAACCAGTACCAACTCAAAATAGATATGTTTTTTATAGTAGCGAGCGCAATTTTTTATCATAAATTCCTTCAAACTGCCGAATGGAATCGTGGATCGAAGAAACAATTTCATCATCCTCATTAAGTACCAATTCGTAACGTTCTTTCATATATTGCAGTTGGGCAATGATTGAATTTATTCGGTTATAAAGAAATTGAAATTCCTTTTCTGAAAACGATTTTTCTTTGGCCTTAAAATATTTAAATTCCGCAAAATCATTTTTGTATGCAAAGTATTCGAACAGGCTGTCAACAATAGTACTTTTATCTTTGAACCCCGCCAGGAGCAGCGACTTTTCAACTTTTTTAAAATTTTTCCCATGAAACGACTGGTCAATCGTTACCCTTTGTTTTTCCATTTTGTTATACCAAAATGAATGTGGTAAAATTGTTTCGCTCAACGACGAGCAGATAATTCCTTTACCTCTGAATTCAGGAATTAAATAGGCATGCATTTCATTGCTGCTGGCTTCCACTACGCCAATAAATCCATAATCAGGCCTGTTGATAAAATAAAAATTGTCTCCGTGATATTCAATCTGATTTTCCCAGGGAAGATTTAGCCATACTTTTGCAAAATAGATATCCTCTGCTATTTGAATCAATATGAATTTTGATGAGTCCGGATTTGAATTTAGATCATCAATTAGTTCATGGAGTTCTTTTTCAATCATAAATTATGGTTTGAAATCAATTTAGGCAAATTCGAAAACTCAAATGTTAAGTAAATTTATATCTTATCCTCAAATCATTAACGTAAATAATTCTAATTTATTCCTGAAAATATTCCTCTGAATGACAGAAATTTCATCTACTACAGCCATTTAAAAGACATAAGTAATTCCGCTTCATAGCCAGATAATAAGATTCGGGAATAAATCGGCAGAAAAAAAATTTATCTGGCATTTGCTTAATTTACATCTTCCAAATTTCTTGTCTATTTAAAGTCATCCGATTCAATAAAAGACTATATCCCTTTATAATTCAGATTCGAAGGCATGAATTTTTCAATTACTTCCAAGCTAACCCCTTTGCGGTGGGCATAATCTTCAACCTGGTCTTTGCCAATTTTTTCAAGGCTGAAATATTTCGATTCCGGATGTACAAAAAATTCACCACTCACCGAAGCGGTTGGCTGCATCATAAAATGCTCAGTCAAAGTCATTCCAATTTCATCGGCTTTCAGCATGTTGAACAGGTTTGCCTTTTCGTGATGTTCCGGACAGGCCGGATAGCCAATCGCTGGGCGGATTCCCTGGTAATCGACATGGAACATTTCTTCCAAAGTCAGCTTTTCTTCCGGAACATAGCCCCAATAATCTTTGCGGACCTGAAGATGCAGTAACTCAGCAAAAGCTTCTGAAAGGCGGTCGGCTAACGATTCGAGCAGAATGGCATTGTAATCGTCGTGGTCGTCATGGAAATGTTTCATCCATTTTTCAATGCCCACACCACCGGTTACCGCGAATGCGCCAAAATAATCGGCTTTTCCGCTTTCAATTGGGGCGATAAAATCAGCCAGACAATAGTTTGGAGAGCCAGGTTTCTTGGCTTCCTGCTGACGAAGTTCATAAAAACGACCGGCCTCTTTCCGGCGAGTTTCGTCTTCGAAAACCACGATATCGTCGCCATCGGCATTGGCGGGCCAGATACCAAAAACACCGTTGGCCTGAACCATCTTCTCTGCTTCCATCCGATCGAGCATTCGGTTGGCATCGGCATACAGCTTCCGTGCTTCTTCGCCCTGAAGTTCGTCGTTCAGGATATCCGGGAATTTGCCTTTCAGTTCCCAGACAAAGAAGAAGAACGTCCAGTCGATGTATTGCCGGAGTTCCGAAATCGGGTAATCAATCAGTTGTTTGATACCCACAAAATTGGGTTTATAAATAGGCGTGTTATCCCAGTCAATTTTCAATTTATTGGCACGTGCCTCTTCAATGGACAGATATTTTTTCGCCTTCTTCTGTCCGTGCAAATCGCGCACCGCCTGGTAATCGTCGCGAATTTCTTTCAGGAATTCCTGATTTCCGGAGAGCAGGTTTGAGACTACGCTCACCGCACGCGATGCATCTTTGACATGAATCACTGCATTTTTGTATTGCGGTGCAATTTTCACCGCGGCATGAATTTTTGAGGTGGTGGCGCCGCCAACCAGCAAAGGCAGGTTCATTCCCCGGCGTTCCATTTCGGTAGCTACATCTACCATAATTTCGAGTGATGGCGTAATTAACCCGCTCAGGCCAATGATGTCCACGTTTTCCGCAATGGCTGTGTCGAGTATTTTATCGGTCGGCACCATCACGCCCAGATCGATAACCCGGTAATTGTTACAGCCCAAAACCACGCCCACAATGTTTTTTCCAATGTCGTGCACGTCGCCTTTTACGGTAGCCATCAGCACCACTTTTCGGTTGTCAGTGGTATCAAATTTATCCTTGTCGGCTTCGATGTATGGCAGCAAGTAAGCCACTGCTTTTTTCATCACGCGAGCCGATTTGATCACTTGCGGAAGGAACATTTTCCCGGCGCCAAATAAGTCACCAACCACATTCATTCCATCCATCAGCGGACCTTCAATGATATTCAGAACCGGAGAGTAAAGTGGTAGCGCCTCAGCTAAATCAATATCAATATAATCGGGCAATCCTTTTACCAGCGCATGTTCCAGCCGTTTTTCAACCGGAAGGTCGCGCCATTCATCTTTTCGTTCTTCTTTGGCATCCTGCGCTTTTAAAGTTTGTGCGAATTCGAGCAACTCTTCAGTGGCATTCGGGTTTTTATTCAGGACCAAATTCTCCACTTTCTCCAGAAAGTCCTTCGGAATTTCGTCGTAAATCTGCAGCATTCCGGGATTCACAATACCCATGTCGAGTCCGGCTTTTATGGCATGAAACAGGAAAACCGAGTGGATGGCTTCGCGCACCTGGTCGTTCCCGCGGAAACTGAATGACACATTGCTGACTCCACCGCTGGTTTTGGCGTGTTTCAGATTTTTCTTGATCCAGCTTACCGCGTTGATAAAGTCAACCGCATAATTCAAGTGTTCCTCCATTCCAGTGCCGATGATCAGAATATTCGAGTCGAAAATAATATCCTGAGGAGGAAAGTTGATCTCGTTGACCAGAATATTGTAGGCACGCTGGCAGATCTCAATACGACGTTCGAACGAATCGGCCTGTCCGATTTCGTCAAATGCCATCACAACAACAGCCGCACCATACCGTTTCAGCAATTGTGCTTGTTGGCGGAATACATCTTCGCCTTCCTTCATACTGATGGAATTCACAATCGCCTTGCCCTGCACACATTTCAGGCCGGCTTCAATCACTTCCCATTTCGACGAGTCAATCATCATCGGAACGCGTGCAATATCGGGTTCGGCCATCAACAAATTCAGGAAAGTGACCATTTCCTTTTTGGCGTCGAGCATGGCATCGTCCATATTGATGTCGATGACCTGCGCCCCTTCGTCAACCTGATTACGGGCAATGGCAATGGCTTCCTCGTATTTTCCTTCGCGGATCAGCCTGGCGAATTTGCGCGAACCTGACACATTACATCGTTCGCCAATATTCATAAACACGGACTCCGAAGTCAGGATTACAGGTTCCAATCCACTCAATTTAGTGAGTTTGTCTTTTTTATGCCGATGATGGGGTTCCGATTTAGCTGCAATTTTCGCCAGTTCACGAATGTGATCCGGAGTTGTTCCACAGCAGCCGCCAATGATATTTACAAATTTATTGTCGAGAAAATCTCCGACCTGATGTGCCATTTCGGTTGGCGTTTCATCGTATTCACCAAATTGGTTGGGCAAACCGGCATTCGGATAAGCGCTAATAAAATAGGACGATTTTTTTGAGAGTTCCTCCAAGTACTGACGCATATCTTTGGCTCCCAACGAGCAATTCAGCCCGATGCTGAGCAAATCAATGTGCGAAACCGAAGTCAAAAAAGCCTCGACGGTTTGGCCTGAAAGGGTGCGACCACTGGCATCGGTAATTGTTCCTGAAACCATGACCGGCAGTCGAATTCCGCGTTCTTCCAGTTCGTCTTCGATGGCAAACAGGGCGGCTTTGGAATTTAAGGTATCAAAAATAGTTTCAACCAAAAGCAGATCAACGCCGCCGTCAATCAAACCTTTTATTTGTTCGCGGTAGGAAGCTTTTACCTCATCAAACGAAACCGATCGGAATCCCGGATCATTCACATCAGGCGAAAGCGACAATGTTTTATTCATTGGGCCAATGGCTCCGGCCACAAAGCGCGGTTTCTCCGGATTTTTAACCGTAAATTCTTCAGCTACTTCAACAGCCAGCTTTGCCGATCGCAGGTTTAGCTGATAAACCCATTCTTCCAAATGGTAATCGGCTTGCGAAATACTTGTTGAATTGAAGGTATTGGTTTCAATAATATCGGCTCCAGCTTCCAGAAACTGCGCATGAATTTCGCGGATAATTTCAGATTTTGTAATCGAAAGCAAATCGTTGTTGCCCTTTAAATCGTACTGAAAATCAGTAAAAATCGTGCCCCGGAAATCTTCTTCCAACAGGCGGTGCTTTTGAATCATGGTTCCCATGGCTCCATCGAGCACCAAAACCCGTGATTCGAGTTCGTGTTGTATGTTTTTTTTCGTCGTCATCTTTTCTTGATTTAGTGAGCGGGTGACTTCGAGTCACCCGCTCACTTTCTATTTTATCTTATCAATTTCATCTCAAACTGTCCACGGATACCAATTTTGTCGTGGCAAATAATCACTGCCGAGAGTATCTCCGGAAACTGTTCCGTTTGTTTTGTTACCTGCTGAACATCTTCCGGAGTCTGAACCCGATTCCCAAATCCGGTGGCAAAAGCATCAGCTAAAGCCGTGTTTTTACAAACGATCATGACAGCATCCGCTTTTCCAAAACTTACCGATGGGCCAATTGTTCCGGCGGAAGTACAAACTCCCAACGGAGACTCAGTAGCTGGAATTTCAATGCCAACCTTTTCCGACAAAGGCGAATTTCCGGCATAAACCGACATTAGTAAATTTCGGTTAATCTTCAGGAAAATATCACCACCATTTTCAACCACCAATTCCTGAATTTCAAATTGTTGCATTAAATGCTGCCCAACCATTTCTGCAAAGACACCGGCCACGGAAGCCATTGGTCCAACTCCGGCACGATTGGCAGCTTCAGCCATGACCTTAACAATCTCGGGCGCATTCGGTTCTACCCGATGCGGTTCGAAAGTCTTTCGAAAGACCGGATCTGTTAACAAATAAGCTTCCAGAACCGACCGCAACTCTTTAACTTTCAGGAGTGAAATTCCCATCATTTCTTCCCTGAAGGAAGGAGGATCGACGCCAATCCACAGATCAGTTTCCTTGTAATTAACCACAAACGACCTAAATCGTTGCTGCGAAAACTGATTGCGATATGCACGTTGTTCGATCATTTTTTTCTTTATCGCGTGGCGATTTTAGTATTGTAGAAAAGTTTGAATTGCTACTTTCTTACCGCATATGCGGTTAAACAATAGATTTAATAAGAGGGTTATTGATATCGGCGCATGAAACAATTATGTTTCAATTATCAGATACTGATGCGCCTTTTATACTTCACTTCGTTTATACTACCATACTTTAACCGCATACGCGGTATATTACTCCCTAAAATCTATTTTAAACAAATTCAATGGACAAGCCGGAACGCAAAGTTCGCAAACAATACATTTCTCCGGGTCGAACTGAAGTTCCCATTTCACCGGATCCAGTTGCAAGGCTCCGGCAAAACACACAGCAGTGCAATTTCCGCAACTGATGCATCGCTCCTGATTCCAGGTAATTTTTTTGTTCAGTGGTTCACAACTCACCTGATTTTCCTGCAAATAAGCGATTCCGTTTTTCAGGTTCGTGGTTGTCCCTTCCAGTTCCAGCACCAAACTTCCGGTTTTTCCCGGCCAAACTTCAGCCCGAAGAATATTAATCCGGATGTCGAAATCTTTTACCAAATGGTAGCTAAACGGCTGATCTCCGCTTTGTGGCGGAAACTTCAGGACATATCTTTTTTTTTGCATTGTTGATAATTTAAGCCCCCTCTAAATCTCCCCCAAAGGGAGGAGACTTGAAGCGGTGCATATTAATGACATTCTCTTTTTATACCATAATTTCAGAACTCAGCTCCCAAATTCCCCTCCTTCGGACGGGTTAGGGGAGGCTTTGGGTGGGGCTTCTTCTTTAAGCGATTTTAATGAGGTATTTGTCGGAAACATTTGAACCGGTTTGCTGATTTCAAACTCGCCTGCCAGAATCGATTGTTTCAGGATTTCAGCAATTTTACGTGCTTTGCTTAAGCTCGAAACTGGCGCTGTCCGTATCTTTTTCCCTTGAACTTCAATTTCTCCGGAACGTAATTCCGCATAAGTTACCCGGCCCAGGGCAGGGCTACCTTCTATTCCGTAATCGCAAACTGTGGTTTCAATCTGCTCGTTCCTGATGGAGACTTTTTTTGCGATATCGGCATTCAGCACCGGAATCGGGATCCCGATGCCGACAAATAAACTCACACCATATTTTTCGTAATAAGCCGCCTGCAAAAATTCCGACGACATTTCTTTCAAATTGCCCATCACGGCCAGCGTAGCCGAATTACCTACCGGAACGCCGTATTCATTTTTGGGTTTCGAGGTATTGAATTGCGTTCCCGGCCAAACCACAAATCCCTGCGTGCCTCCCAGAAAAATGCGTGTTCCGATGCCAATGGTTTTCATTTCCGGGTCGTTCAGCAGCGGGCTCAGTTCTCCGGAAGTGGAATAGGTAGCATTGCGCATGTTGGGAAGCAAATTTCCCATGTACGTATATTTCATTTGCGAGGTAGAATTCACCGCCACGGGATAATTCTGGTAGGCATTGCGCGGATTGAACAGAATCATTTCGTTCACCGTTTCCTTATTGATGATGGTTTTGATGTGTTTCCTCGGATAACAATCGGTGCCTTTTCCCCAGGCTTCCAGTTCTATGTCTTTGCCATCAACTAAATCCTGAATCACATGTGCCCCGCCATATTTCAGATTCTCGGGATCGCAGGCAGTTGCGCCGATGTAGGTGTCCACCGCAGCCAAACCTTCATAGGCTGGCACACCATTTAACCGGATTCTTTCCATCCTGATGGGTGGATTGGCGTGTCCGAAATTTATAATTGCACCTGACGAACACATGGCTCCAAAAGTTGCGGTGGTCACCACATCCACCTTTTCGGCGATTTCTTCCGGAGAAGCGGTGAGCCCCATTTGCGAAACTTCTTCGGCTGTCAGCACCACCGCCTCGCCCCGCTGGATTTTCTCGTTGATTTCTTCGTATGTTTTTTGAATACCCATTGTTAAATATTTTATGCTTAAACACAAAGCCACGAAGGCACTAAGTTTTATTTCTTTCGTGTCTTTGAGTCTTCGTGTTGAAATTTTTACGTGACTTAAGATGTGGATTTAGCACATACAACCGTTGGAGAAGTACATGAAACTCAAGAGATGTAAAATTGAGAGTTGTTTCATTTGTTTTGTTTAAATTATAATTCCGTTTCCGGCCGGGTATTGGCACCGTTTCAGCAGTATCGCTGATGGTTGCCAGAGCTTCACTGAGCCCGATCTCTCCACTCTTCTTTATAACCAAACAACCGTCTTTTGGAAGGATTATTTGATAATGAGAGCAAAAGTAAGCTCAAAAAACCGAACTATCAAATAAATCAGGAATTTGACTGAAGTTAACTGACAAAATCTTCAGATTTAGTTAATTTTAGAAGATCATTCATCGAGTCACTTTTCACGATTATTAGCTGAAATGAACCGAAAATTTATTTCATGAGTAACGAAAAATCAAATATAAACCCGATTCAGTCTCCTCCAACGAAAAGTAACGGACTGTTTTCTGATTTCAGGAATTTTCTATGGAATAAACCGGCATTTCCAACTTTAATAAAATTCGATTCGGAAGAAAAAAGACTTGAATATAACCATCGGATTCAACAACGGGTGGGTGAAGGTGTTGACCGGTATACCGTTTTAAATGTTCATCACATCGGAATTGAAGCTCCTGTGAGTTATGTCTTTAATGAGCTTTTAAACTGGAATGGTGATTCGTCATGCTGGCCAAATCACATCGCGAAAATCGAGCGCATAAATGATGACATTGAAGCAATTCGTGTTTTGCCGTTGGGCTGGAAAAAATACCCGTTTGGTTGGAAAAAGAGTTTTTGGGGACTGAAATTTATTCCATTGTTTCTTTTGAATTCCATCCGTATTAAGCGGGTCCCCGATGCCTTCGACTTTGACAATGCACGGTATTTGCTTTACAAATGTAGTGGCGGATATCCCATCGGAATATTTATGATGTACGTTCGTTCGTCGATTGCCGACATGGGAGAAACGGAACAGTCGCAGTTGTATTTAACGGTTGGGTTTAATTTCTACGGAAAAGAATACAAGCCCCAATGGCCGTTCGTGAATAGGATTTGGGAAGCCATTCATAATCGGGTAACCGCAAATGTTTTGAACCGGATAAAGCAATTGAGCGAATGGCGACTGGCAAAAATGGAATCAGGAGCGAAATAAATTACTTCAGAATATAATCGTTCAAGGGTTAGTTAATTTTTCCTGATTTATTCCATTGCACGTCAGTACAGAAAATGTTCATCCAATTGAATTCATCAATTATTTTTACATTTGCAGCACAAGAAACGAAAGGTCATGATTCAGGAAATTCAAATTTACAACACACTTACGCGCAGGAAAGAAGTCTTTGAACCGCTGGTTCCCGGCAAGGTTGGGTTGTATGTTTGTGGACCAACAGTTTACGGATCGCCTCATTTGGGTCATGCCCGATCAGCCATTACTTTCGATTTGCTGTTTCGCTACCTGAAACAAATTGGCTACAAAGTGCGTTACGTGCGCAACATTACCGATGTGGGCCATTTGATAGCCGATGCCGATGAAGGCGAAGATAAGATTGAACAGCAGGCCAAACTCGACGAACTGGAACCGATGGAAGTGGTGCAGAAATACACCAATTTGTATCACAAAGCGATGGCCATGCTCAATCTGCAAGCACCGAGCATTGAACCGCGCGCTTCGGGACATATCATCGAGCAAATTGAGGAAGTCAAGAAAATCCTAAACTCCGGATATGCTTACGAAAGCAATGGTTCGGTGTATTTTGATGTGGAGAAATTTGCTGCTGAAAATGACTACGGAAAACTTTCGGGCCGAAAAATTGAAGACCTGATCAGCAATACCCGCTCGTTGGATGGACAGAACGAAAAGCGCTCAGGACTGGATTTTGCCATCTGGAAAAAAGCTTCTCCTGAACACATCATGCGCTGGCCTTCGCCCTGGAGCGACGGTTTCCCGGGCTGGCACATGGAATGTACGGCCATGAGCTGCAAATATTTAGGCGAGACTTTCGACATACACGGAGGCGGAATGGATTTGACTTTTCCGCACCACGAGGCAGAAATGGCGCAGGCACAGGCGGCACACGGAAAACCCGCCGTTCGCTATTGGATGCACAACAACATGATCACCCTGAACGGTCAGAAAATGGGCAAATCGCTCGGAAATGCCATTTCGCTCGAAGACTTTTTTACCGGAAACCATCCGCTTCTCGAAAAAGCCTACAGCCCGATGACCATCCGCTTTTTCATGTTGCAGGCACATTATCGCAGCACGCTCGATTTTTCGAATGAAGCGCTTCAGGCTTCTGAAAAAGGGTTGGAACGGTTGATGAAAGCTGTGGCAAAAATTGATTCGCTGCCTGTTTCTGCAAGTTCGTCAATCAATGTAGCTGAACTTTCGGCTAACTGCTATACCGCCATGGCCGACGATATGAACAGTCCGATTGCCATTTCGTATTTGTTCGATGGCGTGAAAATGATCAATTCGATCGCTGACGGAAAATCAACCATCACTTCTGCTGAAAAAGACGCGTTGAAATCACTTTTCAGGATTTTTGTTTCCGATATTTTCGGATTAAAAGCGGATGATCAGGCGGAATCCGGTAATTCCGAAGTTTTGAGTGAAGTTGTTGAATTGCTGATGAAGCTGCGTATGGAGGCGAAAGCCAATAAAGATTGGGCAACTTCGGATAAAATCCGCAACGAACTTACAGCCATTGGGTTCGACATTAAAGACGGCAAAGATGGCGTGACCTGGGAATTGAAAAAATAGTTCCGTTCAGGACGCAATCCGTTTAATCATTCCTTTGAAAATGGTAAGATGAATAGGGATAAGAACGTACCAGTAATTGCGGCCCCAGATTCCCCACGGACGAAAAGTTGCCGTTTGGTATAGCGTATTGTTCCTGATTTCGAATTCGAGCCAGGCCTCGCCCGGTAATTTCATTTCGGCATAAAGCAACAATCTTTTTTCGTCTTTATTGGCATAAATGACACGCCAGAAATCGAGTGAGTCACCAGCAGAAATTATGGTCGTATTTTTTCTTCCGCGGCGCAATCCGACCCCGCCAAAAAGTTTATCGATAAAACCCCGCAATTCCCAGAGCCAGTTGGCATAATACCAGCCATTTTCTCCGCCAATCGACCATATCTTGTTGAGCGTTTTTTCGATGTCTTTTACTTCACATTTCCGCTTGTCCACGAAACAACCATAAGTTGGAACTTCGAGCAGAGGCGAAATTCCTTTATTTAAAACGTTGCTCGAAAGGGCATCTTTCCAGCTCGAAACAACCCCTTCGTTTTGAATTTTGCCAAAAGCCCGCTGAATAGCTTCTTCGAACGTGATCAGTTTTATTCCAAGCAAATCTTTTAAATCATTCGGGCGGCAGATAATTTCCACGCTCATGCTTTCAACCAGATTCACTGCCAGCGTGTATGAAGTGGAGGTAACAAAATAGAGCCAATATGACGAAAATTTAGGTGTCATTACCGGAACTGTGAAAATCCGCAGTTTTAAGTTACGCACTTTACCAAACCCTCTGAGCATTTCTTTGTAGGTCAGTATTTCAGGGCCACCAATGTCGAAACTCCGGTCAAACGAAGGTTCATAAAGTAAAACACCGTTTAAATATTCAATCACATTCCGGATGGCAATAGGCTGAGATTTGGTGTTGAGCCATCTGGGGGCAATCATAAACGGTAATTTTTCAACCAGATCGCGGATAATCTCAAAGGAAGCGCTTCCGGAGCCTAAAATGATGCCGGCCCGAAGGGTGGTGAGGTGATAACTTCCGGAAGACAGAATTTCTTCAACCAGCTTTCTCGATTTCAGGTGTTTCGATAACTTTTGATCGTTGATGATTCCGCTCAGGTAAATGACCTGCCGAGCTTTGGTTTGTTGAATCCGGTTCCTGAAATTGGTTGCAGATATCATCTCCAGTTTTTCGAAATCTGCGTTGGGCGCCGACATGGAATGAATCAGGTAGTAGGCAGCATCAATGTTGTCAGGAATGGGAACCAGCGATTTTTCATCCAGAAAATTCACCTCAATCACTTTAAGCTGATCCGAATGATATTTCCGAAAATCGAACCGGTTTTTATCCCTGACGCAACAGATTACCTCATGCCCGTCTGCCAGCAAAGTTGGAAGTAAGCGTTGACCAATATAACCAGTTGTTCCGGTGAGCAGGATTTTCATGAGAAAATATCGGTATTAATTCTTTGATTATTAATTGTTCTCATGGAACTCACATACCATGAGATCTCCGCTTTGAACAATATTTTCATTCCTTTTTGTGCCGCATCCCTTAAAATCAGTTCGGCGACATGTTCGTTTCATTCGCAAATGTTAAAGATCAGGAGTTAATAGAATCTGAAATTACGTTGTAATTTAGGAAAGATTTGCGAATTCAACTCAATTCTTCTTATTTATCAGGTTGACAATAATCAACTTCTGTTTGAACTTGTGCAATTATTTCACAGGTTGAATCTTAAAGCTTCTATTTTGTGAACTACCGATTTTTTTCCATTAATTGAAATTTCTTCCAATACTACTTTTTCAGTCTTAATGTAGGTGAACTGTTGCATATTTTGCAACAGTTGAACTTTGTGCCAGCTCCTTTTCTTTGTAGATATTATTTATATGCCTGGATATAACGGATTTATCACGGCTAAAAAGTTCACTCATCTGCATCAGGTTAAGCCAAACCGTATCATTTTCAAGTTTAACCTGAATTTCAGTTCTACCTTCTTCTGTTTTGTAAATGGTGATTTCCGAGTTGTTCATATTCAGTCGTTTTCCAAAGTTATGAAACGATTGAATTCAAAAGATAGGCCTCCACACAAATCTCATCCGATTTTCACAGAAGTCATAGTTAAGGAGCCCATTACGGGTTTGTCGTTGAAGAAAGAAACTGGTTCGTCGTTTTCTTTTAAGGCCAATGAATAAAGCAACGGCAAATAATGATCGGGAGTTGGAATGGCCAATTGCACCTCTGGCCCAAGATTGGTATAATTGACCAGGCTTTTGAAATCACCCGATTCGATGAGTGCTTTAAATTTATCGTTTGCCCCAATGGCCCAGTCAAAACCAAAATCAGGCTCATTCATTTTGTTCCAGGCTACCAGGCGGAGGTTGTGCACCATATTTCCGGAGCCGATAATTAGCACACCCTTGTTTCGCAGAGCCGAAAGTTCTTTGGCCAGCTCAAAATGATACTGAGGTGCCTGACTATAATCGAGACTCATCTCAATAACCGGAACATCGGCTTCCGGATAAAGCCGGCGAATGACACTCCATGCACCGTGATCCAATCCCCACTTTTCGTCCAGCCCGACCGAAGTTTTGGTAATCGTGTCCTTGGTTTCGTTTGCCAGTTCAGGACTTCCGGGAGCCGGATACTGAACCTCGAACAAAGCTTTTGGGAAGCCACCAAAATCGTGGATGGTTTTCGGTTTTGGCATAGCCGTTACAAAAGTTCCCCGAGTTTCCCAGTGCGCCGAAACGCAAAGAATAGCTTTCGGACGGGACAATATTTTTCCAAGGTTTCGCCAACCTTGAACAAATTCATTTTCTTCGATGGCATTCATTGGACTTCCGTGCCCGACAAATAAAACCGGCATTCGCGGAGTGCTTTCTCCTGATAAGTTTTTCCGAATTATCTCGTTGGAATTCATGATTATTTTATTTTCTTTTGAGCTCGTACAGGTCTCTCCGCCTGTCTTTTAAATTCCTGACACTTCCCTGCTGATTCAATTCTCTAAGTAAATCGATGTCAACATCGGCGATCAGAATCATTTCGGTATTCGGTGTGGCTTCGGCTTTTACTCCATTTGTAGGAAAAGCAAAATCGCAGGGTGTAAATACCATCGATTGTGCAAATTGAATATCCATGTTGTGAACTTTCGGCAAGTTGCCAACACTTCCGGCGATAGCTACATAGCATTCATTTTCGATTGCCCGGGCCTGAGCACAACTCCTGACCCGTGAATATCCGTTTTGAGTATCGGTAAGAAATGGCACAAATAACAAATCCATTCCCTGATCGGCCAAAAGTCGGCTTAACTCAGGGAATTCCACATCGTAGCAAATCATTATTCCGATTTTTCCGCAATCGGTATCGAAAACTTTTACCTGATTACCACCCTGCATGCCCCAGATTTTCACTTCATCCGGAGTAACATGTATTTTCTCGTAGCGTTCGACCGTTCCGTCTCTTTTGCACAGATATCCTACATTGTAGAGCCTGTCGTTCTTAATTTCGGGCATGCTGCCCGAAATAATATTGATGTTGTACGAAATGGCCAATTCTGAGAATTTTTGCGCAATAGTCGCCGTATGTTTTGCCAATTCACGGATGGCTTCAGGTTCTGATAAATGATTATTTTCGGCCATTAACGGTGCATTAAAAAACTCCGGGAACAAGGCAAAATCGGATCGGTAACCTGAAACCGCATCGATGAAAAATTCTGCCTGCTGCATTAAATCTTCCAGATTTTTATAGGGCCGCATCTGCCACTGAATCAGTCCAAGCCTGACAACCTTTTTTATCGTACTGGCTTTTATGTTTTCCTTTTCATAGTAAATGTTGTCCCATTTTAATAATACAGCAAAATCATTCGATTCTTTGTCACCTTCCAAATAATTTTTAAGAACTTTTGACGGGTAAAAATCATTCGATATCTGGAAGTTGAATACCGGGTCATGGATTTTCTTTCTTCTGACTTTCTCAATATATTCCTTAGGAGTAATGCTTTCGGCGTATTTGTGATAATGTGGAATTCGGCCCCCAAACGTGATTCCTTTCAAATTCATGCGTTCGCACAATTCCTTCCGATAGTCGTAAAGTCGTCTTCCAAGCCGCAAGCCTCTGAATTCAGGTTTGATAAAAATATCGATTCCATAAAGGGTGTCTCCACTAAGTGTATGGGTGTTGAAGCTGTATTTTCCGGTAATTTCCTTGTAGGTATGTTGGTCGCCAAACTTATTATAGTCGACAATAATTGATAAGGCACAACCGGCAATTTGATTGTTGACTTTTATTACAACCTGTCCTTCCGGAAACCGATCAATCAACGATTTGATTTGCCGTTCTTGCCAATACGAATTTGGCATATTGGTGTATGACTCGATCATTGCTTTTTTAAGTTCCTGATAATCGTCGACACTTAAAAAAGTCAGTTCTATATTTTCTATTTCTTTCATGGTATTTCTTTCCCTTGTTGTTTTTAAAGCCTTTTAAAATTCCTGAATTTTTGTTTGTATCACTCTAAATCAGGAACATCTTGAATACGAAGAAGTTTATTTTCAATTTAGTAAGGTAACAGGAAAATGACAAATTGAAAATAAAACGAGCTCGTCTTTTGCTACCTGTTTGAGTTACTGAAAGGCATAAAGCAACTCGATAAATTTAGGAAGTAAAATTATCAGTCCAACGACGACTGCAGTTATTGCACCAATTAAAACTCCGGCCGATGCTAAATCTTTAATGAGTTTAATTTTTTCGTTCTTTTCAGGCGAGATAAAATCAGCCATATTTTCGATTGAGGTATTGATAATTTCAAGTGCAAACACAAAGCCGATTGAAAAGATAATTGCAATCCATTCAAATTCTGATAAGTGAAAAACAAATCCTGCAACTAAAACGCAAAAAGCAGCGATTAGCTGAATCCTGAAATTATGTTCCTCTTTGATCATGATTCGTAATCCGTTGAAGGCAAAACCAAAGCTTTTTAGTCTCTTCGATAGGCTGAAGCTCTGCTGTTTCATTTGACTTTTAGCGTAAATGTAATGAAGTTTTCAGGATCAATAAAAGCAATGGGATACGATTCTTTCCAATTATTTTTACTCAATGGCATAAATTAAATGCTGTGTCCTGAAATAAATTGTATTTCCGGATATGGCCGGACTAGCCATGCAAACATCTTTCAGGGCATTTTTTGCCAGTAATCTAAATTCAGGACCAGCCTGAACCACAAAAATATTACCCTCTTCGGAACTAAAATAGATTTTACCGTCAGCAGCAATTCCCGACGCGGAGAACGGATCTTTCAGACTTTCCTTATATATTATTTCTCCGGTAATCGCATCGTAGCAAGTTAGCTGCCCATTTACCTGAAGATTGTATAAATATCCATTGTATATCAGCGGAGTCTGCATGTACGCACCACCACGTTTTACACTCCAGGTAATGAATTCGTTTTTGGTGCTGTCGGCTGCAAGGGTAATATCGCCTTTAGCAGATGGCTTAACAGCAAAAATCGGCGAAAATTTGCCGTGAGCGCTATTCAGATAAATGAGGTCGTTGGCTACAACCGGTGCTGGCGCGGGAGCATCGCCACCATTGCTGAGTTTCCAGATTTCCGTTCCGGTCTCAAAATCATATCCGCACATGTGATTAAACCCATTGGCGATTACCTGGGTTTTTCCGTCTTTTGTATAAATAGACGGAGTGCACCAGGTTGAAACCTCATCGCCACGCGAAGTTTTCCAGATTTCTTTTCCTGTTTCCATATCCAACGCCGTAATAAATGGCGTTTTAGGAATGTCACACTGAACTATGATCCGGCTTTTGTATATAACTGGCGAACTGGCATATCCCCATTCTACTCCAGGGTCGGTATATGGTCCGGGAGCAAGAATACCCATGTCCTTTTTCCAGATCAGGTTTCCCATTAAATTGTAGCAATACAAACCTTCCGAACCAAAATGAACAACCAGGTATTTTCCGTCGGTTGCCGGGGTGCAGTTGGCCTGCGATGCTTTGGTATGACGCTTCGATTTTGGGACGTCTTTGTGTGCAATTCGTTCCCAGATTATTTTTCCTGAATTTTTATCCAGACAATATACCTTGAACTCATGAACGGCGCTATCGTTTGCCTCATCGATGTCGCCGTAAAGGCCAACTTTTAATGATTCGCTGTTCGTTGTGTTTACCGCTGTTGTGACAAACAGCAAATCGTTCCAGATTACCGGACACGAATGTCCTAAACCGGGAATAGCCGTTTTCCACTTGATTTGTTGTCCGGTTTCAATATCCCAATTGGTTGGCGTTTTAGCATTTTCAAGGTATCCAATTCCCCAGGGACCACGGAACTGAGGCCATTGGCTTTTATAATCGGTTTGAGCTTGCAGATTCTGGACGAAGAAATTAAGCGACAGGAGCAGACAGATGAGAAACTTGAAAACTGTTTTCATTCGGGAGATTGGGTTGTTGATTTTTCCCGCAATTTACAGAAGTTAGTTTGACTGAAGATGAATTTTTCGCTGGAATTTATCAAAAAAGGTATAAAATGAACCGATTGATGCTTAAAGCCCGATCAGGACGACTGAATAAAACACGTCGTGATTTTAATTTGCCTGATGTTTCTTTTTTTGTTTTGATTCCAGTTCACTTCTGATAATAATTTCGATTCGTTTGTCGGGAATAAGCCAGATAAGCGCAACCAAAATATACAATGCACCCGAAATCCACTGACTGACAAAATTGGAAGCTATGGCCAGGGAATAAAGTATCGGCGACATTTTCCCCTTGATGTCGTTTCCTACTGCACGGGCAAGCAATGAGTTTTCGCCCTGCGATTTTATGATTTGCGTTTGAAGTATAAAATAAGCAATGGCTGCCATCAGCAATACAATTCCGTAGAGCGCCATTGGAATGGGGTCGAAATGATTTTCGCCAATCCATCCGGTTACAAACGGAACCAATGAAAGCCAGAACAATAAATGCAGATTTGCCCATAGAATGCCTCCGGTTACATGCTTCACGGTGTGCATCATGTGGTGGTGATTGTTCCAGTAAATGCCGATGTAAATGAAACTCAGAATGTAACTGATTACTACCGGAATCAATGGTTTCAACACGTCAAAATTGTTGCCGTGCGGCACTTTGATCTCCAAAACCATAATGGTAATAATGATGGCCAGTACGCCATCGCTAAAGGCTTCAAGTCGAGTGCGATTCATAATATTCTGTTTGGGTTTTGGAAGAATAACATTTTAAATCTGATCTTGTTTTTGTTACATCCGGGACGTTTCAGCAACGTCCTCAAAACTTATGCGCATCGGTTCTCAATTTCATGCGCATCGGATTTAAAGCAATAAGCATCGGATTTAAAGCGATGCGCATCGCTTTTGGTACTTGAAATTACCCAATTAAGTATACGAACAACAACGCGATTAAAGCAGGAAGTGCCTGTACGAAAAATATCTTTCGGTTAGCAGTCAGCGCGCCATAAATGCCGGCAACAGCCACGCATCCCAAAAAGAAAACGGAAATGTTCGTTTTCCAGATTGGATCGGAAATAAAAAATGTCCAGAATAATCCGGCAGCCAGAAAGCCATTGTATAAACCCTGGTTCGCTGCTAATTTTTTGGTTGGTTTAAATAATTCTGCGGAAAGCGAATTTTTGAATGTCTCTTTTCCCCGGGTTTCCCAGGCAAACATTTCCATCCACAAAATGTACACATGTTCGACAGCAACAAGCGCGATTAATAATTGGCTGACTGTATCCATATATCCTGATTTTTAAGAATTGAAACAAGCAGTTTACATCCGTCCTGCAATTTTTCAGGTAAAACATTCCTGAATTTTTGAATGATAACATTTGTATCAGCCGAAAAGTTGGAGGGAAAATGTAAGATTAGACGAATTAAGCGGCTCAGTATATTACTTAAAAATTTCTTTGGAGCATTTTTGTATCTTCGGCCTTAAATCCACAATCCGCGATGAGAAACGAAAACAGCAGAAAAACCTGGGAACAGCCGTGGTCGTACCGCGAAGGAGCGATTGTTACTGTAGCCATTCTTTTGCTTGGATTTGGCCTTCAGGTAGTCAGCGGTGGGACCGTTCTTTTGCTGGCCGGTTTTCCCTGGAATTTAATTTCAGGAATAATCTTTCTGCTGCTTCTAGTTTTGAGTTATTTTCTCTGGAAAAATCGTTCGATAATAAAGGGATTGGGAAGTGTGAAAGCTGCACTTCCGGCTATTCTGGGCTTTACATTTATGGTTTTGCTTATGGGTTTTGTGAAGCAGGATGTACAGCACAAAAGTCAACTGGTTCGGATTTTAGGCTTATCTCACCTGGTTAAAACCTGGCCGTTTATCCTGATAAATGTCTATTTGCTGATTTTGCTTGGCGTTGTTACCCTGAAAAGGATGAGTCCATTCAACCTGAAAAATGCCAGGTTTTTTCTCAATCACTTCGGACTTTTTCTGGTGCTTTTTGCAACCGCCCTGGGAAGCAGCGACATGCAACGCTTAACCATGAACTGTTACGAAAAACAGGCGCAGAATCAAGCATTCGACGAATCGGGTAGGATAGTGGCGATGCCTTTTTCGGTAGAACTTCTGAATTTTCATATCGATGAGTTCAGGCCTAAACTAATTTTGATTGACAATAAAACAGGAAGACCTGTTCAGGAGAAAGGCAAAACCCCGTTCGAACTTATGGACCGCGATTCGCTGAATCTTTCAATGTTCCACATCAAAGTAGAACAGTTTCTGGCTGCTTCGGCAAAAATGAATGAGTCGTATTTTGCTGCTGAAGATAAAGGCGCAGTAACCTCAGCCCTGTTGAAAGTAACCGGTATTGAGGACAAAACTGACGTGACCGGCTGGGTGTGTAGCGGAAATTATTCGTGGCCATCTGAAGCGCTGAAACTTACCGATGCGTATTCGCTTGCAATGTTGCCTCCCGAACCTCGTAAATTCAGTTCCGAACTGAATATATTATCCGGAGAAAATAACAAGTTGAAGACAATTCTTGAGGTAAACAAGCCATTTCACGTTTTTGGCTGGACTATTTACCAGATAAATTACAATTCAGAAATGGGACGCTGGTCCGATTTGAGCGTATTGCAACTGGTGCGCGATCCCTGGCTTCCGGTAGTGTATGTGGGTATTTTTATGATGATGGCCGGAGCAATTTTTCTGTTTGTGTACGGTAAACCTAAAAATGGAGGAACAGAACATGTGGCTTGATTTTCCAGTTTACGCATCTGTTGCAATTCTCTGTTGGCTTGCGGCTTCTGGCTTGTTTCTGTATTCGGGCAAAAAGCTGCAAAATCAAATGGCTGCTGCTCTCACCTTTTCAGGAATTGTAGTTTTGGCCATTTTTGTGGTACTGCTTTGGATGCATTTAAAACGACCTCCCATGCGCACTATGGGCGAAACCCGACTTTGGTACGCTGTATTCTTGTCGTCGATCGGATTGGTCACGTACCAGCTCTGGAAATACAAATGGCTCATTTCGTATAGTCTCGGGTTGGCCGTTTTGTTCCTGATTTTCAATCTGCAACATCCGGAAGCATACGACAAAACACTGATGCCCGCTTTACAAAGTCCATGGTTTATTCCGCATGTAATTGTGTATATTTTTGCCTATGCCCTGCTGGGCGCTTCGTCGTTGCTGGCTCTCCGAAACATTTTTTTTGCTCCTACTGAAAAAACAATAAAAGGTCCGATACAGATGGCCGACAACCTGGTTTATCTTGGTTTCGCCTTCCTCACGCTTGGACTTTTATTTGGCGCATTGTGGGCCAAAGAAGCCTGGGGCCATTACTGGACCTGGGACCCGAAAGAAACCTGGGCATTCATTACCTGGATGTTTTACCTGGTTTATATTCACTACCGCTTCCGGCACCCTTCAGAACACAAAAAAGCGATGATTGTACTTGCCGTGGCCTTTGTCGTTTTACTTATTTGCTGGTTTGGAGTGAATTACCTACCAAGCGCACAGAACAGTGTTCACGTATATTCAGAATGATATCCCCAATTTTAGCGATAAAAACCATTTAATCGTTTCCATGCCTGTCGGAAAAATTCCAGTTGTATGTGTTGCATCCGGAATCATGGTAAACGTAACTTTGCTGTCGGCGCCTTTTGCTTTAAAATCGGCGTACATGGTTTCGCTCATACTAACCGGAATTACTTCATCATTTTCGCCGTGGTATAAATGAGTTGGTGTTGTTGTGTTCCATGCCGCAATGCTGTTGGCTATAAAAGCACTCTTTAGTCCGGCGAACTTAGCATTTGTGTCATATTCAGTGCGGTATTCGGTGGTTAGAAAATTAGCCATTATCGGAGTGAGTTCCGAATTAATCGTGCCTCCTTCATGTTCGCCGTCGAATAAGCCGGGGATTTTTGAAGCGTAAGATTCCTGAACAAAATCGCTCAACGGGTTGCTAACCAGATCGTAATTTGTATAGGCATTCAGCAGATAAGCCAGAAAATATGGAGTCGGGTAGGTTGTCTGGCTGGTTATGTATCTGTTCATTTCGGATAATGAATAGGGTCCGGCACCACATGAACTGGCTACCAGGTTGAATTCGCCGGAATAATTGCTTTCTATCGCTTTCTGAAGTTCCAGGGTCGCCCAACCTCCCTGCGAGTAACCAAACAGAAAAAGGTCGTTTGATGGTTTAGCCAGAATGGTGTCATCGCTTGCAAATTCTTTTGCAGCTCTTAACATGTCCAGAATGCATTGTGTCGACGATTCGGCCTGCAGATACGGATGAACCAATTGCGAAGAAGCTCCGAATCCAATGTAATCGGGTACCACAACAATAAAACCCATGGAAGCAACACTTTCGATAATCGAAAAAATATCGTTGTCATAAGCTTCAGTCGGTGCATCGCTGTGCAGGGTATTTGTGCCGTTCTGAAAACTTAAAATGGGATAATTTCCGGCAGCTTTAGGAAGGCAAACCAAGCCGGAAGCCTGAATATTTTGACCCTGAAAAGTGGTTTTGTAAGTTACTTTCTCAACATCGACATCGTAGGTCAGGAACGAGCCAATTAATGATGCCTGCGGCGAAAGTATGGTGAAGTTTGCCGCCGCCTGAGACTTTGTTATTGATGTTTTTGATTCGGCAGAAATAAAGTAATCGTAATTCTTGATAGCCGGATCATCTTTCTTTGTACACGAACTCAACGCCAGTACTGCAAGAACTGCAATTAGCAAATAACTTTTGAATAGTTTAAATTTTTTCATGATGTGCTTGTTTCCAGTTTATGTTTTGTATTTAAAACCCAATTCTGCCGCGGAATTCCTGAGAAAATCGCGTGTATAATAATCGGGGTCAATTATTGTGTCATTCCAAATCAAAATATCGAGGTCGATGTTTCGGGAGCCGAATTTTTTCTGGGTTCGGTCGCGCCCCATTTTGTCCTCAAGTTTTTTCAGGTACGATTTCAAGGCTTTAACATCTTTCTCTGTTTGGATAAGTACGGCTCCGTTTGTAAAATCTGCCTGTTCGGCGATGCCGATCGGTTTAGTCTGAATCATCGTTGAAACCTGAACAATTTCTACATCTTCAGCTAAAAGTTTCAGCATTTCCTGAATATTTGTGTCGGCATCAACGTTCGACCCAATGCCAATGATGCAGTTATTCATCGCTTCGTCTCCATTTCGAACGACACTGATTCGGCAAAGCGCAATGCATGTGGTTTATCGACCTCAACCCGCGCATGTTTCACTCTTTCGTCAGTCATTATCAGATCAAGAATATTTTTTGTCAGTACTTCCAATAGCTTAAACCGGTTATCCTGAACAAGTTGAATGATCTGTTTGGTAATCGTTTTGTAATTGTAAATTCCGTCGGGTTCGTCGGCCAAAAGCGCTTCTTCCGGAATATTCGCTTCAATTTCGATGTTAATAATTACATCTTGCTTGTTCGCAATTTCTTCAGGATTAAACCCGATGTAAGTTCGTAAAAGTAAATTTTTAACGCGGATTAAAGCCATTTATTATTTTGTTTTAATTCGTTTTTCCCAGGTTTTCGCCTCCGTCGCAAAATAAAAGCTGACCGGTCAGATAATCGTTTGTCAATATGTAATCGAGACTTTTCAGAATAGGTTCCAGCCCGCCGGGTCTTTTCATGGCAATAGTTCCAGCCAGCTTCCAAAGATAATCTTCACTTTTTTCTTCCGGCGGAAGTGTAAGGCCGGGAGCAATGGCGTTTACCCTGATATTGGGACCAAATTCAAGAGCGGCCATTTGAGTAAGCTCCCAAAGGGCTTTTTTTGAAATGGAATATGCTGCAAAGTTCGACTGGTTAGTAACAATCCGGGTGTCGACAAGGTTGACGATATTTCCTTGTTTTACGAGCGTTGCAAAGTCGCGTGTCAGCATAAATGGCGCTCTGAAATTTACATTCATTTGCCGGTTCAGGAATTCAGTTGGCGTATTTCGGAGCCAGGCCTGCTCGAAAACCGAGGCATTGTTAATGAGAAGCTCAAGACTTCCCATGGACAGAATAACCTTTGGAAGAAGCAACTGAACTTCTTCGGCATAATTCAAATCGGCTTTGAAAATGTCGAATTTTTGTTTTGGATATTTGGCAGAAAGTTCTTCCCGAAACAAATTCGCCTCGGTTGCCGAACTGTTGTAATGTATGGCAATATTCCATTCCAGACCGGCCAGATGCCTGGCCATTGCCTTTCCAACACGTTTGGCTGCTCCGGTTATTAATGCCGTTTTGGTCATATCAGTTCCTGCTTACTTGCGGTCAAGACCTCTTACAATTTTTTGAATAAAATCTTCTCTCGATTGAGCTTTTCCATCAGTAATTTCTGAATGACCAACTTCTTTTTTAGGGAAAGCTGGTTTTGTCCCGATTTTTTCTGAAAGAATGTTTTCAATCTGTTCAAGTTCGGTTTTTGTGAATTTCATATTCTTCAACGCCGAAACATTATCATTGAGTTGTTCCACAGAGCTGGCACCAATCAGAACCGAAGTCACCCGTGAATCTTTAAGCAACCATACCAAAGCCATTTGGGCAAGTGTTTGTCCACGATGAAGTGCAATTTCATTCAGCTTTTTAACTTTTCCAATGGCCGGTGCAACCTGGTCGGGTTGTAAAAATCCCCACGACTTGGCAGCTCTGGAACCTTCAGGAATTCCATTTAAATATTTGTCGGTTAACAGGCCTTGTGCAAGAGGCGAAAATGGGATACACCCGATTCCTTCTTTCCCTAAAAAATCGAGCAAACCTCCTTCTACCCATCGTTCAAACATCGAGTATTTGGGCTGATGGATCAAACATGGCGTTCCCAGTTCCTTCAAAATACGCGCTGCCTTTGCGGCCATTGGTGCCGGATAATTCGAAATTCCGACGTATAGCGCTTTCCCCTGACGTACAGCCTGATCGAGAGCCATCATGGTTTCTTCGAGCGGTGTCATTGGATCGGGGCGGTGCGAATAAAAAATATCCACATAATCCAGTTTCATCCGTTTCAGGCTTTGATCGAGACTGGAAAGCAAATATTTTCGGCTTCCCCAATCTCCATAAGGGCCGAGCCACATCAGGTAACCAGCTTTGGTCGAAATAATCAGTTCATCTCGGTATGGCGCCAGATCAAGTTGCATAATTTTTCCGAAATTTTCTTCGGCCGATCCGGGAGGCGGTCCATAATTATTGGCCAGATCAAAATGTGTTATTCCCAGGTCGAAAGCATGGCGGCACATAGCACGTCCGTTTTCAAAAACATCAACTCCTCCGAAATTATGCCATAATCCGAGCGAAATGGCCGGGAGTTTTAATCCGGATTTACCACACCTTTTATAAGGAATCTGGTTATACCGGTTTTCATCTGCTACATATTGCATGATATTTTTATTTTAAATTCGGTTAAAGTATAACGAATAGCCAAATTACGAAATTATGTCTTTTAAAAGTTCATTAAACGAACTTTTTTGATAAAAAATGGTTCATTCTTACAATTGAAATTACAAGCTTTGTTGTCTGGGTTTCGAGGCAAAGTAAATAATTATCATATACTTTTAAATTATGAATAGCAAAGAACAGGCTAAAAGGGCAGATCCAATTTATGTTGTTTCCGGAGGTAAAGGCCTTGCCGGAAACAATATGGTTCATTCGTTGCTTATACAATATCCGAACAACAATGTTCCGGTAATTATTGTTCCCCAGATTTCGGAAGAAAAACAGATTGTGGATTTAGTCTGGAAAGTGAAAAAGGAAGGTGGGCTCATTACGCACACCATGGTTAACCGTGAACTTAGGGATAAACTCCGGAAGTTGTGTGATGAAAATGCGGTGAAACACATCGACTTCATGGGCGAGCTATCTGATTATCTGGATGAAAATCTGCACATCCCTTCACTTCAGTCGCCGGGACTTTACCGGGAAATTAATCAGGAATATTTTGATCGTATTGAAGCCATTGAGTTTACGCTGAATCATGATGACGGACTGAGTCCGGAGAGATTGTATCAGGCTGAAATTATTTTAACCGGAGTTTCGCGTTCCGGAAAAACTCCGTTGAGTGTTTACCTGGCCATGTATGGCTGGAAAGTGGCTAATGTGCCTTTGGTTAACGGAATTGAACCGCCTAAAGAGCTTTTCGAAATCGATTCGCAACGCGTATTTGGATTGAGTATTAGTGCCGGAAACCTGATATCGCACCGGATAAAGCGACTACGAAGCCTAAATAATACTGAAAATACAAATTATGTTGACGAGCGTATGGTGAACCAGGAAATCAGGAATGCTAATTTTATTTTTGAAAAGGGAAACTTTACAGTCTTAAATGTGTCGAACAAGCCAATTGAAACCAGCGCCAATGAAATACTAAATATTATGGCAAACCGGTTTGAGTATCGTGGCCGGAGGCTGACTTCGCCATACGTTGACAAACCTGAAACTTAATTTTACTCAACGGTCACACTTTTGGCTAAATTCCTTGGTTGATCAACATCGCAACCACGCATCACTGCAATGTAATACGAAAATAGCTGCAACGGAACGATGGCCAGCAATGGCGTAACCACCGGATGCGATTTTGGAATTTCGAACAAATCGTTCACCATGTTTTTCAATCCGTCGTCGCCTTCAGTAACCACCGCAATAATATTTCCCTTTCGCGCTTTTACTTCCTGAATGTTGCTGACAATCTTTTCGTAGTAATGGTCTTTGGCGGCCACCACAATTACCGGCAAGTTGTCGTCAACCAAAGCGATCGGTCCATGTTTCATTTCGCCGGCGGCGTAACCTTCGGCGTGCATGTACGAAATTTCCTTAAGTTTTAAGGCGCCTTCCAGTGCAACCGGAAAAAGCGCTCCCCGCCCAAGGTAAAGTGCATTTATGGCGTCTTTATATTTTTCAGCAACCTCTTTTATGTGCGGGTGTTTCACCAAAACAGTTTTCACTTTCTCCGGAATGTCGGCCAGTTCCGAAATCAGGTCAAGGTACAATCCTGATGAAATCTGCCCTTTTTCTTTGGCAAGTTTCAATGCAAAAAGTGTGAGAACAGTTACCTGTGCTGTAAATGCCTTGGTTGAAGCCACTCCGATTTCTACGCCGGCGTGTGTATAAACACCTGCATCGGTTTCGCGCGCAATGCTCGATCCAACAACATTGCAGATACCTAAAATGGTGGCTCCTTTTTCCTTAGCCATGCGCAAAGCCGCCAGCGTATCGGCCGTTTCACCACTCTGACTGATGGCAATCACCACATCATCGCTGTTCAGGATCGGGTTTCGGTAACGAAATTCCGAAGAATACTCTACTTCAACCGGGACCCTGGCATATTCCTCAATCATGTATTCGCCCACCAACGCGGCATGCCACGAAGTTCCGCAACCAATTATTATAATCCGTTTGGCCTGAAGTATTTTTGGGAAAACATCAAGCAATCCGCCGAGAACGATCTCCGTGTGATCAGGTGAAATTCGTCCCCTGAATGTATCTTCGATGGTTTTGGGTTGTTCGAAAATTTCTTTCAGCATGAAATGTTCAAAATCTCCCTTCTCCAAATCGCCGATGCTCATGTCGACTTTGGTAATTTTAAATGCAACCGGATTGTTTTCAACCGTTTTCAGCGTAAGGCTGTCTTTATTGATGATGGCCACGTCATGGTCGTTCAGGTAAATTACGCTGTCGGTATAATTGACAATTGGTGTGGCATCCGAAGCAATAAAATATTCGCCCCGTCCGATTCCGATAACCAACGGACTTCCTTTTCGGGCAGCAATGAGCTGGTTTTTTTCGTTCTTGCAGATGACCACAATTCCAAAAGCACCAACAACTTTCGAAAGGGCCAGCCGAACGGCTATTTCAGCATTGACTTCATCGGCGTTTCTGTAAAAATATTCAATCAGGTTGACCAGCACTTCGGTGTCGGTATCTGATTGGAAAGTATATCCTTTTTTGAGGAGATCAGATTTTAGCTCGGCGTAATTTTCGATAATCCCGTTGTGAACGAGGACAAATTCCCCATTCATTGAGGTATGCGGGTGTGCATTCCGGTCGTTTGGCTCTCCATGTGTTGCCCATCGGGTGTGTCCAATTCCGATATGTCCGCTGGTGTCTTCAGCGGCAACAAATTTTTCGAGATCAGCGACGCGTCCTTTGCATTTGTATACATTCAGCGTATCATTAAATATGGCAAGGCCGGCTGAATCATAGCCACGGTATTCGAGGCGTTGAAGACCCTGAATCAGAATGGGATAAACATTTTTTTCGCCAATGTAACCAACAATTCCACACATCGCTTTTGTTTTGGGTTAATGAAACGGGTATGCTGTTTGCAAAAATTTTAAGCAACAGCAAAACAAAGCCTGAAATTACGACATTCAGTACAATAAACCTATATTGATGGATTTTGCGAAATGTTTCTTTCCAATTTATTAACGCCGGTTATTTCAAATAAACGAGAGAAATGTACTATTTAAATTTTGAATAGGTAATATTTAAGCGAATTCCAGTTTTACTTGTTGATCCTTTTAAAACTGTTCTTCTATACGATGAACTGGGTAAGGAGGTCGAAAGGTAGAATCCAAGATTATCCCTACCCGCCTTTTTATCA
Organism: Prolixibacteraceae bacterium; assembly: GCA_041652995.1. Lineage (GTDB taxonomy): Bacteria > Bacteroidota > Bacteroidia > Bacteroidales > Prolixibacteraceae > Aquipluma. The sequence continues at coordinate 167,564 of JBAZGO010000002.1, forward strand.
ATGACTTCCTGTAGATGTCTGGCTATGTTAAATCGATAGGTTTTATCCTTGCTATAGTAAGTTCCTCCATAATAGATTTGAGAGAATGAAAAATCGGAGGGTAGGTACTTGATTGGATTTCCTTTATCGTCAATTCCTATCACTGAAAAGACCAGTTGCTCCGGAGGAATAAGTTTTGTAACGTCAGTTACCGTAGTGTCAATTTGAAAGACAAGTTCTGCCTGATTAATAGCAAAATCTGTAGAATCACTCCATGTACCAAGATTCGGAATTAAAATTTTAGTACGCAACCCGCCGGTCGTTTGAAGGTAGATCAAACTGTCTTCAGTGTCAGTTTGTCCAAGACTGGATGCAAAAGCAGTTGTAGAATAATCGTGCGAAAAATGGCTGACACGGGCAGAACTCTGGGTCACATAGAAAGTCTGTGCGTATTTCGTAGTATCGGCGTCTTTTCGGTAATACAAAACCATTCCTGAACCTGTTGCCTTAACAATTGATCCGCCCTGGCTCAAATCACCGGCTTCAATATACAACCCTTTAAAGAATTGCAGGAAAGCATCATTGTCGGATAATTTTACAGAATCGGCGGACATTAATTTTCGGGCAAATTCCTCACTCAAATGGAAAGCAATTTCTTGTGTTACTGTATCTTTTGGATCAGCTTTGGTCGATCCATAAGTGTTTGTTAGCGAATCGAGCCTAAATTTTGGAACGTAATCCAACTCCACCAGGGGAGAACCTTTTACCATACTTTTCAGGTCAACATCCTGGTAATACTTGCTGTTCAAATCCAGACTCGAACCCAACTCATAGAGCTTTAGTTTCTGCGCGGTAACAGTATCTCCATAAACTTCTTTGTACGCGATATAATAGACGAGAGAATCAAAAATATCGTCTTTCGTGTAAGTCGGAAAATTGTTTAACCGAAGCTGAATGGCAAAGTCAGTAGTCACTTTACCAAAAATTGAATCATTGTAGGTTCCCAACAAAGTGCGTGTAGGCTCATCTGTACGTTGATTGCCGTCAACTTCGGTGTACGCTTTTATCGATTCTTTTTCAATAACCCTGCTAACATTCACTAAATCGCCGGTTGGCAGCAGATCTAAACCCACTTTTCCCGGATCTGTTGAACAACTCCATAACACAATTACCATCCATGCAAATCCGAATGCGAATTTGATCATTGCTGTCCGTTTCTTTTTCACTAAATATTTGTTTTAAATTGTTAAACCTACTGGATACAGTACCTTGTCGTAAAGGTCGTTATAAGCATCGATATAGGTATGTTCAGGTTGGTAATCAAGAAATAATTTATCGTTCGATTGTAAATATTCTATTACTTCAGGATTGATTTTAGGGCTTCCCTGAATAACTGCATCTGAATATTGAACCGCCAATTTACTCAAATTCACAAATGTTGGATCGTCAACAATTTCAGTGTCTTCGCTTTCAATGTTGTTCATTTTAAGTTTAGTCCTGAAGGTTGCATCAAGCGGTTTTTTAAATTCATCGTTGTACACCGAGTAAACCACTTTTGAATTCACAAACAACGGATCGTCGTTGTAAGCCTTCTTTATGTACAAGGGTACAAGTGAAGTCAGCCATCCATGACAATGAATCAGATCGGGCGCCCAGCGAAGCTTGATGACTGTTTCCAAAACACCGCGTGCGAAGAAAATTGTGCGTTCGTCGTTGTCGGCAAATTCGTTTCCCTTGACGTCTTTTAAAGTCTGCTTTCGTTGAAAATAATCTTCATTGTCAATGAAATATACCTGCATGCGTGCCGACTGAATTGAAGCAACCTTTATGATTAGCGGGTGATCTGTATCGTCAATAATCAGGTTCATTCCCGAAAGGCGAATGACTTCATGCAATTGATTTCGCCGTTCGTTAACACTACCATACCTTGGCATAAAAGTCCGGATTTCCTTTCCTCTTTCCTGAATTCCCTGTGGCAGGTATCTGGATTTTTTCGACATTTCTGTCTCTGGAAGGTAAGGAGTAATTTCTGAAGAAATAAATAAGACTTTTTTCTTTTCCATCTAATTCGCCTAAGATTAATTGTGCAAAATTAGTAAAATATCAGCAATATTCAATTCCGGACAAATTCAGAGCTCTTAAAAAACCTTAAGAATTGTATTCAAGTTGTTAAATATGTTGAATATACAGACACTGTTAAAAAGCTGATTTTAAGCCGAAGAGTCGTATGTCTTCTGGTTTTGTTGGAATATTATCTTTAAACTTTCAGAATCCAGTCCATTTCAGGGTGCTAACGTGTTGAATTATTTATTTACTTTGCACCCTCATTTTTAATCCAAAATGCACGTAGTAAAGCATATAAATGAACTTCGGGCCATAATTGAAGAGCAAAAGAGTACTGGCTTAAGCATTGGTTTTGTTCCGACAATGGGTGCATTGCACGAAGGACATCTTTCGTTGGTGAACAAAGCTGGCCGGGAATCGGGATTCGTGGTGGTCAGCATTTTTGTGAACCCGACTCAGTTTAACGATAAAAGTGATTTGGAACGTTACCCACGCGACCTTCAGAAGGATTTGAACCTATTGGCTCCAACTCCCTGCCAATTGGTTTTTGCTCCCGAACCCGAAGAAATTTATCCTGAACCCGATACCCGTCAATTCAATTTTGGATCGTTGGAAGAGGTTATGGAAGGAAAATTTAGACCCGGACATTTTAATGGGGTTGCCCAGGTGGTGAGTCGTTTGTTCGACATTGTTCAGCCGGATAAGGCTTTCTTCGGACAAAAAGACTTTCAGCAATTGGCCATCATCAACGAAATGGTCAGGAAAATGAAGTTTGATGTCGAAATTGTGGCTTGTCCGATTATTCGCGAAGAGGACGGATTGGCAATGAGTTCGCGGAACGTGTTACTAAGTTCGCATCAGCGAATGAATGCAGCTCATATTTCGGCAACATTGTTCGAAGCCAAGAACAAAACCAGCGAAATGACCGTAGAAGAACTTTGCAATTGGGTGATTGACCAGATCAACAAAAACGAATATTTGAACACAGAGTACTTCGAAATTGTTGATGGGACTACACTTCTTCCGGTGAAAGACTGGGAGTCTGCAGGTTTAAAAGTAGGTTGTATTGCGGTCCACTGTGGAAAAGTGAGATTGATTGATAATATTGAGTTCCGGAGTGTTGAAAAATTATAATTTGACGATTGACAATTTGCGATTTAAATTTTGCGCAGTAAAAATGGTAAATTGTAAATGACTTAATAGTAAATAAAGACAAAATGATCATTGAAGTTTGTAAATCGAAAATACACAAGGTAACTGTAACTGAAGCCAATTTACAGTACGTCGGAAGTATCACCATTGATCAGGATTTAATGGATGCTGCCAACATGATTGAAAACGAAAAAGTTCAGGTTGTTAACATCAACAATGGTGAACGGTTGGAGACGTATGTCATTAAAGGTGAGCGCGGAACCGGAGTTATTTGCCTCAATGGCCCGGCTGCCCGCAAAGTTGCAGTTGGCGACGTAGTCATTATTATTTCCTACGCCCAAATGGACTTTGAAGAAGCAAAGACATTTAAACCCTGGCTGGTTTTTCCGGATACCGAAACCAATTTGATGGTATAATATTTATTGAAAAAGAATCAAATTAAACCTCATTGCGACAATTGGCAATGAGGTTTTGTTATTTTTGCGGAAATTCTTTTTTTTAGATGAAACCTACAGAGATTATTCAATCCAAAATATTCGAAAATACGGATGTATTTGCCCCGGTTTTAGAACAATGGAAGCAGCAAGGCGAAACAATCGTATTTACAAACGGTTGCTTCGATTTGGTTCACCGAGGACACATCGATTCGCTGGCTAAGGCTGCTGAATTTGGCAATAAATTGATTGTTGGGCTAAATTCTGACGTGTCAGTAAGTCTATTGAAAGGCGAAAACCGTCCGCTTGTCGATCAGCAATCGAGAGCTGTATTGCTTGCCTCGATGATGATGGTCGATGCTGTAATCATGTTCGACGAAGAAACACCCTACCAGTTGATCCGAAATTTATTACCTGATATTCTGGTGAAAGGAAGCGAATATAAACTCGAAGAAATTGCAGGATACGACATTGTTCTGGCTTCGGGCGGCCGGGTTGAGCGCATTGAACTTACCGAAGGGTTTTCGACTTCTGATATCATCCAGAAAATTAAGAACAAGTTTTTGGCAACAGCATAAATTTTTCCTGAATTAAGGAGTTTTCAGGTTAAAAACAAAACCGATGGCTAAAGTTAAAACCAGTTTCTTTTGTCAGAATTGCGGAGCACAGTCGCCCAAGTGGGTGGGGCGCTGCAACTCGTGCGGCGAATGGAATTCGTTTGTCGAAGAAATTGTGGAGCGTGAAAGCGCAAAAACTTCTACGTTTTTAACCGGCACCGGAAACCAACCCAAGCTTTTGCACGAGGTTTCTTCGGAAAATACTGAACGGATTGACACCTGCAACCAGGAACTGAACCGCGTTTTGGGCGGCGGACTTGTTCCCGGTTCGATGGTACTGATTGGCGGCGAGCCCGGAATTGGCAAATCAACATTGGTTCTTCAACTGGCACTCGACCTGAAAAGCAAAAAAATTCTGTACGTTTCCGGAGAAGAAAGTATTCAGCAAATAAAGATTCGTGCACAACGGCTGCAAAAAGAAAATCAGAATTGCTTTTTTCTGAGCGAAACTTCGCTCGAACACATTTTGGCTCAAAGCAAATCGGTTGATCCCGAATTGCTGATCATCGATTCCATCCAAACCGTTTCGACCGAATCGATGGATTCGTCGCCCGGATCGGTTGGGCAGATACGCGAATGCACCAATGGTATTCTGAAATATGCCAAGGAAAACAATGTGCCTGTAATCCTGATCGGCCACATTACCAAGGAAGGCAGCCTGGCCGGGCCAAAAGTTCTGGAACACATTGTCGATACGGTTTTGCAGTTTGAAGGCGAAAACCAATACATGTACCGGATCCTCAGGGCAATCAAAAACCGGTTTGGCTCAACCTCTGAGTTGGGTATTTTTGAAATGGGAAATTCCGGATTGCGCGAAGTTTCCAATCCATCGGAATTGCTGATTAACCGGGCGCACGAAGGACTGAGCGGTACAGCAATCGCGGCAGCCATCGAGGGAATTCGTCCATTGCTGATCGAAATTCAGGCTCTGGTAAGTTCTGCGGCTTACGGAACACCGCAGCGTTCATCAACTGGTTTCGATTTGCGCAGGCTGAATATGTTGCTGGCCGTTCTGGAAAAACGGGCAGGTTTTAAACTGGCCACCAAAGATGTTTTCCTGAATATTGCCGGCGGAATCAAGGTTGACGATCCGGCAATCGACCTGACGGTAATCACTGCAATACTTTCGTCGAACTTCGATTTGCCCATTCGCAAAAACGTTTGCTTTGCGGGCGAGGTGGGTCTTTCCGGAGAAATCAGGTCGGTAAATCGTTTGGAGCAGCGCATTGCCGAAGCCGAGAAACTTGGCTTCGATACTATTTTTATACCCAAGGCCGGAAAGGGAATCAATCTTCAGAAATTTAAAATCGAGATTTTGCAATTCGAGCGTGTCGACGAGTTTTTCAGGCATGTATTCAGAAAAAAAAGCTGAGGCCCCTGACCATCAGCTTTTAGAACAGTTACACGATTTCAACATGGCAGCGTCGAAACCAGTGAAGCCAGGGATTTTGGCTCTTACCCCGAAAGCTTCTCGTTGCTGGCAGGTCTTCTGGCTCACCCCCCCCTTTGAACCGCCTTCCCATCTCGCCTAAGGCGAGACAGTGACAGAATGTTGTTCAAAGCGTTGTCCCGAGCCTCCCCCTTGGGGAGGTTGGTGGGGCTATAAGGATTACAGCTGCGGGGACAGCTCCTGAATTGAACAGGATTCCCTTTTCATTCCGGATGAACGGAAACCGGCAACACAGTTGCAAGTATACTGAGAAAATTTGCAAGGATTGTTTTCGCCGCTGTTAAGAAATTGAGAAGTTTCAAACGATAGCAACAAGGGTTTCTTCGTGAAGGTAATTTACACTTTGCTTTTGTTTTTTCTAATTTTTTCGGATTACCTTTGAGCCTGAAACAAATGAAGTAAACATGAAACAATTCATTGGAATCTTGCTTTTTGCTGCTTCCCTTGCCGGACTTTCTTCCTGCTACAACACGTCCATTCCCAAGCCCGACGAGCTTATTCCGAAGGATAAGTTCGAGAAAATGATGGTCGACATGTACATTGTTCAGGGCTTAACGATTGGGTACACCAAACCCGAAGCGTTAAAGAAAGTTACTTCAACCGACTTGTATTTCTCTGTCCTGAAAAAATACGATGTTGTCGATACTGTTTTTATCCGCTCGCTTATTTATTATTCCAGTTTTCCAAAGGATTACGAAAAAATGCAGCTTTCGATTATGAATACCCTGAAAAAATCGGAACAGATGTTCAAGCCGAAGGAAAAACTGAATGCCGATCCGGAATGAGGAAATTTGCTGCCAATTATGTGATTTCTGAGTCAGGCGATATACTGAAAAACGGAATTGTGATAGCCGAAGACGATGGTTCTGTGCTCGAATACATTGATACAGAAGGCCAGCTCAGGGAAATAGCCAGGCTCGAATTTCACAACGGAATGCTTTTGGGTGGTTTCGTATTTGTAAAAGTTCGCGAATCGATTTCTGTGGCCGATTTCGACCCGCGCTTCAGCTCACTCATTTTGCCCGAAATTTCAGGAATGTATGAAATTTCTATCCTGAAGTGGCTGGAAATCTGCAAGAAAGTTGCGGCGCTTTTCCCCGACATGATCATTACTGAAATTACGAGAGGTATAACAGCTATCATTTGTTCCGATGGCGGTTTCAGGAAAGAAAATTCGCCCGGCGTTTATCTCTTAACGGGCAGCGATTTAGTGGTTTTGAAATTGACTGCTAATTGCCGGTTAAAACGAATTCTTTAATCTTCTTTTACTTCTTACTTTTGTCTTTTTACATACCTATCAGATGTCAACTTTTCTATTCGATCAAATCATATTCGGGCCAGTAAAAAGCCGCCGGCTGGGCGTTTCACTGGGCGTAAACCTTTTGCCAACCGACAGCAAGGTGTGTTCGTTCGACTGTATTTACTGCGAATGTGGCTGGACGCCCAAAAAGCGGCAGCAGAAAGCTGTTTTGCCAACACGCGAGCAGGTTTGGCAGAAAATGGAAGAAAAACTACTGAGCATGCGTGAAAATGGTGAGTTGCCCAATGTAATTACTTTTGCGGGAAATGGCGAACCTACTTTACACCCTGATTTTGAAGGAATAATTGATGATACCATTGAGTTGCGCAACCGCTTGACGCCCAACGCACGGATCGCTGTTTTGTCGAATGCGACGATGTTGCATAAAACTTCGGTGATTAAAGCGCTTTTGAAAGTTGACGACAACATTCAAAAACTGGATTCCGGATTTGAAGAAACCATTCGAAAAATTGATTGTCCGGCCTCGAATTTCAAACTGAAAAATGTGGTTGAAAACCTAAAACTTTTCGGAGGAAAAGTCATTGTTCAGACGTTGTTCCTGAAGGGGAATTTTAAAGGCGAAATCATTGACAATACAACTGATGAGGAACTTTCGGCCTGGCTCAAACTTGTTGTTGAGATTATGCCGTCGCAGGTCATGATTTATACGATCGATCGCGATACACCTGCAACCGGACTCGAAAAGGTTAAGTTGGAAGAATTGCAGAACATTGCCGTGCGTGTTCGTGAAATGGGATTCGAAGTTCAGGTTTCAGGATAAAAAGGAGAATGGAGACCGGAAAAAGAAAAACGGAAATCAAGGCATTCGGCCTGATTAAAATCAAACTCCGCGACTAAGCTTTTTTTACTACTTTAGGCCTTCTCATTTCTAAGTAAATTTCAATGTCCAATCTTTCAATTTTTAAAAAGTACCCCTCCATTTTCTGGATTTCGAATCTCATCGAACTTTTTGAACGATACGCCTGGTATGGCTTTTACATAGGTTTTGGTTTGTTTTTGGTCGGCTCAAAAGAAACCGGCGCCATGGGTTTTTCTCAGGAGCAAAAAGGGCTTATCATGGGAACCGGCTCTATGCTGCTCTATTTTTTACCCATAATTACCGGCGCCATTTCCGACCGGGTTGGTTATAAAAAAGTGCTGCTTCTGGCCTTCCTGACCTATATTTCCGGATTTTTCATGATCCAGAACTTCAGCAGTTTTACGATGGTTTTCGTGTCGTTCATCTGGATTTGCGTGGGCGGGGCTTTTTTCAAACCGATAATCTCGGCCATGATTTCGAAAACCACCAACGAAGAAACGGCTTCGATTGGCTTTGGAATTTTTTACATGATGGTGAATATCGGAGGCTGGATCGGGCCTTTTGTGGCCGGAATAGTTTTGGGTAAAGGCTGGAATTTTGTGTTTTTGCTGTCGATTGCTTCCATCGCTATAAATCTGCTGATTACTTTGCTGTTTTTCAAAGACCCGCCGCGAGACGAAAAGGTTTCCGGAGTTTTTCAAACCATTGGAAAGGCATTTGAAAATATTGCCATTACGCTAATAAATTGGCGCTACGCCCTTTTTCTCCTGATTATGTCGGTGTATTGGGCAGCTTTTAATCAATTGTATTACACTTTCCCGAATTTTGTCGACGACTGGGTCAATACGGCCACACTTTACAATGGCATTCGTTCTGTTTTTCCTGCCTTTGCTGAACTGATCGGAACGAGCGAAGGAACGATTTCCGCAGTTACAATCGGAAGTATGGATGCCTTTTTTATCATTGTTTTTCAGATTATGGTTTCCACTTTTGTGATGCGTTTTAGGGCGCTAAATGCTATGATTGGCGGGACTTTGGTGCTGGCGGGCGGTCTTGGACTGATGTTCTCATTCCAGAGTGGCTGGATTATTTTATTCGGATTGCTGATTTTCAGTTTGGGCGAAATGGGAAGTTCACCCAAATACACCGAATATGTTGGAAATATTGCACTGGCTGACAAAAAAGCGTTGTACATGGGCTCTTCTTTTTTGCCCATTGCGTTGGGTCACCAGATTGCAGGTTACCTTTCCGGTGCGCCTTACGAAAAAGTGGCCGACAAACTGTTTCTCCTGAAAGAAGAAGTCTTAAAACGGGGTTTGTCTATTCCTGAAGTCTCGGATTCGTTTACAAAGAATGATTATATTAGTGAGGCAGCGAAACAAATGAGCTTTAGTCCGCAGCAACTGACCGATTTTTTGTGGCACAACTATCATCCGGCGTCCATCTGGATTGTTTACAGTTCGGTTGCTACAGGTGCTGCAGTATTGCTATTTTTGTACGACCGGTTTATTGTTCCGAAGAAAATCAG
>JBAZGO010000003.1:0-11394 GCA_041652995.1 Prolixibacteraceae bacterium
CCCAACAACTTAATGAACTTTCACCCCCGTTCCTGCATCCCTGCTTTCCCGTTTAGCGGCTGCAAAGATAATCCCCTTTTTCTTTATTGCAACAACCTATCAAACCTTTTTTTATTGGAAATGTCAGAGTCGAATATCCATTCTCTAGAAATCAACATGTTGGAAAGCAGAAAATATTTTGAGTCGAATTCCTTTTCCGGGAGCAAACAGCTAAAACAAGTCTGAAATCATATATAACAAAGGACAAAAAGCGGAAAAACGAGTTCCTCAAATCAGAAGAAATAGGGACAGAGTGAGGCGCTATATGCCAATTTCCAAATTGAAAATGGGCATAAAAAACAGAAAAGCCAGTCGATAGACCAGCTTTCCCTTTAACTTAATTTATAGCTTCAATGCCATTTGTGGCAAAAATCAGTAGCTTTTACAAGGACATTTCAATTTTATAAGCAGCCAAATCCTCAACGACTGAACTACGAACAAACTCTGCATGGCCCTTTACCAGCGATTTTGCGAGCTTAATAAAGACTTTCGCAGATTTAATATACAATGCATCGCGATTGCTGTCAATGACCAATAAATAGCTCATTATTATAAAGCCAGCCATTTCAACGAGTCGTCTTGCATGAAAATCGATGAATTCATTGTCATTGCTATCGACTACTTTGGCCACAGCCTGCTCATAATCATCAGTCAAAATAATTAAAGTCCGGCGCATAAATTCCAATTCAGGAGTGATTTTCTGAGCTTCGTATTCTCGAATCTGCGCCAAATAGCCTCCGGTTGTTACCCCACGAATGGCAGCCACAACTTGTAACTGGGTAGTTCCTTCGTAAATTGAAGTAATACGGGCATCACGATAAATACGCTCAACCGGGTAATCTTTCATAAATCCTGAACCACCGTGAATCTGGACGGCATCATACGCCAACTGATTACAAAATTCGCTAGACAAACCTTTCCCAAGTGGCGTAAATAAGTCGGACAGACGCTGATATTTCTTCATATCGGCCTTTTCATCCTTATCAAGCGGCCGCTCTTCCGAAATGTGCATGTATGTTTTATAAACGTCGACAAAGCGAGCTGTTTCGTACAATAAAGTTCTGGAAGCATCGAGTTTGGCTTTCATTGTCGTAATCATTTCGTAAACTGCGGGGAACCGAATAATGGCTTTTCCAAACTGCATACGCTCTTTCGCATAGGCCAAAGCTTCGCGGTAAGCTGATTCGGAAACGCCAACCGACTGTGCCGCAATACCCAGGCGAGCGCCATTCATCAGTGCCATAACATATTTAATGAGTCCCATTTTGCGATCGCCTACCAATTCTCCGGGTGCATTTTTAAATACAAGTTCACAGGTTGGAGAACCAATGATTCCCATTTTGTGTTCAATGCGACGAACTGTTACACCTCCGTTACGCTTATCGTAAATGAACATCGACAAGCCGCGGCCATCTTTCGTACCTGCTTCTGAACGCGCCAAAACCAAGGAAATATCTCCATCGCCATTGGTTATAAATCGTTTCACCCCGTTGAGTAACCAGGTACCTTTCTTTTCATCCCAGGTGGCTTTTAACTGAACGGCCTGAAGGTCAGATCCTGCATCAGGCTCTGTTAAATCCATTGCCATGGTGTCGCCAGCGCAAACTCGTGGCAAGTATTTTTCTTTTTGTTCTTCAGAAGCAAATTCGTTAATGGTTTCAGCGCAATCCTGTAATCCCCAGATATTCACGAAACCAGCATCGGCACGAGAAACGATATCGGCTGCCATAATATACGGTACAATCGGGAAGTTCAACCCATCGTACTTGCGTGGCAATGACATTCCCATAAGTCCGGCTTTCCGGAGTGCCTGAATGTTTTCTTCGGTTCCGCGAGCATAAATTACATGACCATCGACAACCTGAGGCCCTTCTGCATCAATGCTCTCGGCATTCGGAGACACAATTTCACCACAGATTTCGCCTACTACTTCAAGCACTTTGTCGTAACTATCCTGTGCATCTTCGTAATCCATGGGTGCAAAGTCGAATTTCTTCTTTTCTTCGAAATTCCGTTCCTTCATCCGAACTATTTTCTCCATCAATGGATGGGTCAAGTGGAATTTCAGGTCTTTATTATCGGTATAAAAATTAGCCATTTTGTGTATTTTAAGAGCCCCTCCTAACCTCCCCAAAGGGGAGGGATTTTTCCGGCAAGGCTTTGGTTAACTTATTTTTTATAATCGAAGCTTTCCTGCTCCCCCTCTTTGGGAGGGGGCTGGGGGGAGGCTTTTTATTTTGTATTCGCTTTATAGTACTTGATCATCTTTGGAAGAATTTCAGCTAAATCACCTGTAATCACATAATCAGCGATTGAATTGATCGGAGCTTCAGGATCGGTATTTATAGCAATGATCTGGGCCGATTCCTCCATTCCGGCGCGATGCTGTATTTGTCCTGAGATTCCGCAGGCAATGTAAAGTTTCGGACGAACAGTTGTTCCGGTTTGACCAATCTGACGATCGTGGCCAACGTAACCTGAATCGACTGCAGCACGTGAAGCGCCAACTTCGCCGCCCAAAACTTCAGCAAGTTCGAATAACAGATCGAAATTCTCCCTCGATCCAACTCCATAACCACCAGCTACAATAATCGGAGCTCCTTTAATATTTACTTTGCTCTTCTCTATATGACGTTCGATCATCTCAAGAACGAAGTCTGTGTCGCTGGTGTATTTCGAAACATCCAGTTTATTCACTTTCCCTTTGTAATCCGTATCAAGAATAGCCTTTTTCATTACGCCTTCGCGCACTGTTGCCATTTGTGGACGACAATCGGGATTGATAATGGTTGCAATGATGTTTCCACCAAAAGCCGGCCGAATCTGGTACAACAGATCGGTATAAACTTTATCAGCTTTTCGGTCTTCGTGATCGCCGATAACCAACGAAGTACAGTCAGCAGTCAACCCACTGTGCAATGCCGATGAAACTCGCGGGCCTAAGTCGCGGCCAACAGAACTGGCTCCCATTAATGCAATTTGTGGTTTTTCCTCCTGAAAAAGCTTCACCACGATGGATGTGTGTGGCAAAGTGGTATACGGTGCAAGGCGCGGATCATCGGCAATGTGAACAACATCGGCACCATACGGGAAAATATCTTTTTCAATGCCATCGAGTTTATAGCCAATTGCAACAGCCTCTAGCTTACAATTTAATTCGGTGGCAAGCGAACGGCCTTTGGTCAGTAATTCCTGACTAACTTCGGCAACCTGTCCGTCTTCTATTTCGCAGTAAACAAAAACACTATTCATAGTTATATGATGTTTATCAATTATCCGATTGTATGATTTTCAATTAACTCGCGCATCAGTTGGTCAATATCTTCATCAGAGGAAGTAATTATTTTCGCTCCTTTCGACTGAAGAACCACGTTCTCAACTTTCTTAACCTTGGTAGGAGAACCGGTTAATCCGAGTTCATTTGGATCAACTTCAATATCCTGCACTGTCCATTCTTTAATGTTAAGGTATGGGCGATCGCTATACAAATGCAAATAATCGTCGTTTGCTTCCTGCATTTCAGTAATTGTTTTCGCGTGCTTGTATTTCATAATCAGTTTGGCATTGCGTGCACGGCAATCAGGAGCAGAACTGTTAACGGTAACAACCAATGGCATTGGGCATTTCACAATTTCCACACCACGTTCGAGTCGCCGTTTTAGTGTAACTTTTCCCTTTTCGATTGCCTGAATTTCTTCGACATAAGTAACCTGTGGAATACCCAATTTTTCAGCAACCTGAGGACCAACCTGAGCAGTATCACCATCAATAGCCTGGCGGCCTGCAATAATGATATCGTAATTGCCATATTTTTTAAGGGTTTGACCAATGGCATACGAAGTTGCTAAAGTATCTGAACCTGCAAAAGCCCTGTCGGTAAGCAGAATGCCATCATCAGCACCACGGAATAGCCCTTCACGGATAATCTCGGCTGCACGACCTGGCCCCATGGTTAAAATGGTAATTGTTGTTCCCGGAAACTTGTCTTTTATTCGAAGCGCCTGCTCCAGCGCATTCAAATCCTCGGGATTGAAAATTGCGGGAAGAGCCGCCCGATTAACCGTGCCATCGGCTTTCATTGCATCTTTGCCAACATTCCTTGTATCAGGAACCTGTTTGGCAAGTACGATAATTTTATAACCTTTCATCTGTTTATGATTTGTTTTTACAATTTCCTCAAAAACTTGCTTCGATCCCCCACGCTCAAACTGTAAGCCTTTTGATGTCAGCCTGTTCATTCAGCAATTGTTTGAATTAATTTATTCGTTGTCAGTTTATTTGGCCTGAAATTTTTTGACTTATCACTTCATTGTAAACCCCTGTTTTCTTCAGGCCCAGATTTTAAAGGGAAGCAAATATATATATTCAGCCTATAGAAATCAAGCAGGTACAAGCGGCATTTAACCCAGCGAAAGGTGTGATTCTTGTCATATCCTCATGCAAATCGGGAATCCGGGTGTCTGGCAATCCTGAATGGCTCACAGTCAAAGCATTTAAAACAATCAACCTTAATTTTCAAAAAATCCTTTTTGACTGAGAACCACCTTTATTTAAAATGAATTTAAGTAAGCTAAAAAAACAGTCCGGCTTTTTGAACAAGTCAAAAAGCCGGACTGTGCCAGGTTAACTGAAGTCTGTTTGACAGACTACAAAATTCAGGAATGATTGCCGTTTACCATTCCTGAAACAATTCCCTTTGCATTCCTGTTTTCGGCCAGAATTACTCCAACCAGATGAATTGCAACAAAAGCGTACATGCAATACTGAATAATTTCGTGTACTTCTTTCAATATTCCGAGAACACCGCGACTAAGTCCTAAATCGCGGCCAAAAGCCATACTCAGGCCAGTTATAACCATCAGGAAAAGCAGTACAAAAAACAACATATAGGTTTGCCGTACCCGAATATAGTGTTTGTACTCGGCTCTGTTCACATCGCTTTGTTTCGATAAATGGACTGCCTTTTTCAATCTCGTGCTGATTTTTTCTTCTTCAGACTGGGTAAACTCAATGATAACTCTGGACAGTAGCAGGATGGCAAGCGCAAAACCAAATAATTTATGAACATCCCACATTTTATCTTCATACTCGTGCGAAACCGCAAAGGCCTGTTCATTCGTCACAGTTACGCCTTTTCGTTCCAGTTGTTCCTGAACCATTTTCACATTATCGCGTGGTGACAAAATGGTTGAATTAAAAAGAACAGTGACAAACGAGCCTGTAATTACAAGGAAAGTTAGCCAGTGCCAAATACGTAAAGCTGCCGAATGCGATTGAATGAAGGGAGAAGTTGTTTTTGGTTTCATAGTGAAAATCTTAATTTAGTTTTTGATGAAACAATTGATGCCCGAATAGGTTCTGGACCTTTTGAATAGTTGCTCAGGGCAAATTTAGCATTTTCAGGAATACAAATTATTCAGAATGAATCTTTTGACGAACGGCATCGCCAATGCTTTAAAACAAGAAATCCCGGCTGCGCAAACAATCGGGATTTCAATTAGATTTTATCTGAAGTAATTTTACTCCCTTTTATTCATTGGCCGCAAAAGTTACTGCTTAATTGAGAATTTATAAATCGTTGTCGATTTCAACGTCTCACCCGGTTTCACCAATGTATTCGGGAATTCGGGATGGTGTGGCGAATCGGGATAATGTTGAGTTTCCAAACAAATTCCGTTGCGATAATTGTATGGATTTCCACGTTTTCCGATAATATTTCCTTTCAGAAAGTTGCCAGTGTAAAGCTGAACGGCAGGCTCGGTTGTAAAACATTCCATGTAACGGCCCGAAGCAGGTTCGAACAAACTGGCGCAGAAAGTCATTTCGTGACCATTCTGATCTTTGTTTAGAATATAATTGTGGTCGTAACCGCCGCCCATTCTAAGCTGTGGCATTGGATCATTGATGCGTTCGCCAATAACATGAGGAGCTGTAAAGTCCATTGCAGTTCCGCGAATGTCGGCAATTTCTCCGGTTGGAATCAGTTGAGAATCGGCCACTGCTGTTGAATAATTGGCATCAATCACAAGTACATGATCCAATATATCGCCAATTCCTTCACCTTTCAGGTTAAAATAAACATGGTTGGTTAAATTGAAATAGCAGGATTTATCGGTTGTTGCTTCGTAATCGATTTTCAAACCGTTGTCTTTAGTCAGCGTGTAAGTTACTTTTACGTTTTTATTGCCGGGAAATCCCCATTGTCCATCCGGACTTGTTAAGGTCATTTCAACTGCTGGACCATCTTCGGTCTGAACTTCTTTGGCATCGTACACCTGGCGGTAAAAACTATCGGGACCGGAATGCAAGCACGCCTGCATATTATTTTGAGGTAAATGATAAACTTCACCATCAATTTCGAACTGGGCATTGGCAATACGGTTCGCATACGGACCAACAACAGCGCCAAAACCGGCTTCGCCGTTCACGTAATTGTCGATGTTTGTATAGCCTAAAACCACATCTTCCATGTTCCCATCTTTATCAGGAACAAATATTGAAACGATTTTTGCACCGTAATTGGTTAAGGTAACCACCATACCGCTGTCGTTTCTCAACGTAAACAAAGTAGTTGGTTTGCCATTTACTTCCTTTTCAAAATCGGCTTTGGTGTAGGAAGGTGTAAATTCTTTTTTGGGCGCCGAACACGAAACAATCATTCCGGCAATGAGCATTAATACAATTAATTTCTTCATGCGTTGGTGTTTTTTTGGTGATTTACTATTTGATGGGTAAAGATAAGTGTTTATGCAACACAAGTCACAATAAAACATTTTCAAAAGCTGTTAAAAAATCAGATAAAAACAGAACCTGGAAATGAGCTTCAGGAGTTTATCGGAGCCATTACAAAATGATTCATTCCAAGCATTGCCAATATAATAGATCGTGTTGCGGTTTAATTTGTTTTTTTATCCTACCTCTCCTGACGTTGGGTGAGTCGTTTATAAAATTCAATACTTAAATGTTCCTGCTACTTAACGTTGTTTTGAAGCCTAATTCAAATCGTGTTTTTTCAGATGTATTTTCCTGAAAAATATAACGCTTATTGATTCATTATTACTTAACCATATATGTTCGCAGAGTTATACGTATAACTCAATCGAGATATACGTATAACTCAACAGAGATATACGTATAACTCAAACGAGATATACGTATATCTCAAACGTGTTTTACGTATATCTCAAGTCTAAAGCTTAAAAGTCTTATTTTCAGTACGTTCAGAACTCAATGGTTGGACGTCACATTCTTCACCAAACAATGATGAAATTGGTGTTTTAATTGGAAGCCTTTCTGCATTAATTTCATTGTTGCGAACAATGAAATACCTCGGGATAAGCGGATGAGGTATCAGAGAAGGATTGTTTTTTTTTGATTGGCCCGAAGGACAGGAAATAAAGCCCAAAGCTCTCTCCCGACAAAAGCCCGGGATCAGTTCGACGTTGTAATTTCAAATCAGTTCGTTTCCGGAACCACAGTCTCACTCATTTAACCTGAAATATTTTCTGAAATTGTGCTAAAATGATGCATTAAATTAAGCAGGTTTTAAATATTATTGTATTACCCAAAATCAACAACCAATTCAAATAAGCTCAGATGGAAAAGATAAAATGTACAACCTGCGAAACAGAGAACCCGGCCAATTATAAATATTGTTCCAGTTGCGGTTATGAATTGCCTAAAAATAAAACAGAAAATGCAGATAACGCCGTAGCAGTGAAGCCTGTAAAGAAATCAGGCAAAGGGAAAACAATATTGATTGTGCTTGTTTATGCCGTTAGTTTTGGTCTTTCATACTTTGTAGTTCAGCAACTGTTTTTCAAAGCACCTGCAATTGACAACGTGATGATGAAAGTGGCCAGTGAGATTAATAAAAATTGTCCGGTTATGGTAGATGCAGAAACGCGTCTCGACAATGCGATATCGCTCCCCAAAAACATTTTTCAGTACAACTATACGCTTTTAACCCTTGAAAAGGATAAGATCGATACCACAGCGATAAAAACGTATCTCGAACCAACGATTACAAATACCATCAAATCGAGTCCTGACATGAAATACATGCGAGATCATAAAATCATCATAAACTATTACTACAAGGACAAAGAAGGGAACTACTTATTTTCGATTTCCGTACCACCTTCCAAATATGAATAATACGGGATTTTGAAAAAAGAAAAGAGTCAACCGGAAGCATCTCGCTCTGGATTGACTCTTTTCTTTTAAGAATCGGTAAGACTATTTCATTCCAAATTCGATGAGTTCGCCTAATTTTAAATAGTTGGCGTACAAAGCCTGGTATTTGGTTGCATTTTCAGGAATGGGGAAATAGGTTGTTTCGAAACCACCACCCATTTTCTTCTGAGCTACTGAAGTGTCAGGATAAATTCCGGCGACAACAGCCGCAGCCATGGCCGATCCCAGCGCGCAAGCCTGTTCGGAACGGGCCACTTTGATTGGCATATTCAACACATCAGCCACAATTTGCATGACGAATGGTGACTTTTTAGCCACACCGCCCAATGCAATTACGCCATCAATACGAACGCCTTCGCTGATGAAACGATCGACAATTGCTTTTGACCCAAAGGCCGTAGCCTCAACCAATGCCCGGAAAATACGCGGTGCATCCGATCCCAGGTTCAGGCCCGAAATAACACCTTTCAGATTCTGGTTGGCATCCGGTGTGCGACGGCCATTCATCCAGTCGAGTGCAACAATGCTGCTGTCTTCAATCGGAATCAGTTCTGCTGCTTTGGTCAGTTCAGGAATAATTTTCGACGAAATTTCGTCAATCATCTTTGCTTTGGTTTCTTCATCGAGCAAAATACTTGCGTTTATTATTTTTTCTGAAGGCCAAAGCAGTACATTTTTGAACCAGGCATAAATGTCGCCAAAAGCTGATTGCCCGGCTTCCATGCCCAACATTCCCGGAACTATCGAGCCGTCGACCTGGCCGCAAATTCCGCTGATCAGCTTGTCGCCAACTTCTTCCATGGGAGCAATCAGCATGTCGCAAGTCGATGTTCCCATCACTTTGCTCAGGTAATACGGTTCAATTTCAGCGCCCAATGCTCCCAAATGTGCATCAAACGCTCCTACCCCAACTTTAACTTTGATTGAAAGGCCAAGTTTCGCAGCCCATTCCGGAGTTAAAGTTCCGGCGGAAATATCGCAGGTATAAGTTTCTTTAAACAAACGATCTTTCAGTCCACTCAGCAGCGGATCGAGTTTTTCAAGGAATTCGTCAGTTGGAAGTCCGCCAAAAGCTTCGTGCCACATGGCTTTGTGACCGGCAGCACAGCGCGATCGTTTCAAGGTTTTTGGATTTGTATTGCCCGTAAGTATTGCAGGAATCCAGTCGCAATGTTCAACCCACGAATAGGCAGCGCGGTAAACACCGGCATCTTCGCGGATCACATGCAGCAATTTGGCCCAAAACCATTCCGAAGAATAAATTCCACCTTCGAATTTGGTAAAGTCGATCGACCATTCTCTGGCCAATTGATTGATTTCATCGGCCTCTTTTACGCCGGTATGATCTTTCCAAAGCACAAACATGGCATTCGGATTTTCCCCGAACCCCTGCGTTAACGAAAGCGGAGTACCTTTTTCGTCAACCGGAACCGGTGTCGATCCGGTTGTGTCGACCGAGATACCAACCACATTTTCAGCCACACCGGCCGGAGCCAGTTTCAAGGCTTCAACAATGGTATATTCCAAGCCTTCCAGATAATCTTTTGGGTGTTGACGGAACAGATTTTTTGGGGCGTCGCAGTACAATTGTTTTTTCCAGCGCGGATATTCAAAAACCACACTGGCAACTTCTTCGCCGTTTTCAACATTCACAATAAGCGAACGAACAGAATCGGAACCGTAATCAAGCCCGATGGTGTATTTTGCCTGAGTCATTTGATATAGTTTAAAGATTAATTTGTTTAACTGTTAATATAGAGTTTGAAATTATTTTTGTCCATAATAGGCGTCCTTTCCGTGCTTCCGCAAGAAATGCTTGTCGAGCAGCACCTGGTCCATTTTTGTTTCAGGATTTAACTGAAAACTCCGGAAAGTCATTTTCGCCACTTCCTCCAAAACAACAGCATTGTGCACTGCTTCATCAGCATCTTTTCCCCACGAAAACGGCGCATGATTATTAACCAACACACCAGGAATCCTGTCAGGATCCAAACCTTCGAAGCGTTCGATGATCACGTTTCCGGTTTCCAGTTCATATTCACCACGAATTTCTTCGGAAGTCATTTTGCGTGTGCAGGGAATTTCGCCATAAAAATAATCGGCATGCGTTGTACCAACCGCCGGAATTCCTTTACCGGCCTGAGCCCAACTCGTTGCCCACTCCGAATGTGTATGAACAATTCCGCCAATATTCAGGAAATTTCGGTACAAAACGAGATGAGTCGCTGCGTCGCTCGAAGGCTTCAGGTCGCCTTCGACCTTATTCCCATTTAAATCAAGCACAACCATATCTGACGGTTTCATTGCATCGTACGAAACGCCACTTGGCTTGATTACAACCAAACCTGATTTCCGATCGATACCACTCACATTTCCCCACGTAAAAATAACCAGCCCGTGTTTTACCAAATCGAGATTGGCTTTACAAACATCTCCTTTTAATTTTTCAAGCATAACAAGTATTTATTCCAAGTTTCAAATTTCAGGTTCCAGGTTGTCCATTATCAGCAAAAATACTTTTCATTTGGCCTATTTAGTTTAGGTCTTGATTTGATCAGGTTATTTTCGCTCTGAAGGAAAAGCTTCAGAAATAAAACGTGAAATTAACACTTATCTTTATATCTCAAAGCTAAAAGCACAGCCCTGGTTTTTGTATAATCCGATTTCATTTCTTTCGTACACTTTAATCTGTTTATTTACTGAAATAAACACATAAATCAATTGCAAGTTTCACCATGAAAATTACCCAATTAAAGCCAAACGAAAGCCTTCAGGTTAAATATTTATTTATACTTTTTACAAACATTAGCTGGCGCATAAACGTTTTAAACATGCCGTAAAACACAAAATTAAATCCGGTGATTTTTTCATCGGCCAAAACAAAAAACAATGCCAGTAAATATTCCGGAAACAGCTCAAAAAAGAATCGTCATAATTGGAGCAGGCTTTGGTGGCTTAAAATTAGCTCAGAAGCTGGTCGGTTCAGGTTATCAGATTGTTTTGATTGACAAAAACAATTACCATCAGTTCCAACCTTTATTTTATCAGGTTGCCAGTTCAGGAATTGAACCCAGTTCGATACTTTTTCCTCTCCGAAAAATATTTCAGAAACAGAAAGATGTATACATCCGTGTGGCCGAAGTATACTCTGTCGATCCT